>CAZKTH010000433.1:0-1539 GCA_964555575.1 uncultured Devosiaceae bacterium | reverse complement strand
TGCCGCGATGTCCATGCTGCCATAATCATTTTATGACACAGTAGTACTAGAGCATTTTCCGTTCTGATTCCATCAGAACGCATGCTCCAGACAGCTTTTCGTTTTGACGGAAGCGGCCCGGCTGAGGGAGCCCATCAACGCCGGCGCAAGGGCCCCTTACCCGGTCCGGCGCGTTGCTTCGGGCCGGCCTGCCCTACCCGTTCTGGGTCGGCTTGGTCGGGGCGACCGAACCGTCCGGCTCGTAGATGTCGCGATAGGTCTTCAGGAAGGCGTCGAGCGAGTCGACATCGGCCACCTGTTTGGCGACCTTGCGGAATTCGGCGCTGTTTATCGAAACCTGGCCGGTGACGAAGTCGAATATCGGCCATTGCGGCGTCTCGGCCATGCGCTCGCCGAATTTGGAGCGAAGACGCGACAGCCCGATACGGTCGTCGGCCAGAACGAAACCCACGGCGGCGCGGATGATGTTGGCGCGCCCGCTCGGCGACAGCGCCTCGTCCGGCGCAGACGAGGAATAGAGCCGTTCGATCAGTTCGGCGGCTTCGCGATAGCGTTTGGTGCGCCATTGCGCATCGACCCGCAACAGATCGGCATCGCGTCCGTCCATCGCCGCCAGCAGATCGAGCGCCAGATCCTCGCGGCCGGAATCGATCAGCGCCCGCGCCTCGAGCACCCGCCTCTGGCGTTCGAGCGAGGGCGGCAGGCCGGCGATATGCGAGACATGCAGGGCCTCGAGCGCCTTTTCGGGCTTGCGGTCGGCAATGTCGATCACGGCGAGATCGGCGGCGATCTGCGCCTTGGCCGCCCCTTCGAGCCGGTTGCTGATCTGGTAGTCGAGCAGTTCGGCCGCCTGGGCCAGAAGGTCGACCTTGACCAGGCGCCGGGCGAGATTGCGCACCATTTCGTCGCCGCGCGCCCCGGGCGGGGTGAATTCGCGGTAGTCATAATAAAGCGACAGGGCCTCGACCGGCTGCATCGCATCCGCCTCGCCATTGAGATAAAGATCGGCGAAATTCTGCCTGGCCTTGTCCAGAAGTCTTTCGACTTCCGGGCTGTTCGGATGCGACAGCGCCACCGCATGCACGGTTTCGAAGGCGCTGCGGAAATCCTGGGTACGGAAATAGAGATCGGCCAGCAAGGCCATCATCTTGGCTTCGAGTTCACCGCCGCGCCAGATCATGACCTCGGAAGCGAGGGTTTCGGCGGCGCGGGTCGGATCGAGGCGCTTCATCTTGTCGAGCAGAAGGATGGTCTGGTAGATCGCCTCGGCCCGGGTCGGCCTTATGTCGGCGGCGATCACCTGCCCATAGGTGTCGAGCGCCTCGTCGAAACGCCCCTGCTCCTCGTCGAGCCGGCCGGAATAGAGTTCGTAGCGGGTCAGATCGTCCTGACCGAGCGAGGCCGTATCGATCTTGCCCAGGAACCGGGCCACCAGTTCGGTATCCCCGGTCTCGAGCCCCGTCCGGATGCCGGCCATCAGGAAGGCGGTCTCGACCCAGGCCGGATAGGCCGAAGCCACCTCTTCGGCGGCAAGGGCGT
>CAZKTH010000432.1:1144-1546 GCA_964555575.1 uncultured Devosiaceae bacterium | reverse complement strand
CGGTGTTCGCCGGCGTCGGCGAGCGCACCCGCGAGGGCAACGACCTTTATCACGAAATGATCGAATCGGGCGTCAACAAGGACCCCAGGGAACACGGCGGCTCGACCGAAGGGTCCAAGTGCGCCCTCGTGTTCGGCCAGATGAACGAACCGCCCGGAGCCCGTGCCCGCGTGGCGCTCTCCGGGCTGACCGTCGCCGAGCATTTCCGCGACCAGGGTCAGGACGTGTTGTTCTTCATCGACAACATCTTCCGGTTCACCCAGGCCGGCTCGGAAATGTCGGCGCTTCTTGGCCGCATTCCCTCGGCCGTGGGCTACCAGCCGACGCTGGCCACCGACATGGGCACGATCCACGAGCGACTCACCACCACCAACAAGGGTTCGAACACCACGGTGCAGTCCC
>CAZKTH010000432.1:0-1134 GCA_964555575.1 uncultured Devosiaceae bacterium | reverse complement strand
GGCCGACGATCTGACCGACCCGGCACCGGCCACCTCCTTTGCTCACCTCGATGCGACGACGGTGCTCAACCGCGCCATTTCGGAAAAGGGCATCTATCCGGCGGTCGACCCGCTCGATTCGACCTCGCGCATGCTCGATGCCTCGATCGTCGGCGAGGAGCACTACAATACTGCCCGCGAAGTGCAGGAAATCCTGCAGCGCTATAAGTCGCTGCAGGATATCATCGCCATCCTCGGCATGGATGAGCTTTCCGAAGAGGACAAGCTGATCGTCGCCCGCGCCCGCAAGATCGAGCGCTTCATGAGCCAGCCCTTCCACGTCGCCGAGGTCTTCCTCGGCGTGCCGGGCGTGTTCGTCGACCTCGAGGATACGATCCGCGGCTTCAAGGGCCTGTGCGCCGGCGAATACGACCACCTGCCCGAGGCGGCCTTCTACATGGTCGGCACCATCGACGACGCCGTCGCCAAGGCCCAGAAGCTGGCGGCGCAGGCGGCGTGAGAGAGATCGGCAGTCGGTAGTCGGTAGCGAAATTGCAAAAAGGGAGAGCGAATAGGCCGTAGAGATGAGTGAACGGGATTTGGAGTAGGACGGCGTGGTTGCATCGGTCGCTTTCTACTCACTACTCATTGCTCGCTACTCGCTATTCGCCAGAACCACATGGCTGACGGCATCAGAATCGAAATCATTGCGCCCGAAAGGCTGCTTTTGTCGACGACGGCTTCCTCCGTCACCCTGCCGGGGGCCGAGGGCTATTTCACCGTGCTCGGGGAACACGCCCCGTTGATAACCAGCCTCAGGCCCGGCTACATTACCGTCACCATCGACGGCAAGGCCGAGCTGTTCTTCGTGGGCAGCGGCTTTGTTGAGGTCAACGACAAGGGCGTGACCGTCCTTGCCGAGCAGGCCATGCCGATCGGCGAATTCGGCCGTTCTCATGTCGATTCCGCCCTCAAGCAGGCGCGCGCCGCCATGAATGCCGCCTCCACCGACGAACACAGGTCCGAGGCCGAACAGATCGTGATGAGTCTGGAAAACTTCATCAACGAGATGACAACCTTCGATCCGTCCGGTCCGGCCCGCTAGAGCATTTTCCGTTCTGATGGAATCGGAACGGAAGCTCCAGGTTATCGAGT
>CAZKTH010000431.1:0-1558 GCA_964555575.1 uncultured Devosiaceae bacterium | reverse complement strand
GTCGCGTTTTCGAACCGGCGAACCGGCATCCACTTCGCCTGAAAACGCTCTAGCGCCTGACCAGCCGCGTCGCGGCCAGCGCCTGCAGGTAGTCGGTGCGAAACAGCCCATCGTAGCGTTCCTGCCGTTCCGGCGTCGGCGCGTAGACGTCGTGGTCGAGCGCGATCGAGCCGACAGCCTCGCCGACGCTGCCGAAAATGCCCGCCGCCGCGCCGGCCAGCATTGCAGCGCCGAGGCTGACCGCTTCCTTGGTATGAAGGGCATAGAGCGACTGGCCATAGACATTGGCCTTGATGTCGAGCCAGAGGGCATTGTGCGAGCCGCCGCCGATGACCGTGACCGGGTGGGCGCGGGCATTGGCCCGGGTCTTTTCGTCGAGGAACTGCATCATGTGGTCGGCGATGTTGCGGGCATCATAGGCCAGCCCTTCGAGCAGTCCCCGATAAAGCACCGCCCGGTCGGATTCGGTCGACAGCCGGAAAAAGGCGCCACCCGGCCGGGCATAGCTGTCGGGCGCCGAAGCCATCCGGAGATGCGGCACGAACAGCGTGCCCTCGGCGCCGTCCGGCACCTTTTCGGCCTCGGCCATCATGTCGGAACTGCTCAACCCCTGGGCGAACAGGTTGCGGAACCATTGGATGGAAGCGCTTGAGGTGAACAAGCCGCCGCAGAAGAAATAGCGATCATTGCCGTCGAAGCGGATCAGCGTCTGTTCGAGGGTCCAGTCGACGAAGCGCTGGTCGCGGGTGCGCGCGGGCAGCGGCAGCACCAGCCCCTCGGCGGTCCCCATGGAATCCATCAGCGAGTTGTCGTTGAAGATGCCGGAGGCCAGCGCGCCGATGACGTGATCGTGCCCGCCAATGCCGACGACGCAGTCTTCCGGCAGGCCGGTCTCGCGGGCGATCTCGGGCGTCACCGTTCCGAGCCTGCCGCCGTTTTCGCCGACGGGCGGCAAGGTATCGGCATCGATCCCCAGTTCGGAAAGAAGCGGCCGGTGCCAGTCGCGGGTATCGAGGTCGAAACCGGCAGTGCGGCCGGCCAGGCCGCATTCGGTCGCCATGGCGCCGCTCAGCTTGAAGGCGATGTAGTCGGCGACAAGCAGGCGATGGCGTATGCGGGCATCGGCCTCGGGATTTTCCCGCCTGAGCCAGAGGATCTTGCACACGCTGGCGATGGCATGCAGCGGCATGCCGGTCGTCATGTGCACTTGGTTCGCATCGAAACGTCCGGTCAGTTCGTGGGCGATGTCGCGCGGGCGCTGGTCGTACCAGGCCAGCGCCGGCGCCACGGGCTTGAGATCGCCGTCAAGAGCGATGATGCTCTCGGCAACGCTGGCGACGGCGATGCCGCGGATGCGACGGCGATCGTCAACCTTGCCGACCGCCTCGCGCAGGGCCGCAAGCGCCGCCTGCCACAAGGCTTCCGGGTCGAATTCGTCGCCTGTCTCGGTAGTGACGATTGGCGTCTGGGAAACCCCTTCGGCAACGATGTCGCCGGTAAGGGAAAACACGAGCGCCTTGGTGCGGCTCGTGCCCGCATCAACACCGACGAGCAATGG
>CAZKTH010000430.1:0-1579 GCA_964555575.1 uncultured Devosiaceae bacterium | reverse complement strand
AGGCCGGCACGCCGGTCGGGCGCCTTTCCGGCGGCGAGCGGGCCCGCGTCACCCTGGCCCGTGCCCTGTCCCTGCCTTCGAACCTTCTCGTCCTCGACGAGCCGACCAACGATCTCGACCTCGAAACCCTCGACCTGCTGCAGGAGATGGTTGCCGACTACCCCGGCACCGTCATCGTCGTTTCCCATGATCGCGATTTCCTGGACCGCGTCGCCACCTCCGTCGTCATCTCGGAGGGCGACGGGCGCTGGACGGAATATGCCGGCGGCTATTCGGACATGGTGGCACAGCGCGGATCAGGACCGGCGGCGCCATCTGCCGGCAGGCCTTCACCCGAACCGAAGCGCGCCGCGCCGCCACCGCCGGCGCCGGAAAAACGCAAAAAGCTCTCCTTCAGGCAGCAGCACGCCCTCAAGACGCTGCCCGGCCGGATCGAGACGCTGCACCAGGAGCTGCAGACGATCGAGGCGCAGCTTGCCGATCCGACGCTTTTTGCCCGTGATCCGGACGCCTTCTCGGCGCTGACCGAAAGGCTTGAACCCACCCGTGCCGCGCTCGCCGCCGCCGAGGACGAATGGCTCGCCCTCGAACTGCTGCGCGAGGAACTCGAGGGCTAGACGCCGATCATCGGCTGCCGCAAGTCATGCCGTTGCGCGCGGGTTCCGAAGCGAAATTGCCGCATGTGCGCAACAGTTTGAAAAAAGATGAGCGGTGGCATCCGAAAAGGTCGGTAGGCTACATATTAGCTGATACTTGAACGATAGTGGCCATTTGGCTAAGGCACTCACATAAGAGGGTGCTAGGGGACATAAGGTCATGCGCTTGACCAAGCAATCGAGCTACGCGGTGCGTGCGCTCATTTATTGTGCGCTCAATGAGCCGAACCTCAGCCAGGTGAGTGCGATCTCGAAGGCGTTCGGCATTTCCGAGGCATTTTTATTCAAGCTCATAAAGCCGCTGGTCAAGAACGGCGTTCTGGCCACTGTGCGCGGGCGCAAGGGCGGCATTCGCCTTGCCCGTCCGGCCAGCGAGATCACCGTTTTTGAATCGGTGCGGCTGACCGAGGACAGTTTCGCGCTGGCGCCCTGTTTCGAAGGGCCGGCCGAGGATTGCCCCCTGGCCGATATCTGCATGTTCCATGATGCGCTGCATGCAGCGTTGCAGGCCTTTTTCAAGGAACTCGATTCCTACACCATCGCCGATCTCGTCAAGGATCGTCACGTCCTGAGCGAAAGACTGGCCATTCCCGCCTGAGGCGAAGCGGGACGCCGGCAAACGGGCCGGCCGGCCCGTTTTCGTTCGGAGCGTCCGTGGGCGGGCATGCCGGCCCGGCCCGAGGCTTGCTTCGGGATCGCATGATCGACCGGTGTGGATCGCACCGGATCAAGCGGGGGCACTCATGCTGTCTCGGTCGATCGCGTGCATCTTGTTTGTCCTGTCGGTGGCGATCGCCCTGCCACTGGTCATCAAGCTCGGCACGCTTGGGCCGTCGGTGCTTCTGGGAACGCTGCTGGGGCCGGTCCTGGCCACAGGGCTCGACATGGGCTGGAGCGGCGCGCGTTCAAGTTGAATCGCTTCG
>CAZKTH010000429.1:0-1585 GCA_964555575.1 uncultured Devosiaceae bacterium | reverse complement strand
TCAATAACCTGGAGCTTCCGTTCCGATTCCATCAGAACGGAAAATGCTCTAGCCGTGAGATCGCCAGTGCCCGTCGGTATCCCGACGACTCCCGGTTCATTGCATCTCGGCGAGGGGAAACCGCTCGGTTTCGGCGGCAATGGCAAGCACGTGCCGGCCCTCCACCGCGACCTCGATGATCTCGCCCGCCGGCGAGGACGACTGCCTGAACGGCCAGCCGACCTTGCTCGCAAGGGTGACGATACGGCGCGCCGGCAGGCGCGAGCCGAGGGTAGCAACCGCCCCGTCGCCGTCATCCGAGAAGGGACGGGTGTCGGCAGGACGGCGGTTGAGAGTATCGGGATGGATCTCGAGGCCGCTGTCATCGGGCGTGAAAACGATCCAGCAGCCTGACAGCGGCGGCAAGGGCATCGCTTCCCCTCCGAGCATTTCGGCGATCAGGGGCGCCGCAGACTTTGGATTGCGAAGTACTACGATAAAATGCTTCATGACAAAAACCTTCAAGTTAATATTCAAACGTGTCTTTGCTTTACTATCGGTTTTGGCCGGCAGCCAGCCCTAATCTCGAATTCGTGAGCGGCTATCCCCCATCGGATACCGCCGCTTTGCCCTTGACAGGATACGTGGTTCGGCGTTCCTCGACCGCCTCGATCCCATGGCCTTCAGGACCGATCATGCTCAGCCCGCACATTGCAGAAACGATCGCCGCGCTCGCCGAGAGCCGGCCCGAGCGCAGCTTTTATCTTTACGACCCCTCGGTGATGACAAACAAGATCGCGGCGCTGAAGGCCAGGATGCCCGAGGGCGTCGCCATCTACTACGCCATGAAGGCCAATCCGCACGTCGCCTTTCTCGAAACCGCCCGCCGTGCCGGCGTCGAGGGGGTCGAGATCGCCAGCCTCGGCGAAGGCCGGAAGGCCATCGAAGCCGGCTTCGCTCCGGGCCAGATCATCTTCACCGGCCCCGGTAAGTCGCCCGAGGAACTGGAATGGAGCGTGTCGGTCGGCATCCGCACCCTCCATGTCGAATCCCTGACCGAGGCCCATCGGCTCAATGCCATCGCCGCCGCGCATGGCGTCAGGCAGGATATCCTGGTCCGCGTCAATGCCAATTTCCACATCCACGGCGCCCAGGCCAGTTTTTCCGGCGATTCCTCCAAGCTCGGCATGGACGAGAAAAGGTTCCGCGCCGCTCTTCCGGAGATCCTGGCGCTCGAAAACCTCAATTTCCTCGGACTGCATGTCTATTCGGCCTCGGGAGTGCTCGATCTGTCCGACCTGATCAAGAACTGCGAACTGGTCTTTTCCCTCGCCCGCGATGTCGAGCGCCAGTATCAGGGCGTGAGCTGCCCGGTCATCGATTTCGGCGGCGGCTTCGGCATCGACTATCTCGAGGAGGGGCGGGATTTCTCGCCCGAAGCCTATGCCGCCCGGTTGCAGGCCCTGATCGCCCGCTTCGGGTTCGAGGGACGCCGGTTCGTCCTCGAACTCGGCCGCTATCTCACCGCCGACAGCGGCTGGTACTGCACCGAAATCCTCGACATCAAGGATTCGCTCGGCAAGAAGCAGGTGATCTGCGCCGGCGG
>CAZKTH010000428.1:0-1616 GCA_964555575.1 uncultured Devosiaceae bacterium | reverse complement strand
TCGGCAATGGCTACAGGGAAGTGGTGCTGACCGGGGTCGACATCACCTCCTACGGGCCCGATCTGCCGGGAACCCAGAGCCTTGGCACCCTGGTGCAGCAAATTTTGCGCCATGTCCCCGATCTGCCGCGTTTGAGGATTTCCTCGCTCGATTCGATCGAGGCCGATGAAGCGCTCACGGACGCCATCACCGGCGACCGCAGGGTCATGCCGCATCTGCACCTGTCGCTGCAATCGGGCGACAATCTGATCCTCAAGCGCATGAAGCGCCGGCACTTGCGCGAAGACACGCTCGCCTTTGTCGAACAGATGCGCCGCAACCGGCCTGACATGGTCTTCGGGGCCGACATCATCGCCGGCTTTCCGACCGAAACCGAGGATATGTTCGAGAATACGTTGCGGATCGTCAGCGAGGCCGACCTCACCTATCTGCACGTCTTTCCCTATTCGCGGCGCAAGGGGACGCCGGCGGCGCGCATTCCCCACCAGGTACCGAAGGCCGTGGCCAGGGAACGGGCGGCACGGCTCAGGGCCCTTGGCGATCAGCAGTTCGCCAAGCTGTGCCGGAGCCGGGTCGGGCGGACGGAACGGGTCCTCATCGAGCGCAGCGGGCTTGGGCGAACCGAGCAATTCGTGCCGGTGCGGCTTACCGACGGCCAGCCCGGCGAAATCGTCGAAGTTGCGATCGCCGCCGCCGATGCCGACGGGTTGCACGGCGCGGCAAGGAGAGTTTTCGCATGAACGACAAAAAACGCCCCTCGATCCTGTCGCGGCTGCTCAATCTGCTGGGTTCGGACAAGGATCCGGAATTCGACAAGAATTTGCGGCATGCGGGCGACCGCGACGGCGCCCTGACCATATCGGAGGAACCGACGGCCGAGGAAGTCGAGCGCGTCATCACCGACAAGTTCGACCCGCACAAGGACGACTGACAATTCGTCCTTCCGGCTTTGCCATCGCCGCCGGGCTGACCTATTGAGGGGTTGAAGATGGACGCGGTCCGGCCAACATAACCGGCACGGCCAGGATTTCATGCTCTTTCGGACCGGGATCATATGAACGACAAGCCCAAATCCAGTGTTTTCGGACGGCTGTTCGGCAAAAAGCCCGAACAGGAGGCCGCGCATCCGGCGCCGGAAGAAGACACGCGGCTCGAAACCGCCGCCGCGTTCGAGCCCGGTCCGCCCGAAACCATGCCGGAATTCGCTGAAGCGCATGCCGCCGTCGCGCCGGCGCCCGAGCCCGAACCGCCGACAAAAAACGAGGAACCCGCGCCGAAGAAAAACTGGTTCCAGCGCCTTGCTTCCGGCCTCAGGCGCACCTCGGACCAGCTCGGCGGCGGCATTGCCGGAGTCTTCACCAAGAAAAAGCTCGACCGCGAGACGATGCAGGAGCTCGAGGACATCCTGATCTCGGCCGATCTCGGCATCGAGACGGCGACACGGATCACCGAGACCCTTGCCGCCGACCGCTTCGACAAGGAAATTTCGCCCGAGGAGGTCCGCATCGCCCTGGCCGACGAGGTCGAGAAGGTGCTGACGCCGGTGGCGCTGCCGCTCGAGATCACTGGCGCCAGGCCCTTCGTCATCCTCATGGTCGGGGTCAACGGCTCGGGCA
>CAZKTH010000427.1:0-1653 GCA_964555575.1 uncultured Devosiaceae bacterium | reverse complement strand
CACTCAATAACCTGGAGCTTCCGTTCTGATTCCATCAGAACGGAAAATGCTCTAGGCTGGTCCCGTGTCTGCACGAACGGGACCGTCTATGCCTCTGATCCAATTCGCCAAAAAGCTCCTTCGGCCGTTGAGCGGCGAGATGCCGGAAGGGACGCAGTACGGCGCCATCCCCTTCCGGGTGGTCGAGGGGCAGGTCGTTTTTCTGATGATCACCTCGCGGCGCCACGCCAACTGGGTCTTCCCCAAGGGATCGATCGAAAAGGGCCAGTCGCCCGGTGAGACGGCGCAGCAGGAAGCCTTCGAGGAGGCCGGGGTCAGGGGCAGTCTCGGCGGGACGCCCATCGGCTCCTATCTGCATCCGCGCAACAATGACAATGCCGACCTGTTCCGTGTCGTTCTGTTCCCGCTGCATGTCACCGAACAGTTCGACATGTGGCCCGAGGAACCGGAGCGCTTCCGCCACTGGGCCCTGCTGCCGCAGGTCAGGAGCCTGATGGCCAGCAGACAGGCGGCGCGGCTGGCCGCCGGTCTCAACCGCCAGATTCTTTCCGGCGCCTATATGCCGGGCAGCAGCCGCATCAGCGCATAGAGCAGGCCGGAAACCAGCGCCGAGGCCGGCACGGTGACGATCCACGCCGCAACGATGCTCAGCGCGTGCTTGCGGCGCACCAGGCGACGCCTGTCGCGGCCCTTCAGCTTGGCGACGGCCTCCTCGGCGGTGCGGTTGAACTGGTCGCTCGTCGCTTCCGGCACGTTCACCTTGAGCGGCGGATTGCGGATGGTGGCGTTGGAGACGTATTCGCGCAGGAAACCGACGCCGAACACGGCGCCGACCGCGACATGGGTCGAGGACACCGGCAGCCCGAGCGCCGAGGCGACAAGAACGGTGACCGCCGCCGACAGGGCAACGCAATAGGCCCTGACCTCGTTCATCCTGGTGATCTTTTCGCCGACCATGCGGATCAGACGCGGGCCGAACAGCGCCAGCCCGACGGCGATGCCGACCGCGCCGATGCCGAGAACCCAGAGCGGCAGCGCGACATTGGCCGGGCTCGCCAGTCCGGTTTCCGCCGACGCCACGATGGCGGCCAGCGGTCCGACGGCGTTGGCGACGTCATTGGCGCCATGGGCGAAGGACAAAAGGCCGGCCGCCATGATCAGGGGCAGGCGAAAAAGGCTCGATACGTGCTTGGTGCGGTTCTCGAGCGCCGGAATGCGCCGGTCGATCCACGGCCGCGCGACGGCGAAGCTCAAAAGTCCCGCCGCAATGCCGAGCACCGTCACGGTGAGGATATCCGGATTCCAGACATGCTTCAGCCCCTTGGTGACCAGATACATGGCGAAGACGCCGGTCATCAGCCCGATGAACACCGGCACCCATTGGCGGGCGGCGGCAAGCTTGTCAATTTTGTCCATGATGGTCATGTGGGCGATGGCCAGCATGAGCGAGGCGAGGATGCCGCCCATGATCGGCGAGATGATCCAGGACAGGACAATGGTGCCGATGACCGGCCAGGAAACGATGGCGAAACCGGAGGCCGCGATGCCGGCCCCGACGACGCCACCGACTACGGAATGGGTGGTGGAAACCGGGGCGTTGAGGAAGGTGGCGATGTGGATCCACATGGCCGAGGCGAGCGAGGCGGCGCTCAT
>CAZKTH010000426.1:0-1675 GCA_964555575.1 uncultured Devosiaceae bacterium | reverse complement strand
AAATATTTTTACAGGAAAGAATGGGAGATGGTTACACGGACACAGATACACATCAGTTATGTATCTTAATTGGGGATAGTGTACTACACTATATTTGAAACATGCAAACGCGCATTCAAGAAGTTGGGCTTTTCCTGCATTGAACCGCCGCAAAGCTTGCCTGTATAAGCCCGCGAACGGCGGGGGCCGGTCACTGTGGAGTTGTTCATGATCAGGTCGATCAGACCGTATTTTCTTGGCTTGGCCATTCTCGCTCTCGGCGTCGCCGTGTCATCCTGTTCATCCACCCGTTTCGGCAGCATCAGCACCAGCAACCCGCAATCGGTCGAAAGCGTCAATCCGGTCGCCAGTTCCACCGTGCAAAGCCAGGCCCTGCCGCCGATCGGCGCCAGTGACGGCACCATCACCACGGCACAGTCCGATTTCCCCCCTGCCGATATCGGTACAAGCGATCCGGCCATGACGGATCAGACCCAGACCGCCAGTGCCGACGGCTCCTTCGTCAGCCTCGACGATGTCGGCGCCAACTCGACCCTCACCGCCGACGGCCGTGATCTTGGCAGTCCCCTGACCACCGCCAAGCTGCTCGGCGCCTGGGACGTCATTGCCGGCGCCGATCGCTGCCGGCTCAATCTGACCCAGACGACCAAGGCCGGCACCAACCGCTATCGCGCCTCGACGCCGGGCTGCGCCATCGCGCCCTTGGCGCGCGTCGCGAGCTGGCAGCTCACCGGCACCCAGATCCAGCTTTTCGACGACAACGGCGCCATTATCGGATCGCTCCTGCTGAGCGGCAACCGCTTCCTGGGCACGCTCGCCGGCGGCATCGCCGTCTCCATGGCGGGCTGACCGGAGCGTTTTTCCAATGGCCGGTCCGGCGCTTCATCCCGTGCGGGCCGCCTATCGGACACTTGTCGACAAGGGCGTGCTGCTGCCCGACCCGGCCCAGCAGGAGGCCAACCTCCTGATGGCAGACATCGCCGCTTCGGTCGAGGCGGCCGAGAGCAAACGGCATCTGCCCGGTCTTTTCGGCAGCCGCAAGCCGGTCACGGGCGCCTATGTCTGGGGCGAGGTCGGGCGCGGCAAGACCATGCTCATGGATCTGTTGTTCGCAAACGCCGCCATCGACCGCAAACGGCGGGTGCATTTTCATGAGTTCATGGACGAGGTCCATCGCGAGATCGCCGTCTTCCGGGTCAAGACCGCCGACGACAAGGGACGGCGCGACCCCATTCCCTTCGTCACCAGGCCGATCATCGGCGAGACGCGGCTTTTGTGCCTGGACGAGTTTCGCGTCAACGACATCGCCAATGCCATGCTGCTCGGACGGCTGTTCGAGGCGCTGTTCGCCGGCGGCGTCACCCTGGTCGCCACCTCCAACAGCCGGCCCGACGATCTATATCCGAACGGTCTCAACCGCCAGCTCATCCTGCCCTTCATCGCCCTGCTGAAGCAAAGGACCCGTGTCGTCGAACTGATGGCGAGAACGGACTACCGTCATCTCAAGCTCGCCGGCGGCAAGGTCTTCGCCTTCGGGCCGCCCCATAACGCAGGTTTTTCCATGGTGTTTTCCTATAATTCCGACACCGCGCGCTCGAAGCGCTCGAGCGTCTCGGCGCTATCGGCCGTGCGGTGCGACCAGTCGGGGTCTAACCCTCTGGGTCTGACCCTGTTG
>CAZKTH010000425.1:0-1676 GCA_964555575.1 uncultured Devosiaceae bacterium | reverse complement strand
CCCTCCCCTTGATGGGGAGGGTGGCCCGGCGGAGCCGGGTCGGGTGGGGTGGAGCCCCAAACGCCGGCGCAGATCCCCCACCCAGCCTCACGACGGACTTGGCTGAAGCCAAGTCCTATTCGGCAACCCTCCCCACAAGGGGGAGGGAAGCGAGAGGCACTGTTTCCGACAAAACCTAACAGGATCTAGGTGCACTGTCACCGCTATCGCAAATCAGGTGATCGAGGCTTGGTAGATCGTGTCGATCGCCTCGGCGATGGTGGCGTTGAAGGCGGCATCGGTCTGTTGCGCCGTCAATCCGGAAAGAAGCGCCCGGCTGAACGAGGCGATCATGCCGTGGTTGTTGGCGAGCAGCGCGTTGGCCTCGTCGCGGCTGTAGCCACCCGACAGCGCCACCACGCGCAGCACCTTGGGATGGGCGATCAGCGGGGCGTAGAAGTCGGGCACGGTGGGAATGGACAGCTTGAGCATCACCTCGACACCGGCCGGCAATGCGTCGAGCTGGCGGGCGATCTCGTCGCGCAGGATCTCTTCGGCCGCCGCCTTGTCAGGGATCGAGATGGTGACTTCCGGCTCGAGGATCGGCACCAGGCCGTGGGCGAGCACCGTTGTGGCGACCTCGAACTGCTGGTCGACCACCGCCTTGATGCCGGCAGGATCGGCGGCGCCGATCACCGAGCGTTCCTTGGTGCCGAAGATGCCCTTGGCCGCGGCGCGGTCGAGCAGGGCGTCGAGCCCCGGCATCGGCTTCATCACCTGGCAGCCATTTTCCGCCGCGGCGAGGCCCTTGTCGATCTTGAGAAACGGCACGACATGGCGCTCCTGCCACAGGAAGCTCGGCGCCGGCATGCCGGCGATGTCGCGGTCCATGGTCATCTCGAACAGGATCGCCGCCAGCACCTTGTCGCCGGTAAAGGCCGGGGCCTGGGCGACGCGGGCGCGCATGGCGTGGATGAGATCGAACATCTCCGCCTCGCTGGCATAGCCGGTTTCGTCGATGCCATAGAGCTTGAGCGCCTTGGGCGTGGAACCGCCGGACTGGTCGAGGGCGGCGATAAAGCCTTTGCCGTTCTTCATCTGCTCGCGTTGTGCCGCATTTGCCATGTCTCAAACCTTTCGTCTCGATTTTCCCTGTTCATATGGACCCCGGTGCCGGAAGGTTCAATCGGGACCACGGTGTGAACAGTGCAATTGCGGCCGATTACTGTGACTGTTTGCTGAATGCACGACATTGGCAAAGTCCTGCCTGCCTTCAGATCCCGAATGGCACCAGCAATACCCGCACGGCCATGAAGATGATGATCAACGAGCCGGGGGTCCATAGCGCGGCGCGGATATCGTGGATCTGGGCGGTGAAATAGGCGGCAAAGTGTAAAAGGCGCAGCACGACATAGCCGTAAAATAGAACGTAGGCGAGCCAGAGTGGTGGCGCGGTCAGCACGTAGAGAAAGCCGGCCGCCAGGAAAAACGGAATGTTTTCGAGATCATTGTGCTGAATGCGGCGGATGCGCTCGACACGATCGTTGATGTCGATCTGGCCCGGGTTGGGATTGGGGTTGAGCGCCGTCTTCTTCAGATCCTCGGGCGAGCGCATGCCGGCCTTCTCGCTCATGATGCGCATGACCGTCAACCAGGACATGGCGACGACCTTGAGCACCATCAGGGCGGCGGCGACG
>CAZKTH010000424.1:0-1690 GCA_964555575.1 uncultured Devosiaceae bacterium | reverse complement strand
TACTTGCTTTCCCGAGAGCGGGTGGCCGATCGCATGGATTTGTCCATCGCGTCCAGTCCCGGTCCCGTTTTCGTTTATGCCATCGACTAGTTGGCACTCTTGCCCGCCGGTTTTTTCAACCGGTCTGGTCATGATTGATCAAATCGTCGCGACGGCAAAAACCAGCCACAATTCGGACATGACCCGACCAAAGTTAAGGCATTGAATTTAAATATATTTAATGGAATTCCGCTTGCAACCCGGCCGGCTTGGACGCAAGTTCCTGTCGTCTTCCATCGTCAAGATTTCGGGCGCCAGGGGAGACCATGCGACGCCCTCATAGATGAGGTTTACTTATGAAGTTCCTTGCCACAGCCATCGCCACCGCCGCGCTTCTTTCGGTCGGTTCCACCGCCGCCTTTGCCGCCGACAGCGGATCGGCCGTCAACCTCGCCGCGGGAACCATCGGCAGCTGCGATGCCCTCCAGGGTCCGCCGTCGGATTGGAACACCACCCCCCTGGCCAACAAGCTGAGCCAGGATGGTGTCAAGTTCAGTTCCATCAGCACCTTCGGCGACTGTTTCTCGGTCTCCATGACCAACGCGCAGGGCCAGAACCAGATCCAGCTTTACAATCCCACCACGCTCACCCGCGTTCTCTAGCCCTCCCCCCAGGGCCTGACGCACCCGCATGACATGCGGCGCCACGCCCGAATCCCCCGAGCATCTGACTAACCGGCCGGTCCTCCCGCAGCCGGTTGGCCAGATGTTTTTTGGATTGTCCCGGCCGGGCACCCGCTGCCTTCGGCACCACCCGGCGCTCGCGCGCCGTATTTGCTCCACCGCAGCGTTTTTCCGGCTGCGCCGGACAGCCCTTATCCCCTCACCCCACCTTCGGCCAGGCCGCTGACCAGATCGCGCTGGGCAATGAGAAAGACGACGGTGATCGGCAGCCCGGAAAGCACGGCGGCGGCGGCGAAATCGTCCCACAGATAGCGCTGATCATAAAGATATTGCCGGGCGCCGACCGCCAGGGTCCTCTGGTTGGTTTCCTGCAAAAGGATCGAGGCGATCGGATACTCGGTCACAAGGAATATGAAGGACAGGATGAAGACCACGGCGAGGGTCGGGGTCGCGAGCGGCAGGAAGATGTGGCGGAAGGTCTGCCAGGGCGTGGCCCCGTCGATCGAGGCCGCCTTGTCCAGGGCCGGATCGACGCTGTCGAAATAGCCCTTGATCGTCCAGACATGCAGGGTAATGGCGCTCGGATAGGTCAGGATCAGCGCCCATTGCGAATTGCGTCCGAGCACCGGCGTCACCCCGCCAAGCGCATCGAAGATGGTTTAGAGCGCGATCAGGGTCAGCGCCGCCGGGAACATCTGGATGATCAGGAGGCTGTCCAGAATGCCGCCCTTGCCCCGGAAACGCATGCGCGAAAAGGCATAGGCCGCCGTTGTCGACAACAGCAGGATGCCGGCGGAGGCGATCATGCCGACCTTGACCGAGTTCCACAGCCACAGCAGCACCGGCAAGGCGATGAAGACGAAGACGGCCGTGATGGCGGGAAAGACGAAGCGGGCGGGATAGTAGCGCCGAAAGCCGAACACGGTGACGATGCCGGCCGCGACGCCGGAAATGCATCCCCGGCACTCGAAGACTAGAGCGGCGCGCGTTCAAGTTGAATCGCTTCGCCGCTCTATGTTTTTGTTGTC
>CAZKTH010000423.1:0-1725 GCA_964555575.1 uncultured Devosiaceae bacterium | reverse complement strand
CTCGGCGAGCTGGCCGGCCTGATGATGGGCAGCACGGCCGCCAACGCCGCCGATATCAAGATCGGCATGGTCAATCTGGCCCTGTCGGCACCCTATTTCGTCGGCATGGACGCCGCCGTGAAGGACGAGGCCTCGGCCTATTCCAACATCACGGTTCTGTCGACCGACGCCAATGGCGATGTCGCCAAGCTGACATCGGACGTCGAGGATCTGCTGAACCAGAATGTCAACGGCCTGATCGTTTCCGGCGCCTGGATCGAGGCGGCACCGGCGGCGCTCGAAGCCATCAACATGGCCGGAACGCCGGTGGTGATGGTCGACCGTTTGCTGAAGGGCGGCGATTACACCAGTTGGGTCGGCCCCGACAACCGCGCCATTGGCGAGGGGATCGGCACCTATATCGTCGATCGTCTCGGCGGCAAGGGCAAGGTCGTGATCATCCGCGGTGGCCCGGCCGACAACACCATCGGCTCGAACCGCACCGACGGCGTCATGTCCCAGCTCGAGGGAACCGACATCCAAGCCGTGATGGCGCCAGGCTGGGGCGGATGGAGCGCCGATGGCGGCTTCAAGCAGATGGAAGACATGCTGGCCCGCGAAAAGAACATCTCCGCGGTGTTCTGCGAGAACGATTCCATGTGCCTGGGCGCGCAGAAGGCGATCGCCGATGCCGGTTTGAGCGACAAGATCTTCATCACCTCGGTCGATGGTGAGAAGGGCGCGCTCAAGGAGATCATGCGCGAAGGCTCCAACTACGCCGCCACGGGCCTCAACTCGTCCGACATGATCGGCCGGGCCGGCTTCAACCGGCTGATGGCGATCCTTGCTGGCGCCGATCCGGAAAAGAACAGCGCTCTGCCCTCACCGATCATCACCAAGGACAACGTGGTGAAGTTCTACGACGAGGAAAGCGTGTTCTGATCATCATCCTCCCGGATGGGGCGTGGGGCAAGGCTCGATGCACGTCCCTGCGCCCCATCCATTGCCGGCATATGGCGCAAGCCGAAGGGCGCATCATGGAAGTGCGATATGCAGGCCCGACTGCGTGAAGGGTTTCGGGCGCCGAGAGGCGTACGAAAGCCCCGAGGAAGGAACCCGCGGGCCGCAGGTGGCAAGCTATGGGGATTTCGGTATTCGGCCGGTTGTGAGGTTGGCGTGACGGTTGTCGGGAAGCACTGGGATTGTTGCGGACGGACCGCTTCGTCGTCTGGTCGAACGGTTCTGTCGGTTTGCGGGACTGCATAGTCACTACCTAGAGCGTTCAGCGAATAGGTTGAATCGGAACAGGGATTCACTTTGGCTTGCGAACGTGATTCACCATTGATGCTGGGATCAGGAGGCCAGCATGGATGGCACGAGCGTATTCGCAGGATTTGCGCGATCGGGTGATTGAGGCGGTCGAGCACGGTGGTATGAGCTGCCGTGGAGCGGCGCGGCGGTTCGGGGTGAGCGAGTCATCGGCGATCAAATTGGTTCAGCGCTACCGGGAGACCGGCAAGCGCGTGCCGATCGGGACCGGTGGCCATCGCCCGTCGGTTTTGGCCCCGCATCGCGACTTTGTGTTGTCGCGTCGTGCCGCCGAGCCCGATATCACGCTGGCCGCGCTGTGCCTGGCACTGGCCGAAGAAAAGGGCGTCAGGACCGATACCGGCACGATGAGCCGGTTCCTGCGCCGAGAAGGCATCACGCTCAAAAAAAGACGCTCCATGCCGCCGAGCAGGACCG
>CAZKTH010000422.1:0-1725 GCA_964555575.1 uncultured Devosiaceae bacterium | reverse complement strand
TGGTGACTTCGTAGAACTTGGCCGCCTTGTCGGTCGGCAGCGGGTTGTCCTGGCCATCGATGGCGCCGGTCTGCAGACCGGTATAGACCTCGCCGAAGGCCATCGGGGTCGGATTGGCGCCAAGGGCGGTACCGAGGAACTGCCAGGCGTCGGAACCGGGCATGCGCAGCTTCACACCGGCAAGGTCGGCCGGCGTTTCGATCTTCTTGTCGCCCCTGAGGTCGAGTTCGCGCGTGCCGAGATAACCGACGTCGAGAATGTGAATGCCCATCTGGTCCGAGACCATCTGGTAGAATTCCTTGCCGATATCGCCGCGGAACACCTTCTGCTGGTGCTCGGGGCTGCGGATCAGATAGCCGGCGGTGAAAACGGACCAGGCCGGAATCTGCTTGGAAATGTCCTGAGCCGAAATCATCGCCATATCGAGATTGCCCCGCTGCATGGCGGCGGGCTCGGTGCCCTGCTTGAACAGGGTGGCGTTGAGGTGAATCTCGACATCGAACTGTCCGGGCGCGCTCTTTTCCAGCTCGTCCTTGAACACCGTCAGCATCTTGGCATGCCAGTCGGACTCGACCGCCGGCGTCGAAATGCGCAGCTTGATCGCGTCGGCCAGCGCAGGCGTTGCCGCGATCATGGTTGCTGCGGCCAAGAGCACCAGAACAGAGCGTCTCGTGCAGACCTGAATCATTGAATTTCCTCCCATTTTCGCAGTCGGCGCACTCCCTCCCGGAGCCGTGCGCACCTCGTGCGTTTGTTCAGGCGGCCTTTAGATCCGGCCGCAATCATGCTTGTTGAACACGCACTGACATGTTAGCGTAAATGTCAATGATGCACAAGCGTCGCCGGACGCAATACGACACTGGATCAAGAAACCATGGCCCGAAAACACGAGTTTGGCATAGTTGCGGCGCTGACGACGCCGTTTCGCGAAGAAGCGATCGATGTCGCGCACCTCTGCCGTCATGCACGCCACGTCCTTGACCAGGGCTGCGCTTCGGTTGGCCTTTTCGGCACAACCGGGGAAGGTCCGTCGATCGGCTACAACGAGCGTCGGACGGCGCTCGAAGCGCTCAAGGCCGAAGGGATCGGCGGCGACAGGCTTGTCTTCGGCATCTCGGTTTCGGCGGTCGAGGATGCACTGGCACAGGCACGGCTTGCCGCTGAGTTCGGCGTCCCCTCGCTGCTGGTGACGCCGCCTTTCTATTTCAAGAACGTCAGTTCTTCGGCCGTGCGCGACTGGTTTGCCGCTTTCGTCGGTGGCTTGCCGGAACCTGGTCCGGGCGTGATCATTTACAACATTCCGCAGCTCACGGGCGTGCCGATCCCGGCGGACATCGTGGCGGACCTCAAGGCGCGGTTCCCGGATCGCATCGAGGGTGTCAAGGACTCGTCCGGCGACTGGGCAAGCGCCGAACAGTTCCTGACGCGGTTCCCCGATCTGGCGATCCTGATCGGCGACGAGCGGTTTCTCGAACGCGGTGTCAGGCTCGGCGCCGCCGGATCGATCAGCGGCGTCGCCAATTTCCTGCCCGGCCCGCTCAACGCCGTCATGGCCGGTTCGCCCGCCGATGCCGGGCTGGCGCCGCTGGTCGACGCGATCGTCGCCTTTGCCGCCACGCCGGCGGTCAAGGCTCTGGTCGCCCACACGACGGGACGGGCCGAATGGCGGAAAGTGCGTCCGCCGCTCAGCGCCCTGTCCGATGCCGAGGCGGCCGGGCTTGCCGC
>CAZKTH010000421.1:0-1744 GCA_964555575.1 uncultured Devosiaceae bacterium | reverse complement strand
TAGTCGTCGGCGCCGGCGTCGATCCCCTGCACCTTGTCGGACCAGCGGTCGCGGGCGGTCAGAAGCAGAACCGGCATGCTGCGCCCTTCGCGCCGCCAGGCTTCCAGAACGCTCAGGCCGTCCATTTGCGGCAGGCCGATATCGAGCACAACCGCGTCATAGGGTTCGGTATCGCCGAGGAAATGGCCTTCCTCGCCGTCGAAGGCGCAGTCGACGACGTAGCCGGCGTCCTCAAGCGTCTCCTTCAGTTGGCGATTGAGGTTTTCATCGTCCTCGACAACCAGAATCCGCATCATTGGCCTCCTGTGGAACGGAATCTACGAGCCGGCCCGCAAGGGGTCAATCGATCCCGGAGATCGACGGCAAGACAGCCTGGCTTGCCCTATTTGAAAAAGACGCGGAAAAGGCCCGGGTCCGGCGTCGGCCGGTCATGGCATGGCGTTCAGGACGATGGTGCGGGCCTGTCCCCCTTCGTCGATCGGAACCTGATAGACGAGCCCGCTGCCCTGATCGCACACACGCACCGGCCGCAACACCTTGTCCGGCGGAATCCCGGCACGGGCAAGCACTTCGTTGAGGGAGAGGATCTTCCCGCTCGTCACCGCGTTCTGAATGTCCTGCGGCGAAAGACAGGCGCTTTCGGCCACTGCCGGTTGCAGCGGCAGAATCAGGCAGATCGAAACGAGAAGCGCGGAAAGGAAGGTTTTTCGGGTCATGGCGGCAAGATTAGTCGCCGCCAAATGAATAGGACATGAATGTCCGGCAAGGCCGGCAATCGCTCACGATGCGGTCGTATCGGTCTTGATGCCCTTGCGCAGGAAAACGATGGCAAGACCTTCCATCAGAAGCTGCATCGCCGACTGGCCGTCAAAGCCCGGCAGGTCGACGCCCGCCATCTCGGCGATGGCGGTGACGAGCATCAGAATGCCGACGATATAGGTCTTGTAGCCCGAGAAAATGTCCATGTTCGTCTGTCCTTTCGATTGCGAGGAGTGGGTTTCGCCGGCCGGACGCATGGCGAGCGCCTGCGCCTGGGTATCGGCGACACGTCGAGTCCAGCCGGTGCCGAAGACGGAAAAGATGCCGAGGGTCCTCAAAAAGCCGAGACGGCGCTTCGAGAGGATGCGGATCAGCGGTCCGATCGCGCCCCTTGCCTCGACCGCCCGGACGGCGCCGAGCGTGATTGGCCCGACAATGCCGTCCCGGGCAACGCCGAGCGCCGCCTGCAGATAGCCGACGGCCCGCACCGGACCGCTGTTGACAGCGAAGTCGAAGACGGCGAGATCGAGCCCTTGCGGCAGCGCGTCGCCGGCGATGCGATCCCAGTAGCGGGCGCGATAGATCGCTTTCGTCTCCTCGAGCCCGAGTGCCCTGACCTCGTCCTTGGAAAGCTGCCACCAGGGCGAGATGCCGCGCCAGTCGGCCAGGGTCCTGCGGGTGATGCCGCGATTGGTCGCCCCGCCCGGATCACTCGGATGATCGGAATAGCCGCCCTCGTGATCGAGGACGATGTCGAGGCAGGCGGTGAAATTGGCTTTGGTCATGGAGGCTGCTCAGGAATTGTCTCGGAAATCGAAGCAGGTGCATGTCGGCTCAGCGCGCTTTCTCCCTCCCCCTTTGTGGGGAGGGTTGGCGAACAGGACTTAGCGCAAGCTAAGTCCGTCGTGAGCCTGGGTGGGGGTATCGACACCGGCGCTTGCGGCTCCACCCCACCCGACCCGGCTGCGCCGGGCCACCCTCCCCA
>CAZKTH010000420.1:0-1756 GCA_964555575.1 uncultured Devosiaceae bacterium | reverse complement strand
GACGCTCGCCTTCGACGCTCAGGGTAACCGGCTGATCGGCGTGCAGCCGCAATGCATCGCGAATGCTCGCGGCACGCGGACGATCAGCGAACCGCCGGAACGTTTCAATGCCGTCTCGGATGTGAAGCCGCGAGCATTGCTCACCACACGCACCGAACCGCTACCAACATGGCCAGACATTTTGCGTCGTTCACGACTTGTTTTTTTCGGCGCAGGCATCCGGGCTCCCCTTGTGTATTACCAATGTGGTACATGGCGGCGGGGGCTGTAACCTGCCTCTTCTATTTCGTCCCGTACATGCGGTCGCCGGCATCGCCGAGACCGGGCACGATATAACCGAGTTCGTTGAGGTGATCGTCGACGGCGGCCGTGAAGATCGGCACGTCGGGGTGTTCCTTTTCGAAGCGCTCGATCCCTTCGGGCGCGGCGAGCAGACACAGGAACCGGATATTGGTGGCGCCGCGTTCCTTGATCTTTTGTACCGCGGCAGTCGACGAGCCGGCGGTCGCCAGCATCGGATCGACGACGATGACCAGACGGTCAGCGAGATCGTTCGGCGCCTTGAAGTAATATTCGTGCGGCTCCAGCGTCTCGTGATCGCGATAGATGCCGATATGGGCGACGCGCGCCGCCGGCACCAGATCGAGCATACCCTCCAATAGCCCGTTGCCGGCCCTGAGGATCGAGGCGAAGACCAGTTTCTTGCCCTTGATCGCCGGCGATTTCATCGTGGTCAGCGGCGTTTCGATCTCGATCATGTCGAGTTCGAGATCGCGGGTGACCTCGTAGCAAAGAAGGTGGGCGATCTCGCGCAGCAGCCGCCTGAAGCCGGCCGTCGAGGTCTGCTTGTCGCGCATGATCGTCAGTTTGTGCTGGATCAGGGGATGATCGACAACGGTCAGGTTGCTCATCTTGGGGCCTCGTGCGCGTAAGGAAAATGTCGGCGCGACAATGGAATCGCCCTCAGCAAGAGTCCATGCGCGTTTTGGGCCAGGCTTGGATTTGACCACACAAAACGACGCAGGGGCGCCGCAATCCGGCAATCACAGGAAAGCGTTGCCATGGCGTCCCGGTTCGAGGCCGAGCCATTTCGCCGCCGTTTCGCCGATATCGGCGAGGCTTTTGCGGATGCCGGCGGAACCGGGCTTGAGCGCCGGCGAATACAGAAGGATCGGCACCTGCTCGCGGGTGTGGTCGGTCCCGGTCCAGCTCGGATCGTTGCCGTGATCGGCGGTAACGATCAGAAGATCGTCGTCACGCATTTTGGCGAGCAGCTCGGGCAGGCGGGCATCGAACTGCTCGAGGGCATGGGCATAGCCGACGATGTCACGGCGATGGCCGTAGTCCTGGTCGAAATCGACGAAATTGGTGAAGATCAGGCCGCGGTCGCCGGCCATGTCGAGCGCTTCGAGCGTCCGGTCAAACAGCACCATATTGCCGGACGCCTTGATCCTGTGGGTGACGCCCCTGCCCGCATAGATGTCGGAAATCTTGCCGATGGCATAAACGTCGAACCCGGCGGCGCTGATCCGGTCGAGAAGCGTCGGCTCGGGCGGTTCGATGGCATAGTCGTGCCGGTTGCCGGTGCGCCTGAAATCGGCCGGGCTCTCGCCGACGAAGGGCCGGGCGATGACGCGACCGATCACCATCGGCGCGGTATGTCTGAAGGCGATCTCGCAAAGATCGTAGAGCCTTTTGAGACCGAAATGGGTCTCGTGCGCCGCGATCTGGAAGACCGAATCGGCCGAGGTGTAGC
>CAZKTH010000419.1:0-1800 GCA_964555575.1 uncultured Devosiaceae bacterium | reverse complement strand
CGACCACTCAATAACTTAGAGCTTCCGTTCTGATTCCATCAGAACGGAAAATGCTTTAGAGTATCGTGCGAAAAAGTGGATCCTGGTTTTTCGTGAGAAACGATGCGATCACCAAAAGATGGAGCGCACGTTCTGATTCGGAATGCGTCATGCCTTTATCTGGCCGGACATATTGCTTCGGGCGTCATGAAAAAGCCGGGAAATTAAGGCAAAGCCGCTTTGCTCGTTGACTTGCCATATCGGAAGGCTATGGTCCGGGCGCGCTGCAAGTCGCCGGCAGCGGGACAGCCATTTCCCCGCAAATACTGATCGGTGTGTGGCACAAGGCATGCGAGGGCCAACCGGGACGCGACGCCAGGCATCCGATACTGAGCGTTACGCCCCAAGCATCTGGACGGAACACTTGACGGAAGACTTTACCGGGCTCGGACTGAGCGAAAAGGTGCAACAGGCAGTTGCGGCCGCCGGCTACACACGCCCCACGGACATCCAGGCCAGGGCCATTCCGCATGTGCTCGAACGCACCGACCTGATCGGCATCGCCCAGACCGGCACCGGCAAGACCGCCTCATTCGTTCTGCCCATGCTGACCCTTTTGGAAAAAGGCCGGGCGCGGGCGCGCATGCCGCGTACCCTCATTCTCGAGCCGACCCGCGAACTCGCCGCCCAGGTACACGAGAGTTTCGTCAAATACGGCATCTACCACAAGATCAACGAAGCGCTGCTGATCGGCGGCGTCTCGATGGACGACCAGATCAGGAAGCTCGATCGCGGCGTCGACGTGCTCATCGCCACGCCGGGGCGGCTGCTCGACCTGTTCGAACGTGGCCGCATCCTTCTGACCGGCGTGGAGATCCTCGTCGTCGACGAGGCCGACCGCATGCTCGACATGGGCTTCATCCCCGATGTCGAGCGCATCTGCACCCTTTTGCCGACGCGCCGGCAGACCCTGTTCTTCTCGGCCACCATGGCGCCGGAGATCGAGAAGCTGACGACACGGTTCCTCAACGATCCGACCCGCATCGAGATCGCTCCCGAAAACCGCACCGCCTCGACCATCGAGCAATGGCTGGCGCATACGGGAGGCAAACCGGCCGAAAAGCGCGCTTCCCTGAGGCAGCAGATCCGCGCTGCCGAAAACTTGACCAACGCCATTATCTTTTGCAATCGCAAGCGTGAAGTGGCAACACTTCAACGTTCACTCGAACGCCACGGCTTCAATGCCGGCGCCCTGCATGGCGACATGGATCAGAAGTCCCGGACGGAAACGCTCGACAAGTTCCGCGCCGACAAGCTGACGCTTCTGGTCGCCAGCGACGTCGCGGCGCGCGGGCTCGACATCCCGGCGGTCAGCCATATCTTCAATTTCGACGTGCCGACCCATCCGGAAGACTATATCCACCGTATCGGCCGCACCGGCCGGGCCGGGCGCACCGGCGTCGCCATTTCTTTGGTGGCGCGCGAGGACGGCAAGCATCTGGACGCCATCGTCAAGCTCATCAAACGCGACATTCCCTATATGGCGGCCGCGGCTGTCACCGAAGCGGGGGCCGACGAGGCCAGGCCGGCGCAGCATTCGCGCCAATCACGCCGCCCCGGCAGACCCACCGACAGGGGCAGACCCACCGACAGCGGCAAGCCCGCCGACAGCGGCAAGCCCGCCGACAGCGGCAAGCCGGCCGCCACAGGCAGGTCCGGAAGTGCACCGAAGCGCAACGACGACGTCCCGCCCCCGCGTCCGGCGAAAGAGCGCAAGAGCGACAGAACCGAGTCCAGCGCCCGCGGCGACAGGACGTCGGG
>CAZKTH010000418.1:0-1811 GCA_964555575.1 uncultured Devosiaceae bacterium | reverse complement strand
AAGCCGATCGGCTCCTACCTGTTCACCGGCCCGACCGGCGTCGGCAAGACCGAGGTCGCCAAGCAACTGGCCGACACCATGGGCGTCGAGCTTTTGCGCTTCGACATGTCCGAATACATGGAACGCCACACCGTTTCGCGGCTGATCGGCGCCCCTCCGGGCTATGTCGGCTTCGACCAGGGCGGCCTTCTGACCGACGGGGTCGACCAGAACCCGCATTGCGTGGTGCTGCTCGACGAGATCGAAAAGGCCCATCCGGACCTGTTCAACATCCTGTTGCAGGTGATGGATCACGGCAAGCTGACCGATCACAACGGCAAGTCGGTCGATTTCCGCAATGTCATTCTGATCATGACCTCCAATGTCGGGGCCATGGAACTGCAGAAGGCGCCGATCGGGTTCGGGCGCAAGCGCGAGGCCGGTGACGACGAGGACGCGGTCAACCGCATGTTCTCGCCGGAATTCCGCAACCGGCTCGATGCCATCATCTCCTTCGCGACGCTGCCGGCCGAGGCGGTCAGGCGCGTCGTCGAGAAATTCATCTTCCAGCTCGAAACCCAGCTCGCCGAGCGCAACGTCACCATCAATCTGACGCCCGAAGCGGCCGACTGGCTGGCCAAGCGCGGCTATGACGAGAACATGGGCGCGCGGCCTCTCAGCCGGGTGATCCAGGAGCACGTCAAGAAGCCCCTGGCCGACGAGGTGCTGTTCGGCCAGCTCGTCAGTGGCGGCATGGTCACGGTCGCGGTGATCGGGGAAGGCGAAGGGGCAAGGCTCGAACTCGTCGCCGTGCCGCCGACGCCGGCCCACCCCAAGGCCATTACCGGCCCGAAGGCCCGCAAGGCGATCGGCAAGTCAACCACCAGGTCGACTGACAAGACAGCAGCCAAGCCGCGCACCCGCAAGAAGCCGAGCAAGACGACGGCGCCGGAATCCAAGAACTAGAGCGTTTTCAGGCGAAATGGATTCCGGTTCGCCGGTTCGAAAACGCGACCACTCAAAGACTTAGGGCTTCCGTTCTGATTCCATCAGAACGGAAGCCCTAGGGAACCGGCCTTTCAAGGACCAGACAATGCCAGAGCGGCGCCGAACATGAGGTCGGCGCCGCTTTCGTTTGGGCAGGGGGAATGCGCGACTCCTCGAATCGCCGGATGGTCTGAAAGCATTCCCCGTCATTGCGAGGACCCAGGATCTGATCCGGGGGACGAAGCAATCCAGGAGCCGCCGGTGACGGCGTTTGTTGCCTTCTGGATTGCCGCGCACCCTACGGCGCTCGCAATGACGACGATGACAGGTCCTCAAAATCCGGAATTATTAGAACGCTATTATATATTTATATATCAGCGTATTATTCAGTTTTTCTTGTGTTTTAAATAAAGCGCTTTCCACCCCAGCCGCCTAGATCGCGGCCGCGATCTTTTGCGCCAGCGCCGCCAGCTTGCCCTGGTCGGCCGCCTCGGTGGCGTGGCGCTTCATCGGCACCCCGTCATAGGCGGGAATGATGTGGATGTGCAAGTGAAAGACCGTCTGGGTCGCGGCTTCCTCGTTGAGCTGGATGACGCGAAGGCCGTCGGCGTTCATCGCCTTCATGACGGCGCGGGACAGGATCTGCACCCGCTTCATCGTCTCGGCCAGAACCTCCGGATCGGCGTCGAGCAGGTTGCGCGAGCCCTGCTTGGGCAGCACCAGCACGTGCCCGTCCGCCTGGGGCATGATGTCCATCATCGCAAACACCACATCGTCCTCGTAGACCTTGTGGCTCGGGATCTCGCCGCGGATGATCTTGGCGAAGACGTTGTCGGGATCGAATT
>CAZKTH010000417.1:0-1814 GCA_964555575.1 uncultured Devosiaceae bacterium | reverse complement strand
CCGCTGAGTGCCTTGGGCTTGCGATTCAAAAGATGGGTTATATCAAGGATTTCCGCCGCTTCGTTGACCTTCTGGTCGATGAGGTCGCGCGGCGAGTGCCTCAGTTCCAGCCCGAAGGCCATGTTCTTGTAGACCGTCATATGCGGATAAAGCGCATAGTTCTGAAAGACCATGGCGATGTCGCGGTTCTTGGGCGGGACCTCGTTGACGATGGTGTCGCCGATGACGAGATCGCCGGAGGTGATTTCCTCAAGGCCGGCGATCATTCTGAGGGTCGTCGACTTGCCGCAGCCCGACGGCCCGACCAGGATGATGAATTCCTTGTCGGCGATCTCGAGATCGATGTCGTGGACAACGGTCAGCGTCCCGAAAGTCTTTCTCAGTTTTCTCAATGAGATGCCGGCCATCGTCTTATTCCGGATTCTTCTTCACTTCACATTCACCAATAGGGGGCCCAGGGCCGCGAAAGCCGTGTCAGGCCCTCGAAATAGTAGTAGTCGCCCCAGGCGACGCACTCGTCGACGCCCTCGCCGCGACAGGTGTTGAAGGGCGTTTTCTTCGAATAGGTGCCGTGCAGGACCAGACCATTCGAATGCGCCGGGTCACGCACGGCGTAGTGGCGCCAGAGCGAGCCGAGCATGCGCGCCGCAAGCGTGCGCAATTCGCTGGCGCGCCCGTCCGCGATCAGATCGGCCATTTCGAGAAGACCGCAGGCGGCGATCGCCGCCGAGGAGGAATCGCGCGGCTCGTCGCCTTCCATGAAGGTCAGGTCCCAATAGGGGACGAGATCGTCGGGCAGGCGGTTGAGATAATAGGCGAGCAGGTTCTCGAAGGCTTCGAGATAGGCGTCGTTGCGCTCGTAGCGGTAGCACACGGCCATGCCGGCAATGGCCCAGGCCTGGCCGCGGGCCCAGGCGCTCTCGTCGCGATAGCCCTGCACGGTCGAGCCGCGCACCGGCCCGCCGGTCTCGGGGTCCATGTAGAAGGTGTGATAGGTCGAATGATCGGGCCGGATGGAGTTGGCGAGCGTGGTGTGCGCGTGCGCCAGCGCCTTTTCCCGGTATCTCGCATCGCCGCTTTCGGCGCTGGCCCAGTGCAGCAGCGGCAGGTTCAGCAGGCAATCGACGATGTAGCGATAATTGCCCGGCTCGCCCATCGGCCCCCAGGCCTGGATGAACTGGCCCTTTTCCTGGAAACGCTCGAGCAACTGGTCGGCGGCCAGAAGCGCCGCTTTCCTGCCGTCCTCGTCGCCGACCAGCTTCCAGGCCGCCACGCAGCTCGGGGAATAAAGGAAGCCCATATCGTGATGGTCGGTATCGATGCGGTTCTCGATGCGGTTGCGGAAGCTCTGGACATGGATCTGGGCGGCATAGCGCAGGGTCTTGTCGCCGGTCGCCTCGTAGGCGAGCCAGATCACCCCCGGCCAGAACCCGGAGGTCCACTGCGTGTTTGGCACGGCGAAATAGAAATTGTCGACGCTTGAATGGTTCTGCGCCGAATAGGTGAATTGCGGCAGGTTGCGCCGCACCTGGGCGACGACCATCGCCGTCGCCTCGGCGAGTTCGGCGTCGGTGATCGGGGCAACCGGCGAGGGGCGGGTGACGGTTTCGAGCATTTTTACCCCTTGAGCCCCGTCGAGGCGATGCCCTCGACGAAGAAGCGTTGCAGTGCCAGGAAAACGACGAGGACCGGGATCAGCGACACCACGGACGCGGCCATGATCAGCCCGTATTCCTGGGCGTACTGGGAGATGAACATCCGGATGCCGATCTGGATGGTCTTGACCTCGGTCTTGGTCAGATAGATCAGCGGCC
>CAZKTH010000416.1:0-1819 GCA_964555575.1 uncultured Devosiaceae bacterium | reverse complement strand
ACGAGCCCGCCCGGCGAATTCTCGAACGGGCAGCGGGCGGCGCAGGTGTAGCACTGGGCACAGGCCCAGATCTTTTCCTGCATGGCGTCGTAGATGCCCTCGAGATTTTCGGTCCACAAAAGCTGGACGATCTCGCGCGGCGAGTAATCGTAGTAATGGGCCGAGGGGCAGGTGGCGGTGCAGATGCCGCAATTCAGGCAGCCGTGGATCTCGTGGTGATAGACCGGATGGGAACGGATATCCTCGAAGATCTCTTCGAGTTCCTCGTAGCTGACCGGCGGCTTGTCGGTGACCGGATCGGCAATCTGCGGATGTGCACCCATGGTCTTCTCCTCAAAGGACCTGGCGCCGGTGCCTAGTAGGTCAGCACCTTTGCGTCGTCGTCTTCCATGATGTCTTCGATGACCTTGGCGCCGCCGACGATGCCCTCGCATTCGGGGATCAGATCGTCGGCGGTCATGTCGAACAGGTCGAGATTGGGCGAGCAGCAGTAGAACTTGGCGCCCGCCTCATGCGCGTCCTTGATGAAGTCGTAGACGGTCTTGGGAGAGCCGGGCTTGACGACGAGCTTTTCGGCAACGCCCTTTTTCATCAATTGCCCGGCCGTGGCGGTGCACACCACATCGACCTCGTAATCCATGGCCGCGGCCACGGTCGCCTGAAAGAATGGTGCACCGAGCTCCTCGCCATTGCGCGGATCGGTATTGACCATGACGATGATCAGCTTGCTCGCCACCTGGTATCCTCCAACACGTCCGCCGGTGGCCCTTAAGGGTTCTTATTCCGAAATGGACATATGTCATTATTGGTACATAAAGGTGCGACAAAATGCAACTTGACAATGATCAAGCTGCAAAAAATTTTGGATTTTGCTGATCAATCAGTCAGATAAGGCCGGCTATCCGGCAGAATCCCGGCATGGCGGTCGATAAAATTTCGGCGATTTCGGCCTGGGCCGCGCCGAGTGCGGCAAGGGAATCGACGGTGCCGTCCGGGGTGTCGTCGAACTCCATGATCAGGTCTTCGATCATGCCGCGCTTGGCGCCGGGGTGGAACAGGAACCCGAGGACGTTGTCGCCGGCGCGGAAGGCGAGGGGGTTGCCGTCGGCATCCGTCGCCAGCGTTTCGGCCCCCGGCGGCAGCACCGGTTTGTCCCTTAGATAGAGCGCGGCAGCAAAACGCTCCGGCCAGCCGAACAAGGTAGCGCCCAGCGGTGTCGGTCGTGCTTCTTCGAGATTAAACCTGAGCGGCGCCTCCTCGACGCCGCCGCCGAGCGCCGCGGCCAGGATCAGCGCCCCCAGTTCGATGCCGACCACTGGCAGTCCGGCGGCAAGAAAAGCCCTGGTCAGGTTGAGTTCGGACATGAAGCTTGGCAGCAGATGGCCGCTGACCAGGCCATAGGGGCCGCCACCCAGCAGCATCAGGCCGTCGAAATCCTCCGGATCGCGCGGCACCGAGCCGCCGGAGGCAAAGGGCCGCTTGTAGACGAAACGGATATTGCGGCCCTCGAAATGATCCTCCATCAGCCCGAGAAATTCGGCTTCGGTGTGCTGGATGACGCAGAGCTTTTTCATTGGCGGGAAGACTCCATGAGGTTCTGCTTCCGGATTTCGGAAAAACGCGCCTTTGTCATTGCGAGCGCCCGGAGGCTAGAGCGGCGCACGTTCAAGTTGAATCGCTTCGCCGCTCCATGCTTTTGTTGTCGCATCCTTCGGACCTCAGATCGTGCCACCGGCACGATCTGTCCCTTCGGGTCGGTCCTCGGTTGGCGCAAAACCGGAATCCAGGAACGGCTTGCATCGTTCCCCCCGACCGATGT
>CAZKTH010000415.1:0-1858 GCA_964555575.1 uncultured Devosiaceae bacterium | reverse complement strand
AGCCAGGAGACCTGCCAATCGCCCGATCAACGCTCATCTGTCGGTGGGACAGGCGGAGGTGTGCATGAAAAATCCAACAGGCTGATTCCCGTCTGCAGGGCCATTGCGCCCCATGCCGTCCGGTGCCGGCGCTCCGGACTCGGCGCATTTCATCGAAATTCACGCACAAGGAACGCACTCATGCACATCGAACCCGGCCTTGTCGATCCGGCCAAGATGGTCTTCGCCTACGCCACCGCCGCCGGCGCCGGCGCCTATACGCTCAAGCTCAGCTGGGACACGATCAAGCAAAAGGGTCCCGTCTCGCTCGTGGCCCGTTCGGCCCTGACGACGGCGCTGGTCTTCAGCTTTTTCGAGATCCTGCCGCATTACCCGGTCGGGGTTTCCGAGGTTCACCTCATCCTCGGCACGACGCTGCTGCTGATCTTCGGGGCGGCGCCCGCCGCCTTCGGCCTCATGCTCGGTCTTTTGATCCAGGGCCTGTTCTTCGCCCCGTTCGACCTGCCGCAATATTTCGCCAATGTGACGACGCTTCTGGTGCCGCTGTTCGCCATCAAGGCGCTGGCCGACCGGATCATCCCGGAGGCGACGCCCTATGTCGATCTCAGATACAGCCAGGCTCTCAGGCTTTCGGTCACCTATCAGGGTGGGGTCGTCGTCTGGGTCGGCTTCTGGGCCCTTTACGGCCAGGGCTTCGGTGCCGGGAACCTGACCTCGATCGTCACCTTCGGCGGCGCCTACATGCTGGTGGTGCTGGTCGAGCCGCTGATCGATCTGGCGGTGCTCGCCGGCGCCAAGACCATGCGCGGCCTCGCCAAGACAGGTCTGGTCACGCCGCGCCTTTACGTCTGAGATCGCGGCCTTTGCACCCTTGCGCGTTCCCCTTCCCGGGGAGCGCGCCCCGTCCATTCCGGAACATCAACCATGCCCGCCAAAATCCCCGCCACCATCGTCACCGGTTTCCTCGGCGCCGGCAAGACGACGCTGATCCGTCACCTTCTCGCCCATGCCCATGGCAGGCGTCTGGCCCTGATCATCAACGAATTCGGCGATGTCGGGGTCGACAGGGAGGTGTTCGAAAGCTGCGGCTCGGACACCTGCCGCGTCGAGGACATGATCGAACTCAGCAATGGCTGCATCTGCTGCACCGTCGGGGAGGACTTCATCCCGGCTATTTCCGATCTTCTCAACCGCGACGACAAACCGGATCACATCGTCATCGAGACCTCCGGCCTCGCCTTGCCGCAGCCGCTGGTCAGGGCCTTCAACTGGCCCGAGATCAAGGCGGCGGTCACCGTCGACGGCGTCGTCACCGTGGTCGACGCCATGGCCCTGAGCGAAGGCCGGTTCGGCGCCGACGAAGCCGCCATCGCGGCCGAGCGGGAAGCCGATTCGATGCTCGACCACGAAACGCCGCTGGGCGAACTGTTCCAGGATCAGCTGTCCGCCGCCGATCTGGTCGTCGTCAACAAGACCGACCTGTTGCCGCCCGGCGGCGCCGAGGCGGTGATCGCGGCCCTGCGCCCGCACATGCGCGCCGGCACCGGTGTCATCGCCGCCCGCAACGGCATCGTCGACCCGGCGGCGCTTCTGGGGCTCGGCCTCGCCTCCGAGGACGACATGGCCGGCCGCGACAGCCTGCACGAGCGCGAACACGATGGCGTGCCGCACGAACATGACGATTTCGACAGCTTCTCGGTAAGACTGCCGGCCGAAGCCGACAGGAATGCGCTTCTTGCGCGCATCGAGGCGGCGATCCGCGCCCACGACATTCTGCGCCTGAAGGGCTTTGCCGCCATTGCTGGCGCCGAGGCGCGTCTCGCCGTGCAGGCGGTCGGCCCGCGCATCACCACCTGGT
>CAZKTH010000414.1:0-1861 GCA_964555575.1 uncultured Devosiaceae bacterium | reverse complement strand
CGATGCCGCCCTCGCGGCCGGCGGCGCCGAACTCCTTCAAAGGCACGCGGCCTTCGGTCTTCAAACCGACATCGATGATGGCGAGATCGTTCTCGATGGCGATGACCTTGCCCTTGACGACGGTGCCTTCGAGCGGTTCGGCATCGACGAAGGAATTCATCAGCATCGCTTCGAAATCTTCGGTGGTTACTTCTGGCTGGGCCATGTACTGTCCTGTTGCGCCGGGGGATTGTCAAAGCCGCCATTGATGCCCGGCCCCGTTCCGTTCCCCTCGCTAAGCAGGAAGGCCCGGCGCTTGCAGGCGCGAAGCGTCAAAGGTGGCTGATTGTTTTCATCTCCGCCGCCGAACGCCCGGACATTCGCCGGAGGAACGTCGTCTCGGTCTCAAGGGCGCAAGCTTGGTTTTGAGGCGCCAGGCCCCGACTTGCGCGCAATAGACCTCTCAACGGTCGCGTATGGCCGCGCGGAGTGTGGCTTCTATAGCCATTTCCGCGGTATCGGGCAAGACTCTAGCCGGTGGCGGCCGCATAGAGGCGGGCGAGGGCCGACTTGAGCTCTTCCAGCGTGCCGTCATTGACCACGTGATAGTCGGCCAAAGCGATGGGCTGTGCCTTTTCGAGGCGCTCGACCTCGGCGGCGTCGCGCGCTTCCATTTCGGCCCGCGTCAGCGGCCGGACCGGACGGCCGGCGAGCCTTGCCGCCCGGACGGATTTGGCGGCGTGGATGGCGATGATGATGAGGGCATCGCCGAATTCGGCCCTCAGGAGCTTGAGTTCGGCATAGGAATAGATGCCGTCGATCAGCACCTTGCCGGTACTGTCGAGCCCTCTGCGGATTTCGGGCAGCTTGCGTCTGGCCATGACCGCCATGCCTTCGCTGGCACGCAGTTGCTCGCGTACGCGCCGCTCGTTTTCCGGCACCACGTCGAGACCGCGTGCCCTGACCTCGGTCAGAACCACGTCGCCGAAATAGACGATCGTCAGCCCGCCGATCTCGGTCAGGATCCGCGATGCCTCGGATTTGCCGGTGCCGCTCAGTCCCACAAGCCCGATCACGATCGCCATTGATCCCACCGATCCGCCTCGTCTTCGTGCCGGCCCGCATAGCATGCGGCAAAGGTTTGCGCCAATGTCGCGATCCACCGCATCACCGGCCTCGTGCAAAACTCGTGATTTTGCGTTTGACACCGGCCGCACTTGTCCTCTAACCGACAGCCACACTGCCGGCGGCGCTGCCCGCCCGGCGCGGAAGACAAAAGAGGTATCATCGTGGGCAGTCTGGAGCGTGGCACCAAACGGCAATGCCTTTATTGCGGCACCAAATTCTACGATCTCAATCGCAGTCCGATCCTGTGCCCGAGCTGCGGCAAGGTTTTTGTGATGAATGCCGCCAAGACGCCGGTGCGCGTCGTGGAAGAAAGCAAGGAAGAGAATTTCCAGGAGGTCGATAAGGCGGCGGTCGAAGCCGGTGCCGAGATCATCTCGCTGGAAGAGGCCGAGGACGAGGACGAGGGCGACGACGACATTCCGGATGTCGAGGATGTCGAAGTCGATGACGAACTCGGCGGCGATGATGACGACGTCTTCCTTGAAGAGGACGAAGACGACGAGGAGATCGATTTCGGCGTCGGCGGTGGCAAGGAAGACGTCTGAACCGGTCCCTATTGCGATCGAGAGGTGCGATTCGGACATCAGGCCAAATTCCCGCTTGCTTTGCGGGACGCGCTTGACTAGGTTTCGCGCCGTTCCGCCGCCCCCAAGCGGCGCCACGTCCGGCAGACGGGCACGAGAACACGGAACTGGGGCCATAGCTCAGTTGGGAGAGCGCTTGAATGGCATTCAAGAGGTCAGGGGTTCGACTC
>CAZKTH010000413.1:0-1861 GCA_964555575.1 uncultured Devosiaceae bacterium | reverse complement strand
GAGTGGTCGCGTTTTCGAACCGGTATCCACTTCGCCTGAAAACGCTCTGGAGCGTCCGGTTTTACGGAAGTGGCGCCTTTCGCTTCCCTTCCCACAAGGGGAAGGACGCGAGGGGCCGCTCATGCGCACCACGACCGACATTGTCATCCGGCCGACCCACCCTCCGCGTCATCGCCGCCGGCGTCGTGCCGATGATCCTTGCCAACCATCCGAGCGCGCGGCATGTGCGGCAGTGAATCCACACAAGCCCGGCCATTCGCAACTGAACGGTTTTTTACCGCTGGAGGATCATGTATAGGGGCGGCGGGAAAAACGACGACGGCTTGTCATGGCCACCGAAAGATCACGCACATTGAGGATTGCGCTAGGCAGCGTCGGCATCGGCATTCTCGTGCTGGGGCTCAAATACGTCGCCTATATGATGACGGGCAGCGTTGCGCTTTTGTCGGACGCGCTCGAATCCATCGTCAATGTCGTCACCGCCGTCACCACGATGATCGCGATCTTTCTCGCCTCCAAGCCGGCCAACGCCACCCTGCCCTATGGCTATGACAAGGCCGAATATTTCTCCGCCGTCATCGAGGGCGTCTTCATCCTGGTCGCCGCCCTTCTGATCTTCCAGCAGGCCTATGTCCGCCTCATCGAGGCGCCACCGCTCAGCACCTCGATGGACGGCCTTGTCGTCAACGGCATTGCCGGGGTGGTCAACGGCGCCTGGTGCTATGTGCTCTTCCGCCATGGCAGACTCACCCGCTCGCCCGCCCTGGTCGCCGATGCAAGGCATCTTCTGACCGACGTCATCTCCTCGGGCGGGGTGCTGTTCGGCGTCTTCGTCGCCATGATATCCGGCATCGGCATGCTCGACCCGCTGCTGGCGGCGGTCGTCGGGGTCAACATCCTGTGGTCGGGCTACAAGCTCGTTTCCGAAAGCGTCGGCGGACTGATGGACATTGCCGTGCCCGAGGAACAGCTCAACCGCATCCGCGAAGTCATCGCCGTCAATGCCCGGGGTGCCATTGAGGCCCATGACGTCAGGACCCGCCAGTCGGGTCGCAAGACCTTTGTCGAGTTCCATCTCGTCGTGCCCGGCCAGATGAGCGTCTCGGAGGCGCACGACATCTGCGACCGTATCGAGAACGCCCTGCGCGATGCCTTCGACGGCGCGATGATCTCGATCCATATCGAACCGGAGGACAAGGCCAAGCACGCCGGCATCGTGGTGATCTAGAGCAAAATGCGTTCTGATGGAATCAGAACGCATGCTCTATCGTTTTGTGGTCGCATCGTTTTTGCGAAAAACCGGGATCCACTTTTTCGCACGATGCTCCAGACCGACCCCGGAACGCGCCGCCGGACACGCAGGGACCGCGCCGGCAAGGCGCGGTCCGCGACGGTCGTTCGCGATCGCGTCAGTGCCCGACCGGATGGCCGTCCTTGTCGAACAGGTGATAGAGGTCGTCGCGCGGCGAGAAGCCGACATCGTCGCCGGCGTGATAGGACGACTTGCCCTGCTGCCTGACGATCACCGGATCCTCCTCGCCGAGGTCGACATAGATGTAGCTGTCGGCCCCGAGGTTTTCCGAATAGATCACCTTGCCGCTCCAGGCAGCGTCGCCGTTCGCGACTTCCAGGTGCTCGGGACGGACCCCGACCGTCGGTGCCTTGAACTTCTCGGCGTGCTTGCCGGTGAAGAAGTTCATCTTGGGCGAACCGATGAACTGGGCCACGAACAGATTGGCCGGATTGTCGTAAAGCTCCATCGGCGTGCCGACCTGCATGACGACGCCATCCTTCAGGACGACGATGCGGTCGGCCATGGTCATGGCCTCGACCTGGTCGTGGGTGACGTAGATCATGGTGG
>CAZKTH010000412.1:0-1936 GCA_964555575.1 uncultured Devosiaceae bacterium | reverse complement strand
GATCCCCGCTCGCAAATATGTATACCCGCTCATGTGTCATCGTGATCTCCTCACATCAGGAGGCGGAAAATCACAAATCCCGCTCCCGGCTTGTTGAATCTTTCATGTCCGGCGTCGTCGAGCACCCTTACGACCTCGCAACGGGGCCTGACTGTCCGCGCGGCACCGGACCTGCCGCAAAGGGTTGGCCGGCCGGCCCTGCCGGCAATGGCGAATGGACGACAAAGGCACGAGGAAAAAGCGGTTTTCTCATGGCTGTCCTCGTCATCCGTGCAAGGAGGTGCAACTGTCCCCGACAACGAGCGTGGGCTGGAACACCACCTTGCGTCCCGGCCCGCTGAAACCGCCGTCGATGCGATCGACCAGCATGCGCAAGGCTTCCTTGGTCATTTCGACGTCCGGATGTTCCGTCCGGGTCAGTCGCGGCCTCAGCCCCCCGAAGCCGGCAATGGTATCGGTCGAGGCGATGGACACGTCATCGGGACATTTGAGATTGAGATCGGCCAGTGCCCGCATGACGCCAAGCGCCATCAGGCCGTTGGCGACATAAAGCGCCGTCGGGCGGTCCGGCTGGCGCAGGAGATCGATGGCCACCGAATAGGCGACGTCCTCGCGGAACTCGCCGGAGCGGATATCGATTTCGCTCGGTTTCAGGCCGCGCGCCTCCATGGCCTGCAGCATGCCTTCATGGCGACCGCTGGCCGTCGACAGCTGCATGCGTCCGGTGATCGTGCCGATGCGCCTGTGCCCGAGGTCGAGCAGATAATTGGTCGCCTGCCGGCCGGCGGCGACATTGTCGATCGAGACGGTGTCGATGTCCTGGTGGTCGACGGAACGACCCAGAAGCACCACCGGGCAGCCGACCGACAGATCGCGCCGGCGGTAATTGCTGTGAGAGCCCACCGGCACCACGATCGCGCCATCGCAACCGATCTGACGGATGCGCCCCAGCGCCCGCGCCTCGGCATCCGGCTTTTCGTCGCTGTTGAAGATGACCAGGGAATAGCCCCAGGCCGAAATGGCGGCCTCGGCCGCGCACACGATGCGCGAATAAAAAGGGTTGGCGAGATCGGCAACCACAAGTGCGATGAGCTGAGTCTTGCCGCGCCTGAGACTGCGGGCGACCTGCGACGGTTTGTAGCTCAGCATCTCGACGGCATGCATCACCCGCGCCTTCAGGTCCGGGCTCACATAGGCCGATTCATTGATCACCGCTGAAACCGTTGCGGTTGATACGCCTGCTTCTTTCGCCACGTCGCGGATGGTCGCCATAGCTTGTTTGCCGAACCGTTTAGCTACTGTTTGCTCATACAGAATGCCCTATTTCTGGGATATTTCAATTAAAAAATGCTTGCGCTTTCCCTTATGTTCGGCAAATATGGCGAAACGGTTCGCTGGCTCGCCTGTCGTGAGCGGCGTGACTCTTAAGTGGGAGAAAGACCATGAAGAACCTGTCGCGCGGCGTCATTGCCGCAACCCTGGCGATGACCGCGTTCTCGGCCGTCGCGCAGGACAAGCCTCTGATCGGCATCGTTTCGATCAGCGCAACTGAAGCCAACAATGCGCGCTACATCCAGGGCGCGACCAAGGCGGCCGACGAACTCGGCTATCAGGTCAACGTGATCGATGCGGCCGGCAGCGCCGACCAGGCCAATGCCGCCATCCAGAATTTCGCCCAGCTCGGCGCCTATGCCATCGTCGACATGGTGTTCCCGTGGTCCTCGATCGGTGCCGGCCTGGCCGCCGCCAGCGACGCCAACATCCCGGTCGTTACCTGGGGCGGCGGGCTCGGTGGCAGCGTCGCCGCGACCAACGGCTCCGGCGGACCGATGGTCATTCCGGTCGACAATCTGATGCTCAAGAACATGGACGGCACGGGCGCGCTGCTCGAGCTGACCTATCACACCGGCGAAGTGTGCCGGAACCGCGAGATCGA
>CAZKTH010000411.1:0-1938 GCA_964555575.1 uncultured Devosiaceae bacterium | reverse complement strand
GAGCATCGTGCGAAAAGGCGGGTCCCGGTTTTTCGCAACAAAACGATGCGACAACAAAAGCATAGAGCGGCGAAGCGATTCTACTTGAACGCGCGCCGCTCCAGGCCGAAGCGACGGCACATTTCGGGAAAGGCCAGTCGCGCGCCGGCCTTTTTCCATTTGGGGCAGGGGCACGAAAACATCGCCCTCGTCATTGCGAGTCCGGAACTGGCAGATAATTCGGGTCGGGGCCGGGGACGTGTCCACATCGGGACAAATGGTGCTGCTGGTCAGGATTGAACTGACGGCCTCTCCCTTACCAAGGGAGTGCTCTACCACTGAGCTACAGCAGCGCCGGAGCGTGTTCAGAAAAAGTGGCGCCCACTTTTTCGGTTCGAACGCGCGACCACTCAAGGACCGGAACCGTTGTCCGCCTGAACAAGGCGGTGCCTGGTCCGCATCCCGAAGCCGGGGTGTTACTGCCATAGCACCAAACTGGACGCAAGGTGAAAAAACTGGCAGGTCTTGGTCTCGGTTCGAGCAGGGAGTGATGACGGATGCCGCGTGGCGGCGACTCACAGGCACGCCAACAAAGATTGGCTGCAAAGCTCAGGGAAAACCTCAGGCGCCGCAAGAAACAGGCCGAGGCGCGCAAGGCGGACCATGATGCGTCGCCCAAGGACCGTTCCGACAGGAACAGGCCGGGCTGAGCCCGAGCGGCGCCGGCATATTCCTTCATTGGCAAGTTGCGATTACAGTGCCAGCCCGCCGGAGAGGCAGGCGATTCACCGGTGTATTGCATAGCAAGGAGTGCTCATGGACAGGATCAGAATGAGGGGCGAGAACGAGCTCAACGGAACGATTCCGATTTCCGGCGCCAAGAACGCCGCCCTGCCGCTGATGATCGCCTCGCTGCTGACGCCGGAACCGCTGGTGCTCAACAACGTGCCGCGCCTCGCCGACGTCAAGCAGCTCGAACTGATCCTTGAGAACCACGGCGTCGATATCGGCGTGCATGGCCGTCGTCCCATCGACATCGACGACCGCGGCCAGCAGATGACCCTGACAGCCGCCGAAATCATCGACACCTGTGCACCCTATGAACTGGTCTCGACCATGCGCGCCAGCTTCTGGGTCATCGGGCCGCTCCTGGCCCGCATGCACGAGGCGCGGGTGTCGCTGCCCGGTGGCTGCGCCATCGGTCCGCGCCCGGTCGATTTCTTCCTTTCCGGTCTCAGGGCCCTCGGCGCCGAGATCGACATCGAGGAAGGCTATGTCATCGCCCGGGCCCCCCAGGGCCGGCTGATCGGCGGTCGCGTCACGCTGCCGCGCGTCTCGGTCGGGGCGACCCATACGATATTGATGGCGGCAACGCTGGCGCGCGGCACCACGGTGATCGAGAATGCCGCCACCGAACCGGAAATCGTCAATGTCGCCGAGTGCCTTGTCGCCATGGGCGCCAGGATTTCCGGCATCGGCACCCGCACCCTGACCATCGAAGGCGTCACCGATCTGCATGGCGCCACCGTCGACGTCATTCCCGACCGTATCGAGACCGGCACCTTCGCCATGGCCGCAGCCATGGCCGGCGGCAACGTGCTTTTGAGCGGCGCCCGTCCGGAGCACCTGCAGGCGGCGCTCGACGTCCTGGCCCGCACCGGCACCCAGATCACCGCCGAAGACGGGGGTATCCGGGTCAGACGCAACGGCAACGGCCTTGCCGCCGTCGACGTCGAGATCGATCCCTTCCCCGGGTTTCCGACCGATCTGCAGGCCCAGTTCATGGCGCTGATGACGCGGGCCGACGGGGTCTCGACCATCCGCGAGACGATCTTCGAGAACCGCTTCATGCATGTCGCCGAACTGATGCGTTTCGGTGCCGACATCACGGTCGAGGGGCAGGAGGCAAGGGTCACCGGCGTACCCGAACTCACCGGCGCCAAGGTGATGGCGACCGAT
>CAZKTH010000410.1:0-1957 GCA_964555575.1 uncultured Devosiaceae bacterium | reverse complement strand
TTCATGTTCGCCATCACCCTGGTCATCGCCCCGATGGTGGCGCGCACCTATCATGCCGGCGACATGAAAAAGACCCAGGCGATTGCCACCTTCTGCGCCTGGTCGGGCTTTGTGTTCTCGCTCGGCGTTTTCGCCGTCTACCTGATTTTCGGCGATTTCATCCTGTCGCTGTTCGGCGACACCTATGCCGATGGCACGCTCGTTCTCGTCCTCCTGTCGTTCGGCCTTTTGTTCGATGCCGCCACCGGCGCCTCCCGCATCGTCATGAACATGACCGGCCACGAACGCCAGTATGTGCTGATCTTCGGCTCGATCATCGGCACCGGCCTTGCCATCCAGATCGTCGTCATCCCGCTTTTCGGCATCGTCGCCGCCGCCGCGGTCAACGCCGCGACCCGCATCATCGCCCAGATCGCCATCGCCGTGTGGACCCGCCGCCATATCGGCATCGACCCGTCCCTGTTCGGCATCTTCAGACTTGTCGGTCCCCACCGCCCGACCGGCACGCTTTCTCCTGCCCGCCATTCTTGACCGTTTCGCCGCCTTGAGCGTAGAACGCCGGTCTGCTTTCCGCTGTCACCACGAGGACCGGCCACAATGGCGAAAACGCTTTACGACAAGATCTGGGACGATCACCTTGTTGCCACAAACGAGGACGGGACCTCCCTCATCTATATCGACAGGCATCTGGTCCACGAGGTGACGAGCCCGCAGGCCTTCGAGGGTCTCAGGCTTTCCGGCCGCAAGGTCCGCGCCCCCGAGCGCACCCTCGCCGTGGTCGACCACAACGTGCCGACCACCGACCGTTCCCACGGCATCGACGATCCGGAATCGAAACTCCAGGTCGATACGCTGGCCGGGAACGCCCGCGATTTCGGCGTCGAATACTACAACGAACGCGACAGGCGTCAGGGCATCGTGCACATCGTCGGACCGGAACAGGGCTTCACCCTGCCGGGCATGACCATCGTGTGCGGCGACAGCCACACCTCGACCCACGGTGCCTTCGGGGCGTTGGCCCACGGCATCGGCACCTCCGAGGTCGAGCATGTCCTGGCCACCCAGACGCTCATCCAGAAAAAGGCCAGGAACATGCTGGTGCGCGTCGACGGGCAGCTGCCCGAGGGCGTCACCGCCAAGGACATCATCCTTTCGATCATCGGCGAGATCGGCACCGCCGGCGGTACCGGCCACGTCATCGAATTCGCCGGCGAGGCCATCCGGTCGCTGTCGATGGAAGGTCGCATGACCGTTTGCAACATGACCATCGAGGGCGGTGCCCGCGCCGGCCTGATCGCCCCGGACGAAACGACTTTCGCCTACGTCAAGGACCGGCCGCGCGCGCCCAAGGGCAGGGCCTGGGACATGGCGCTGGACTACTGGAAGACCCTCAAGACCGATAACGGCGCGGCTTACGACCGCGAGGTGGTGCTCGACGCCGCCGCCCTGCCGCCGATCGTCACCTGGGGCTCCTCGCCCGAGGACGTCGTCTCGGTGACCGGCGTCGTTCCCGATCCGGACCGGATCGCGGACGGCAACAAGCGCGCCTCCAAATGGCGGGCGCTCGAATATATGGGGCTGAAGCCCGGTACGAAGATCACGGATATTCCGGTCGAACGCGTCTTCATCGGCTCGTGCACCAATGGCCGCATCGAGGATTTGCGCGCCGCCGCCGCCATGATCGGCGGCCAGAAGGTGAAAGAGGGCGTCAACGCCATGGTCGTGCCCGGTTCCGGGCTGGTCAAGGAACAGGCGGAAGCCGAGGGCCTCGACAAGATCTTCGTTGCCGCCGGTTTCGAATGGCGCGAACCGGGCTGCTCGATGTGCCTTGCGATGAACGCCGACAAGCTGGAGCCCTATGAACGGGCCGCCTCGACCTCCAACCGCAATTTCGAGGGCCGTCAGGGCTTCAAGGGCCGCACCCATCTCGTCTCGCCGGCCATGGCGGCGGCGGCGG
>CAZKTH010000409.1:0-1972 GCA_964555575.1 uncultured Devosiaceae bacterium | reverse complement strand
CCCTCACCCGGACCTTCGCTTCGCTGCGGCCCGACCTCTCCCCCAAGGGAGAGGTGACGAAAGCATATGTCCCGCGTCCCCATGAAGCACTGGCCGGCTTCGCCTTCATGATGCTAGTCATTAACTCCCCGCCGAGACGCCGCGTTCCTTTCCATGCACCACCGACCCGTCATGTCCGAGTAGCCCAGATGTCCGAGACCAAAGCCCCGTCTTCGACCTTCCGTTCGGGGCTCTATATGTCCATCCCCTTGATCCTTGGCTATTTTCCGATCGCCTTCGCCTTCGGCATCGCCGCGACCCGCGCCGGCCTCACCCCGGCCGAGGCGGTGATGTTCTCGCTCGTCATCTTTGCCGGCGCGGCCCAGTTTCTCGCCCTTGCCCTTGTAACCGGCGGCGCGCCGCTCGCCGTTTCGGCGGTGACGCTGATCGTCATGAATCTGCGCCATGTCATGTATGGGCCGGTGCTGATGGAGAAGGCCGGCAAACATGCCAGCACCCGCCACGCCTGGGCCTGGGCCTGGTGCCTGACCGACGAGGTCTTCGCAACCACGCTTGCCTCGCTGGCGCGCGGGGGCCGGTTTTCGGAACGCTTCATCGGCGGTGTCGGCATCGGCGCCTATGTCGCCTGGGTTTCGGGCACGGCGCTCGGGGTTGCGACGGGCGAGGGCGCCCTCGACGCCTTTCCCGTCATCGACGCCGGGCTGAGTTTCATGCTTCCGGCCCTTTTTCTCGCCCTGCTGCTCTCGATCCTCGATCGGGCCCAGATCCTCACCATTGCCGCCGCGGTTCTGGCGACGCTCGCGGGCACGCTGGTGTTTTCATCGACCCTCGGTATCCTCGCCGGAATGGTGACGGGCGCCGTCGCGGGTTCGATCCGGAAGGTATCCAGATGAGACCCGAACTCGTCCTTCTCGCCGCAATCGTCGGCTTTGCCACCTGGATGTTTCGCTTCGCGCCGACCAAATTGCGCTTTTCCCGTATCGATCCGGCCGGCCCTTTGCGCCGCTTCCTGGTCGCAACCGGGCCCGCGGCAATCGCCACATTGTTCACCGCCTCGGTCCTGCCGATGATCACGCCGGACCTGAAAGGAGATGTGCCGCTCGTTTTCGGCATCGGGGCCGTTCTGGCGGTCTATCTCGCGCGCCCTTCGGTGGTGCTGGCAACACTTGCCGGCGCTATCGCCTATGGCCTGGGAACGCTTTTGCTGGGGTAGTGCCTGCGCTGGCCCGTTCCGGCATGCGCGCAATTAGGGGATTTGCCGTATCGGTGCCTGAAACAGGCGGTGCAGGCCCGGTTTCGGCAGGCAAGGCGCGATCCGTCGGTGTTCATTATTTGCCGTTAGCATATCCTGAAAGACGCGGCGGCCTCATTCTCACTAACCTCTGATCAAGCGCTGGCAAGGCCTGTCGGGGAGGTTTCGCGGATGAGCACCGTGTCGGCAGGATGGCATTTGCATGCGAGCCGGAGCACCAAGCCGGCCTTTCCGGCGCTTGCCGTCGCGGGCACGGCGCGCGTTCCGCCCGGCGGCGGCCGGGTGAACTGGCCATGACCGCATCCGCCCCGCAACCGGCCGCCATTCCGACGCTCGAAGCACGCGGCATTACCAAGGCCCATGAGGGGACGCTGGCGCTCGATCACGTCGACCTGTCGGTCGATGTCGGCGGGGTCCAGGGGCTTGTCGGCAAGAACGGTGCCGGCAAATCGACGCTTCTGAAGGTCCCGTGCGGTGCCATTCGCCCCGACAGCGGCGCTCAACAGGAGCCAGACCGACTTTCTGTTCCGCCTGATCCGGTCGCTGTCCGCGACCGGTCTGGCGACGGTCTACGTCTCCCATCATCTCGACGAGGTGCTCGAGATTTCCGATCGCATCACCGTCCTGACCAATGGCCGTCGCGCCGCCGTCGACCCCTCCGGGACGCTGATCGCACGCAATCGGACCGGCCGCGCTGGATGCGGGCGGTCCCGGCCAACC
>CAZKTH010000408.1:0-2030 GCA_964555575.1 uncultured Devosiaceae bacterium | reverse complement strand
GTCTGATGCGCCGGGCTCTTGCGCAAACCTCAGCTTCCCTCCCCTTGATGGGGAGGGTGGCCCGGCGGAGCCGGGTCGGGTGGGGTGGGGCAACGCGCGCCGGCGCAGAACCCCCACCCAGGCTCACGACGGACTTAGCAAGGGCCAAGTCCTGTTCGCCAACCCTCCCCACAAGGGGGAGGGAAGCAGGGCGGTTTGCATTGGCCGAGGCCCTCACATGACCTCCCCCCGCGCCGCCCTTGAAGCCCTGATCGCCGCGCCCGGCTTCACCCGTCTCGATCCGCCGATCCTGATGTCGGCCGATCCCTATTTCAATCTCGCCGGCGAGGAGTTCCGCCGCCGTCTGGTGCTGACCATGGGGCCGACGGGCGAGGAATACTGCCTCAGGCCCGATTTCACCCTGCCGATCGCCACCCATTTCCTCGAAAACGTCACAGGGCCGGCCGCCTATTCCTATCTCGGAGCCCTGTTCCGCCAGCGCCCGGACGGGCCGGACGAATTCGAGCAGGCCGGGCTCGAACTGATTGCCCAGCCCGATCCCGCCGCCGCCCTGGACCGCGTGCTCGGTTTCGCCCGCGACGTGCTTCTGGCCTATGGCGTCGTTGCGCCGAAAATCCGCCTCGGCAGCGTCGCCCTGTTCGAAGCCGTACTGGCCGCGGCCGAAATGCCGGATGTCTGGCGGCCGCGCCTCCGCGACCGCTTCGGCCACCCCGAATCCCTTGATCCGCTGCTGAAACGCCTTTCCGACCCGCACGGTGCCGAGGGCAATATCCGCCCCCCCCGTCTGGCGGACATCGAGGCCGAAATCGCCGAACGCATGAGCGCCGCCGGCCTGCCCTTCGACACCTCGCGGTCGCCGGCCGAGATCGCCGCACGCCAGCTCGAAAAACAGGCCCTCGCCGCCGCCTATGTGCCGGGCGAGACGATCACTCTTCTTGAGGATTTCCTGGCGGTTTCCGGCCCGGTCGACACCGCCCTTGCCGGTTTGCGCGCCCTGTTCGACACGCCCCCCGCCGGTTTTGCGGCGGCGCTCGATGCCGTCGGGCACCATGCCGCAACCCTTGGCGCCGGCCTGCCCGGCGCGACGCTCGTTTTCGATGCCGGCTTCGCCCCGCGGCTCGACTACTATACCGGCCTCGTCTTCGAAGTGACCGGGCGCAAGGGCGACATTCTCGTTTCGGGCGGCGCCTATGACCGGCTGTTGCAGCGGCTCGGCGCCAACGACGAAATCGCCGCCTCGGGCTGCGCCCTCTGGGTCGAACGGCTGGAACAGGAGGCGGGCAGATGAGCGGGCTCGTGATCGCCGTCCCCTCCAAGGGCCGACTGGAGGAAGCGACGCGCCAGGCCTTCGCCGAAGCCGGGCTCGAAATGGAGCGGCCGGGCGGGGCGCGCGCCTATCAGGGCACCATCGCGACCTTGCCCGAAGCCATTGTCAGGTTCCTACCGGCCTCCGAGATCGCCCGCGAACTGATCCGGGGCGAGGTCCATATCGGGGTGACCGGCGCCGATCTCATCCACGAGACCTCGGAGCAGGGGCTGGATGCCGTCGATTTCGCCAAACCGCTCGGCTTCGGCGGCGCCGATGTCGTCATCGCCGTGCCCGATGCCTGGATCGATGTCGTCTCGATGCGCGACCTTGCCGACGTCGCCTCCGATTTCCGCGCCGGGCATGGGCGCTGGCTGAGGGTCGCGACCAAATATCTCAATCTGACACGGCGCTATTTCGCCAAATTCGGTATCGCCGAATACCGGATCGTGGAAAGCCTCGGGGCGACCGAGGCCGCTCCCGCCGCAGGAGCCGCCGACCTGATCGTCGACATCACCTCGACCGGCTCGACCCTGGTGGCCAATGGCTTGAGGGTGATCGAGGACGGGCTGATTCTCAGATCCGAGGCCAATCTCATCGTCTCGCGCCATGCCGACTGGAGCGGCGACGCCGCCGATTTGCGCGACCGGCTGCTTGCGGCCTTCGGGGTAGGTGGCCAATAGGTGACACAGAGCGCGATGTCGCCAAGCTTGCTCACACGCCT
>CAZKTH010000407.1:0-2034 GCA_964555575.1 uncultured Devosiaceae bacterium | reverse complement strand
TTGACGGACAAGTCCGGTCCGTCATTGCGAGCGAACGCAGTAAGCGCGGCAATCCAGGATCAACGCGCGGATTCAGGATTGCCTTGTCGCCAAGGCTCCTCGCAATGACGACGAATTCCCTTGTGCATGAGGGATTGCCTCAGATCCGCACCTCGCTTTCGGCATCGAACATGTGCAGATGCTCTTCCTGCGGCAGGACATGCAGATCGCCGCCGGGCCTGACCTCGATGCGCTCGCGGAAGCCGCCGACGGCCTCCTGGCCGGCGAAATGCATCACAACCTGGGTTTCCGATCCGGTCGGCTCGACGGTCAGCACCTGCGCGGGAAGGCCCTCGGGAACGATCTGGAAATGCTCCGGACGAATGCCGAGAATGATCTTCTGCCCCGCCGCTCCGGCCTTGGCCCGCTTGCCGATCGGAATGCGCGTGCCGTCCGTGGCGACAAAGGCGTCGCCATCGATCACGCCTTCGATCATGTTCATCGCCGGCGAGCCGATGAAGCCGGCAACGAAGCGGTTGGCCGGCCGGTCATAAAGATCGAGCGGCGAGCCGATCTGCTCGATGCGCCCCGCATTCATGACGACGATGCGGTCGGCCATGGTCATGGCCTCGATCTGGTCGTGAGTGACGTAGATGGTCGTCGTCTTGAGGCGCTGATGGTTCTGCTTGATCTCGGAGCGCATCTGCACGCGCAGTTTGGCGTCGAGATTGCTGAGCGGCTCGTCGAACAGGAACACCGCCGGGTTGCGGACGATGGCGCGCCCCATGGCGACGCGCTGGCGCTGGCCGCCCGAAAGCTGACGCGGCTGCCGGTCGAGATAGTCGGTCAGGCCGAGCGTAGCCGCGGCTTCCTCGACGCGCTTGCGCCGGTCCTCCTTGTTCACGCCGGCGAGCTTCAGCGAGAAGCCCATATTCTCGGCGACGGTCATGTGCGGATAAAGCGCATAGGACTGGAACACCATGGCGATGTCGCGGTCCTTGGGCGCCAAATCGTTGACCACCCTGTCCCCGATCGAGATTTCGCCGGAAGTGATGTCCTCGAGCCCGGCGATCATGCGCAAAAGCGTCGACTTGCCGCAGCCCGACGGACCGACAAGGACGACGAATTCGCCCTCGTCAATGTCGATCGAAACACCGTGCAGCACTTCGAGATTGCCGAAACTCTTGCGAACGTCATTAATGGAGACGGCGCCCAATGCTCATTCCTCCTTGTCAAAAAGCCCGAAAACATGGCGGGCGTTGTTCAAATACCGGGCCGTGCTCACTTCACCGCTCCGACAACGACACCCTTGGTCAGGGTCCGTTGGAAGATGAGGAAGAAAATCACCGTAGGCAAGATGCCAAGCAGGGCGGCCGCGGCGGTGATCGTCGGCTGACTGACATATTGGCCGCTCAGCGCGCCCATGGCCACCGAAACCGTCTGGTTGGTGTTGGAGACCAGCATGACCAGCGGAATGAGGAACTCGTTCCAGGTCCAGATGAAGAAGAAGGTCGCGAGCACGGCAAGGGTCGGTCTCAGGATCGGGGTCACCACATACCAAAGGACCTGCCAGCGGTTGGCGCCGTCGACCCGCGCCGCCTCGAGGATCTCGCGCGGGAAGGTCGTCATGACGGCGGCCAGCAGATAGGTACCGAAAATCGACTGCAGGACGGTGAAGATGATGATGACCGACCACAGGGAATCATAGAGCCCGGCCGATTTGGCGAGGTAGTAGAGCGGATAGACCAGCGATTCCTGCGGGATCATGATGCCGAGCAACAGGATGACCAGCATGAGGCGGCCGCCCTTGATGCGGCCGATGCCGATGGCGTAGGCGTTGAACAGGCTCAAGGCCACCCCGAACAGGGCCGCGCATCCGGACAGCAACAGGCTGTTCCAGATCTTCTTGGTGAAATCGACATATTGCCAGAAGCCGATCAGCCCCTCGACGGTGAAGCTTTGCGGCAGCGCCAGGGGACCGTGGGTGGCGTAGTCCGACGCCGTTTTCACCGCGTTGTTGAGCGCCAGGAAGATCGGCGCCAGCATGAAGGCGAG
>CAZKTH010000406.1:0-2037 GCA_964555575.1 uncultured Devosiaceae bacterium | reverse complement strand
GGCGGCCCGAACAGGAGGATGTTGGCGCCCTTGGCAAGCCAACTGTCGCCGGCGGCAATCGCCATGACCTGGGCCTTGGAGATCATGGGGACGGCATCGAAGGCGAAGCTGTCGAGCGTTTTTCCAGGCGGCAGGTGGGCTTCGGCGAGATGCCGTCCGGTTCTGCGCTGGGCCCGATCCGCCAGTTCGTGTTCGGCTATGGCCGACAGGAAGCGCGCGGCGGGCCATCCCTCCTTGTCGGCCTGCTCGGCGAACCGGGGCCAGAGCATTTTGATTGTGGGCAACCTGAGTTCGTTGAGCATGATGCCGAGCCGGGCCTCGTCGACGATTGGGGTGGTCTTCATGCTGCATCTCCCCTCAGAGCGGTTCCGATCAGGGCTTCGTAGCTGTCGAGGCTGGCCAGCTTGACCGAGACGGTCGGCAACTGGGCCGGATCTGGAGCGAAGCGCTTTTGCATGATGCCGAGATCGGGCAGATCGCCGGCGTCGAGCGTTCTTTGCAGTTCCCCGGCCAGGTCGCGCTCGCATCCTTTGTCGTGGGCGAGCGCCAGCAGGCCGACCATGATCCTGCAGGCGTCCTTGTCGGACCGGTGCTCCAGCAGGCTGTCGAAGGCCTTGCGGTATTCCTGGCCAGGCAAGAGCCTGTCGCGGTAAGTGAGGTGCAACAGAGCCATCGGCTTTTTACGCAGGGAATGGATGACGTGATGATAGTTGACGACCTGCTCGCGCTTGCCCCTGCCGCCCGCCCGGGCCCTGGGCAGGTTGAGCAGGTGGGTTCCGCCGATGAACAACTCGAGACGATCATCATAAAGGCGCACACGCAGCCTGTGGCCGATCAGGCGTGAGGGAACGGTGTAAAACACCTGGCGCAAGGTGAAGCCGCCGGCCCTGGTTACGGTGACGACCATTTCCTCGAAGTCGGTGGTCCGGCGTATCGGCAGGGCCTTCAGATGCGGCCTCTCGGCCTTGATGCGCGTCAGTCGAGCAGCATTGTGCCGGCCAACAATCTCGTCGACGAAGGCGCGATAGGCATCGAGATCGTCGAAGTCTTTGCTGGCGCGCATCAGAAGGGCATCGTGGACAGCCTTCTTGAGGTGACCATGGGCACTCTCGATCGAACCGTTCTCGTGGGCGATGCCCTTGTTGTTGCGCGTCGGCGTCATGCCGTAATGGGCGCACAGGTCTTCGTAGCGGCGCGTGAGGTCGGCCCTGGCATCGGCATCCAGATTGCGGAATGCGGCCGAGAGGCTGTCGCTGCGGTGACTGAGCGGCGCTCCGCCCAGCGACCAGAGCGCGTTCTGCAACCCTTCGGCAAGAGCCACGAAGCTCTCGCCGCCGAGGATGACATGGGCGTGCTCGAAGCCCGACCAGACCAGCCGGAAGTGGTAGAGCAGATGGTCGAGCGGCTGGCCGGCGATCGTGACGCCAAGTTTGCCCATGTCGGTGAAGTCGGACAATCCGAGCCGTCCCGGCTCGTGTGTCTGGCGAAAGATCACCTCCTGATCCTGGCCATGAACGGCCCGCCACGAGCGGATGCGGCGTTCCAGCGTGCGGCGAATGCCGTGGCCAAGATCGGGATGCCGCCGCAGCATCTCATCGTAAATGGCAACGGCGCGGATGCCGGGAGCGGCCTTGAGCAGAGGAACGATCTCGGCGTCGAAAATGTCGGCGAGCGGATCGGGTCGGCGGCGGCCACGCGAGTGTTGCTTGCGCGAGGCAAGGCGCGGGTCCTTCTCGATGCGAAACGCCGTCGCCCGGCTGATCGACGCCTTGGCGGCGGCAATCTCGGTGGTCTCATTCTGTCTCAGCTTCATGAAAAGCCTCATCTGGTGATCGGTTACATGGCGCCCCGGCACAAAGGTGGTTCTCCATTCAAGAAAACCACCAAGCTATCCGAGGCGGCCGCGATCACGAGGCCCTTAAGATGGCGCAGCGGCGGGGGCATAACTCCGGTCGGGCTGCGCCCTCCCTCCGTTACGCCCCCGCCGCCGTCTCATCCTGATTGACGCTGAGTCTCACCTTGATTGTCGCGCCGCAC
>CAZKTH010000405.1:0-2055 GCA_964555575.1 uncultured Devosiaceae bacterium | reverse complement strand
TGTTTCGTTCGCGCTAGAGGCGTGAATCGGGGTTATTGATTGCATGGTTTGAACTTTTCCGACGCGCGCGGGCCTGCCGTCCAGGCTTTGCTGGTGCCGCTGCTGATCGTTGCTTCCCTTGTTCTCTACCTGGTCGATCGGGAGCTATATCTGTCGCTGTCCTTTGAGGACTTCGTCGTCGAATGGGCGACCGCAATCGTGCTCGTCCTCGCTGCGGTGGTTTCGTGGCGGATCGCCCGGCAGACGAAGGGGACGGGATCGCGACGCTATCTGTTCTTTGCCGTTCTGGGCGTGTTGCTGTTCATGGCGGCCTTCGAGGAGATCAGCTGGGGCCAGCGCATTTTCGGCATCGCTACACCGGACTTCTGGTCGCTCCACAACGATCAGCACGAGCTTAACCTGCACAACACCTTCCAGACGCTCACCGGCTTGCGGACCCGGATCGTCGTCGGAATTGGGCTTTTGTGCTATGGCGGCATCCTGCCTCTGGCGATGCGGCTGCCAGGGGTGGCGCGCCTGGTCGCGCGGCTCAGTGTGCCGGTGCCGCCGCTCTGGCTCGCCCCGTCATTCATTTTGGCGTTTCCCCTGATGCTCGACTTGCCATCGGGCCAGTCGGAGGAATATGGCGAGCTGTTCAACGGCCTGTGCCTGCTGATCCTCGTATGGTCGTGGCATTCCCGGAAACGGGCGCAACCCCTGGAGCCGGCGAGGGTGCGCGAACAGGCATAAACCTTCCCGACCGAATTTCCCGTCTCCGGCGCGGGACCGATGCCCCGCCCGGCGTTGTCGCAAATTGCGCAAACACCACCGCCGCGCTATCACCCACGCCTAACTGAACCAGCGCAACCGGACCCGCATGGCCGCCGAACTTCTCGCCCTGAAGGATATCCATCTGACCTTCGGCGGCACGCCTTTGCTCGAAGGTGTGGCGCTGTCGGTCAGGCCGGGCGACCGCATCGCCCTGGTCGGACGCAACGGTTCGGGCAAGTCGACGCTTCTGAAGATCGCCGCCGGCCTTGTCGAACCCGATGCCGGCGAGGTCTTCGTTTCGCCCGGCGCGACCGTGAGGTATCTGCCGCAGGAACCGGACCTTTCCGGCTTTGCCACCGTCCTCGCCTTTGTCGAGGCCGGCCTGACCGGCGGCGATCCGATGCATCGGGCGCAATATCTCATCGACCATCTCGACCTTGACGGCGACAGGGATTGCGCGACCCTGTCGGGCGGCGAGGCGCGCCGCGCCGCCCTGGCCCGGGCGCTGGCGCCAAATCCGGATATCCTGCTGCTCGACGAGCCGACCAATCATCTCGATCTGCCGGCCATCGAATGGCTCGAAGCCGAACTGGCGAGCCTGCGTTCGGCTTTCGTCCTGATAAGCCACGACCGGCGTTTCCTTACCGATCTGACCCGCCAGACCGTCTGGCTCGACCGCGGCATCGCCCGCGGCCTCAATCGGGGCTTTGCCGGTTTCGAGCAATGGCGCGATTCGGTTCTGGAGGAAGAGGAACAGGCGCGTCACAAGCTCGACCGCGAGATCGTCCGCGAGGAGCACTGGGTGCGCTACGGCGTCACCGCAAGACGCAAGCGCAATGTCCGCCGCATGGACGAACTCAACCAGTTGCGCCGCCAGCGGCGCGATGCCCGGCAGGCGACCGGCAATGTCACCCTTTCCGTTTCGACCGGCAGGATGTCGGGCCAGATCGTCATCGATGCCGAAAACCTTTCCAGGAGCTTCGGCGAGCGGACGATCGTCAGGAACTTCTCGACCCGTATCCTGCGCGGCGACCGCCTCGGCATTGTCGGGCCGAACGGCGCCGGCAAGACGACGCTGGTCAAGCTGCTGACCGGAACGCTCGAACCCGATGCCGGCTCGGTCCGCCTTGGCACCAATCTCGACATGGCCACGCTCGACCAGCGCCGCGACAGCCTGAAGCCGGAAACGAGCCTCAGGGACGCCCTGACCGGCGGCGCCTCCGACTGGATCGAGATCAACGGCAACAAGCGCCACTTCGCCTCCTACATGAAGGATTTCCTCTTCGCGCCCGAACAGGCCGGCAC
>CAZKTH010000404.1:0-2108 GCA_964555575.1 uncultured Devosiaceae bacterium | reverse complement strand
TCGCCAAGGCCTTCCGCGAGGAACCGACGCCAGAAGGCCACATGAGAACGGTCAATGGCGGGCGCGTCGGCTTCTTTTCGCTCGAAATGAGCGCCGAGCAATTGGCGACGCGCATCCTTTCCGACCAGACACGGATTTCCTCCTCCGATATCCGCCGCGGCAACATTCACGACAGCCAGTATGCGACCCTGGTCGAGACCTCGCAGGTGATCAGCTCCCTGCCGATCTATATCGACGATACCGGCGGCCTCTCGGTTGCCCAGCTGATGGCACGGGCCCGCCGCCTCAAACGCCAGAAAGGGCTCGATTTCATCGTCATCGACTATCTGCAGCTTCTGTCCGGTTCGTCGCGCAAGGCCAACGAGAACCGGGTGCAGGAGCTGACCGAGATCACAACCTCGCTCAAGGCGCTGGCCAAGGAGCTCGAAGTCCCCATCCTCGCCCTCAGCCAGCTGTCGCGCCAGGTGGAATCGCGTGATGACAAGCGGCCACAGCTTGCGGATTTGCGCGAATCCGGTTCGATTGAGCAGGACGCAGATGTTGTTCTGTTCATTTACCGCGACGAGTACTACCTGAAGAACAAGGAACCGCGGGAGGGCACGCCCGAACACCTGGCGTGGCAGGGGGAGATGGAAAAAGTCTATGGACTGGCCGATGTCATTATCGGCAAGCAGCGTCACGGACCGACCGGCATGGTGACCCTGGCCTTCGAGGCCAATTTCACGCGCTTCTCCAATCTGGCGCGCGATGCCTATATGCCCGACCGAGTCGATTAGCGTGCGGTCATGACCGTTGCAGCCCATTCCGAAGGCCTGACCGGCCGTCTGATCGTCGATCTGGGTGCCATCGTCAGGAACTGGCGCGCCCTCGGGCGGATTTCCTCCAACGCCCTGACCGCCGCCGTCGTCAAGGCCGACGCCTATGGCACCGGGCTCGAACAGAGCGCCAGGGCCCTCGGCGAGGCCGGCGCCCAGTTCTTCTTCGTCGCCACCCCGGACGAGGGCTGGCGCCTGAGGCAGGTGCTGCCCGATGTCCATATCTTCGTGCTCAACGGCCTTTATCCGGGCGCGCCGGGTTTCTACCTCGCCAACCGGCTGATGCCGGTCCTTTCCTCGGTGCCGATGCTCGAGGAATGGATGGATGTCTGCCTCGAGTACAACGAGGCCTTTCCGGCCGCCCTTCATTTCGACACCGGCATGAACCGGCTCGGCTTCCGTCTGAGCGATACGGCTCTGGTACGCGACCGCCTGAGCGAATTCGGCTATCTGCCGCAGATGGTGATGAGCCACCTCGCCTGCGCCGACCAGCCGGCGCATGAGAAAAGCCGCACCCAGCTCGCCCTGTTTCAGACGGTGCTGGCGCAGTTTTCCGGCATTCCGGCCTCGCTCGCCAATTCGGCCGGGCTGATGTCGAACCGCGAATATCATTTCCAGATGGTCCGGCCCGGCATCGCCCTTTACGGCGGACGGGCCATTGGCGGCCGCCCCAATCCGATGGCGCGTGTGGTCAGGCTGGAAGTGCCGGTGCTGCAGGTCAGGTCGGCGCGGACCGGCGAGACCGTCGGCTACGGGGCAACGCAATCGGTCGACCGCGAGAGCCGCATCGCCACCCTTGCCATCGGCTATGCCGACGGCTTTTTCCGGTCCCTGGGCGGCAGTTCGACCAAATCGGGCGGACGGGCCGCCTTCAAGGGCCGTATCGCCCCGGTCATGGGCCGTATCTCGATGGACCTGGTCACGGTCGATGTCACCGATTTCGGTCCGGAGGCCCCCAAACCGGGCGACTACATGGAAATCCTCGGGCCGACGATCTCCGTCGACGATCAGGCCGACATCGCCGGCACCATCGGCTACGAGATCCTGACCTCGCTCCGGGAAGGCCGTTACGAGAGGCTCTATCTGCCGCCGGAAGCGCCACCGCCCGACAACGCGTGACGGATCATGCCGGCAACCGATGCACAAAAGCTCGCTCTGGTCCGGTTCGTTCACACCTTGATCTATGTCGTCAACGGCGCCGCCTGTTTCGTCGTGCTTTATGCCGGGCTGGCCGGACAAAGCGGCTTCTGGCTCTTTGTTGCCATTGCGCTGGTCGTGTTCGAAACCGCAATT
>CAZKTH010000403.1:0-2135 GCA_964555575.1 uncultured Devosiaceae bacterium | reverse complement strand
GGTCGACACGCTCCTGAAGCCCCTCAACGACAAGATCGTCGAATTCCAGGCCGGGATCGTCCGCGACCGGGCGACGATGAACGAGCAGATCCGTGCCCTGGCCGAATCCAATCTGAGGATCACCACCGAGGCCAACAACCTCACCCGCGCCCTCAAGGGCAGCGCCCAGACCCAGGGCGCCTGGGGTGAAATGATCCTCGAAACCATTCTCGAACGGTCCGGGCTCAGGGAAGGCGAGCAGTATCGCACCCAGAAAAGCCATGCCGGCGAGGACAATGGACGTTTGCGCACCGATGTCGAGGTGTTCATGCCCAATGGCGACGTCATCGTCGTCGATTCCAAGGTATCGCTCGTCGCCTTCGAAGCCTTCACCAACGAAGCGGAGGAGGAGGCGCGGGCGCGGCATCTGCGGGATCATGTCGCCTCGATCCGCACCCACGTCAAAACCCTCGGCGACAAGAACTATCAGCGCGCCGCCGGCTCGAGCCTCGACTATGTGATGATGTTCGTACCGATCGAGGCGGCGCTTTCGGCCGCCGTCTCGGCCGATCCGCGCCTGTTCGAATTCGGTTTTGCCAATGGCGTCATGCTGACGACGCCAACGACGCTGATGACGGTGTTGCGCACGGTCCGCAATGTCTGGGACATCGAAAAGCGCCACGAAAACGCCGAGGAAATTGCCTCCCGCGCCGGGGCGCTCTACGACAAGGTCGCCGGCTTCGTTTCGACCCTCAACGGCCTCGGCAACACCCTCGACCGGGCCCAGAAGAGCTTTGGCGACGCCCAGACACAGCTGATCGGCCGCGGCGGCGTCATCCGCCAGGTCGAGATGCTCAAGGATCTGGGCGCCAAGACCTCCAAGACCCTGCCCGCCGGCTGGGAGGGCGAAGGCGGCGAGGACGAGGCGGAGTCGCGGCAACATCTCGGGACGAGCGCGCTTGCCGACGGCAACGGCACCCCCGACTGATCTTCCCGAACCGCTCAAATTGCCGTGAGCGTCGTATTGCCGCGCCGATCCAGCCCTAGTCTCGCCGCCAGATCCAAAGGCGGAGAGCAGGAATGACCGAACCGGAAACCGCAGAACACCCGATCATCACCCGGGAGATGATCGCCCTTTACGACGATTTCACCCATGTTTCCCTCGATCGACAGGCCTTCCTCAAAAAGCTCGGACGCCTGACCGGTTCGCTGGCATCGGCGGAAATGGTCGCGGCCATGATGGCGGCCGATGCCGACGCTCCCGGTCTCAGTTCGGAAACCGATCCGGCCTTGTTTGTGTCCACGGTCAGCTGGCCCGGCGCGCTGGACACGATGAACGGCTATCTCGTCGAGCCTGCCGATCGCGGCGAACCGGGCGGCGGGGTCGTCATCGTCCACGAGAACCGGGGGCTCAACGCCCATATCAAGGACGTCGCCCGACGGGTGGCGCTCGAAGGCTACGTCGCGCTCGCACCCGATTTCCTGTCCCCGCTCGGCGGCACGCCGGCCGACGAGGACGAGGCACGGGCAATGTTCGGCCGCCTCGACAAGGACCAGGTCACCGCCAATGGCGTTTCCACCATCGAATTTCTCGCTACCCATGACAGGGTCAACGGCAGGATCGGCGCCGTGGGCTTCTGCTGGGGCGGCGGCACGGTCAACGCCCTGGCCGCCGCGGACCCGCCATCATTGAAGGCGGCCGTCGCCTATTACGGCATGCAGCCGCCGCCGGAGGACGTGAAGCGGATCAAGGCCCGACTTTTGCTGCACTATGCCGGACTCGACAACCGGATCAATGCCGGTATCGACGCGTTCAGATCGGCCCTGGATGCCGCCGGAACCTCCTACCAGATTTTCGTCTATGACGGGGTCGACCACGCCTTCAACAACGACACTTCGGCGGCGCGCTACAACAAGGCTGCAGCGGACCTGGCCTGGAGCCGGACGATGAAGCTGTTCGGCGAGACGCTGGGGTAGAATTCGTCAGGTTTTGTCTGAAGCATGGCCTCCAGCTTCCCTCCCCCTCTGTGGGGAGGGTTGGTGAACAGGACTTGGCTCTTGCCAAGTCCCTCGTGAACCTGGGTGGGGGGATCTGCGCCGGCGCTGGAAACGCCACCCCACCCCCGACCCGGCGGCGCCGGGCCCCCCACCCCATC
>CAZKTH010000402.1:0-2136 GCA_964555575.1 uncultured Devosiaceae bacterium | reverse complement strand
CTGAAGTCCCCGCCGAAACTGACCCGGTTGCCGTCGGCCTTAAGGTCGTAGATGTCGATCGTGCTGTTGTCCTTGGCAAGAAATCCGAGCCACCAGCCGATCGCCTCCGGGCCGACCATCGCGGCCTTGCCTTCCCAGGGCGGCGGCGCCGGAATCGAAACATAGACCGCGTCCTCCGCGAAGAAAGCGACCGCCGCGTCGATGTTGCCGGCTCCCATGGCGGCAAATACGCCTGCCACCACAGACTCTTCCGGAGCGACATAGTCCTGTGCGCATGAAGGACCTGCCCACAACATCACGACGACTGCCGCCGCTGCAAATGCCTTGTACATATCTTCTCCCACAATATCGTTATTGCCAGCGCCACCAAAGTAGCAATTGCTTATACTAAAATTGTTATATTTCATCAATGCGACATATCGGAACAACAACAAGACGTATTTGCAAAAAGTTGAGAGATATATTTGTACAAAAGGGGTGTAGTTTAGTTCGCATAGCCTGCGTCTAGGGTTTTAGCATGCGGTAGACTCGCCTCTGATGCGTCGTGGCTGCTGAATGGATGTTTTTTCTGTGCGATTTCTATGGCCTTGTTCCCCCGAACACAAAGGCCGGTCGATTGACGGCAGATAGCCGGAAGTGCGAAAAGCCGGTTTGTCATTCCGTCTCTTGGTAGCCGGCGCCTTTTCCGAGGAGTTTTTATGACCGTTACCCTTCATTTCCACGGCGCCGCCGGCATGGTCACCGGTTCGTGCTACCGCATCACCCATCCGGGCGGGCAGTTCCTTGTCGATTGCGGCATGTTCCAGGGCAACAAGTCGGTGCGCGCCCTCAACGACAAGCCGCTGCCCTTCGATGCCAAGGCGATCGACTATGTGCTTTTGACCCATGCCCATATCGACCATATCGGGCTCATACCCAAGCTTTATGCCCATGGCTACCGCAAGCCGCTGCACGCCACCGACCCGTCCTGCGCCCTGATGGAATTCCTGCTCGACGATGCCGCCGGCATCCAGGAATACGAGGCCGAGCGGCAGAACAGGAAGCACGCCAAGCGCGGCGAGCCTTCCGTCGACCCGCTCTACACGCTCGAGGACGCCGAGGAGGCGCTGAAGCACCGCGTCGGCCATCCTTATGAGGAATGGATTTCGCCCGGACCGGGCGTTCGCGCCCGCTTCTGGAACGCCGGCCACATCCTCGGCTCGGCCTCGATCGAGATCGAGGTCTCGGACGGCAATGGTGGCACCGTCACGCTGCTGTTCTCCGGCGATATCGGACCGGACGAAAAGGTCTTTTACCGCGATCCGGACGCGCCCTCGGGCTTCGACTACATCCTGTGCGAAACGACCTATGGCGGCCGCAACCGCGAGGACTACACCCTGGTGGCGCGGCGCGAGGCCTTGCGGCACGAGATCAATGCCGCCCTCGCCCGCGGCGGCAATCTCGTCATTCCGGCCTTCGCCGTCGAACGCAGCCAGGAATTGCTGCACGATATCGGTACGCTGATCGCCGAAGGCGAGATCAATCCGCAGGTGGTGTTTCTCGACAGCCCCCTCGCCCGCAAGGTGACCGGCGTCTACAAGACCTATGCCAAGCTGTTCGAGGACATGGAACTGACGGCGGACCAGCTGTTCGCCGATCCGCGTTTCCGCATCGTCCAGAGCGTCGAGGAATCGAAAGCCATCAACAAAATCAAGGGCGGCGCCATCATCATGGCCGCCTCCGGCATGTGCGATGCCGGCCGCATCAAGCATCACTTGCGCAACAATCTCATCCGTTCCGACGCCACCGTGCTGTTCGTCGGCTATCAGGCCGCGGGCACGCTCGGCGCCGTCATCCAGGGCGGTGCCAGGGAAGTCCGCATCCACGGCGATCTCGTGCCGGTCCGGGCCCAGATCCGGTCGGTGCACAACTACTCGGCCCATGCCGACCATGCCGAACTCGTCGAATGGCTGCACGACCGCCTGCCGGCGCATGGCGCGGTGTTCCTGACCCATGGCGAGGACGAGGGCCGCGCGGCCATGCGCAAGGCGCTGATGAGCGAAGGGCTTGGCGGCGACCAGGTGGTGCTGCCGCTGCTCGACGATTATTTCGAACTGAGGGCCAGCGGCATCGAAAGCCAGTCGGCTCCGGTCGAGC
>CAZKTH010000401.1:0-2161 GCA_964555575.1 uncultured Devosiaceae bacterium | reverse complement strand
ACTCGATGATTTTGGAGACGACGCCGGAACCGACGGTCCTGCCGCCTTCGCGGATGGCGAAGCGGAGCTTTTCCTCCATGGCGATCGGCACGATCAGTTCGACATTGATCGAGACGTTGTCGCCCGGCATCACCATCTCGGTGCCCTCCGGCAGCGTCACCACACCGGTCACGTCGGTGGTGCGGAAATAGAACTGCGGACGGTAGTTGCCGAAGAACGGGGTATGACGGCCACCCTCGTCCTTGGTCAGAATGTAGGCCTCGGCCTCGAACTTGGTGTGCGGGGTCACCGAACCGGGCTTGCACAGAACCTGCCCACGCTCGACCTCGTTGCGGTCCACACCGCGCACCAGCGCGCCGATATTGTCGCCCGCCTCGCCCTGGTCCAGCAGCTTGCGGAACATCTCCACACCGGTCACCACCGTCTTGCGGGTGTCCTTGATCCCGACGATCTCGACTTCGTCGCCGACCTTGACAATGCCACGCTCGACACGACCCGTGACAACCGTGCCACGACCCGAGATCGAGAACACATCCTCGATCGGCATCAGGAAGGGCTGGTCGACCGGACGCGCCGGCTGCGGAATGTACGCATCGACCGCTGCCATCAGCTCAAGAATCGAATCGTGACCCATCTTCTTGTCACCATCCTCCAGCGCCACCAGCGCCGAACCCTTGACGATCGGAATGTCGTCGCCCGGGAACTCGTAGCTACTCAGCAACTCGCGGACCTCAAGCTCGACAAGCTCCAAAAGCTCCTCGTCGTCGACCTGGTCGACCTTGTTCATGTAAACAACAATCGCCGGAACACCGACCTGACGGGCCAAAAGAATGTGCTCGCGCGTCTGCGGCATCGGACCGTCCGCCGCACTCACAACCAGAATGGCCCCGTCCATCTGCGCCGCGCCGGTGATCATGTTCTTCACATAGTCGGCGTGGCCGGGGCAGTCGACATGGGCATAGTGGCGATTGGCCGTCTCATACTCCACATGCGCCGTGTTGATCGTGATGCCGCGCGCCTTCTCCTCCGGCGCCGCGTCAATCGAATCATAGGCCGTGAACTTGGCACCACCCGTCTCGGCCAAAACCTTGGTGATCGCCGCCGTCAGCGTCGTCTTGCCATGGTCAACATGGCCAATCGTGCCAATGTTGCAGTGCGGCTTGGTCCGCGAAAACTTTTCCTTCGCCATTTCGCTCGTACAATCCCCAGAGCATCGCGCCAAAAGCCGGATGGCTTTTGGCTAAAACGATGCGGCCACAGAAACTAGAGCACCTGTTCCGAATTCCGTCAGAACACATCGTGCCCTAGGGTTGAGTTTCGGGCCGTTTAGCGGGTTCGCTCCGGCGTGACAAGTCTCTTGTGGGCAAAGGCCCTCGCCCGCGCTGTCATGCCGCCGTCTGCGGCAGCATGGGCGCCATGGTCGCCGCCGACAAAAATGGGCCGCCCTTGCAGGACGGCCTGGTATCCCCTCGCGATGATTGCAGGAAAGGAGCTTCAGGGCGCTAGAGCATTTTCCGTTCTGATAACATCAGAACGGAAGCTCCAGGTTATTGAGTGGTCGCGTTTTCGAACCGGCGAACCGGTATCCACTTCGCCTGAAAACGCTAGAATTGTGCCGTTTCGGTCGAATGGGCCATGGCCGTGGTCGAGGCGCGGCCCTGGCTGACCGCCATGGCGACACCGTCGAAATAGGAGGTGCCGACTTCGCGCTGGTGACGGGTGGCGGAAAAGCCGTGTTGTTCGGCGGCGAATTCGGCCTGCTGCACCAACTGGCTGTAGGCCTTCATGCCCTCGTCCTTGTAGGCGTGGGCGAGATTGAATGTCGAAAGCGACAGGTTATGGAAGCCGGCCAGGGTGATGAACTGGTACTTGTAGCCCATGGCGCCGAGTTCGCGCTGGAAGCCGGCCATCTCGCTTTGACTCATATGCCTGGCCCAGTTGAACGAGGGCGAGCAGTTATAGGCAAGCATCTGGTCGGGATAATGCTTCCTGATGCCTTCGGCGAAGCGCCTGGCGTCTTCGAGCGATGGCGTCGAGGTCTCGCACCAGATGAGGTCGGCATAGGGCGCATAGGCCAGACCCCGGGCAATGGCCTGATCGAAGCCGTTCCTGACATGATAGAAGCCTTCCTCGGTACGCTCGCCGGTCAGGAACGGCCGAT
>CAZKTH010000400.1:0-2166 GCA_964555575.1 uncultured Devosiaceae bacterium | reverse complement strand
GAAGCCGATCTCGAAACCGTCGTGCTCGAAGGAAACGGCGATTTCCTCGCTGGCGGTGCCGTGGTCGGGATTGGTGACGCTGAGCTCCAGAACATCGTTGCCGGCGGTCAGCTTGACCGCCTTGCCGCCCCGGTCCGAGGCGATGGTCGAGACGCGGTCGACGGCGGTGGCGAAACTGGCGCGATCGACCAGCATCTTCTTGTCGTTGTTCTTGGGGGTGACACGCTCGTAATCGGGAAAGGTGCCTTCGATCAGCTTGGAAAGCAGCACAACGCTGCCAAGGGTGAACCGGATCTTGGTGTCCGAAAGTTCGACCCTGACCTCGTCCTCGCTGCCTTCCAGCAGCTTTTGCACCTCGGCCACGGTCTTGCGCGGCACGATGATGCCGGGCATGCCCTCGGCCCCCTCAGGCGCCGGTGCCTCGGCCCGGGCGAGACGGTGGCCGTCGGTGGCGACGGCCCGCATCACCACACCGTTGGCATCGTCCATGGTATGGAAATAGATGCCGTTGAGATAATAGCGCGTCTCCTCGTTGGAGATGGCGAACTGGGTGCGCTCGATCAGTTCCCCGAGGACCGACGCGGCAACCGAGAAGGTGTGCGAAAAGGCCTCTGCCTTGAGGTCCGGGAAACCGTCGGGCGAAAGGCAGCTCAACTCGAAACGCGAGCGGCCAGAGGAAATGGTCATGCGCTCGCCGCCCTCGGTTTCGAGCCGGACCTCGGCGCCGTCGGCAAGCTTTCTGACGATCTCGTAAAGCGTATGGGCCGGCACCGTCGTCGCTCCTGCCGTCGCCGTCATCGCCGGGGCGGTTTCGGTCACCTCGATGTCCAGATCGGTGGCCCGCAAATCGAGCCCGTCCGGACCGGCGGCAATCAGGACATTGGCCAGGATCGGATAGGTGTTGCGACGCTCCACGACCCGATGCACATGGCCGAGCGATTTCAGCAGGTGGTTGCGTTCGAGCGTTACTTTCATCGTCACTATTCCTTCTCGGCCCATCGCGGAAACTCGGCGGGGCCGATGCAAACCGGGGTTCGGACTGTGGCAAGTGGAGGGAAAAAACGCAAGCGCCGGCGCGGGATTTGCGCCGGTTTTGCGGCAGCTTGATGGGGAGCCGGGCCGAGCGGTCGGTCTTGGTCGGAGAGTGTGGTTGCCGACAGGGGTCTGGTGCTGCGCGACGCCCCCATGCAAATCGCCTCGGCCTGGCCCCTCGGCCATGGGCTTTGGCGCGTTCGAACCCGGGAAAAATCACTCCACCGAAGCAAGCTGCTGCCGGCGGGGGCCCGGTGCCCCCGGCACCTCCCCCGCGTCCGCACCCTTCCCCCGCTCCACCTGAGCGAGGGATTGCCGCCATGGCGGCAACCGAGTGCTCAATCTTCAAGCATCCGTTTCAGCAGTTCGATTTCCTGCTGCAGTTCGCCGTCGTCCTTCATCATCTGCTCGACCTTGCGGACCGAATGCAGGACCGTGGTGTGATCGCGGCCGCCGAAGCGCCTTCCGATCTCGGGCAGGGAACGCGAGGTCAGCGACTTGGCCAGATACATGGCGATCTGGCGCGGACGGACGACCTCGCGCGAGCGGCGCGAGGACAAAAGGTCGTTGCGCGGCACCTTGAAGTGCTTGGAAACGAGCTTGAGGATGTCCTCGATCCGGACCCGCCGGACCTCGCGGATCCGCATCAGGTCGGCAAGGGTGCGTTCGGCCATCTGCACCGTGATCGCCTCGCCGGTCAGCTGGTTGGCGGCGACGAGCCGGTTGACGGCACCATCGAGATCGCGGCCATGGCTGATGACGGCATGGGCGATGAAGTCGATGACAGGTCCGGGGAAATGAACGCCCGGGAAGCGCTGCACCGCCAGTTCGGCGCGGCGGGCGACGATGGCGCGCCTCAGATCGTAGTCGAAGGCCACGATCGGTACGACCAGCCCGCCGGAAAGGCGCGAGCGGACGCGCTCGTCGATCATGTCGAGATCGCGTGGCGGCGCGTCGCCGGCCACCACCACCTGCTTGGCGCCGCTCAAAAGCGCCGAAAGGTTGTGGCCGAACTCGGTAGCCGACTTGCCCTGCAGGAACTGCATGTCGTCGATCAGCAGAAGATCGATGCGCCTGAGCCATTCCTTGAAGGCGATGGCCGACTGGCGCTGCACCGCCGAAATGAAATGGTAC
>CAZKTH010000399.1:0-2168 GCA_964555575.1 uncultured Devosiaceae bacterium | reverse complement strand
CGGGGCTTCAGTATTGGCGAAAGCCCGACCTGAGTCGGGTTCCCACCGGTCCGGCGTGGGCCAAAGGGCTACGCCCGCGCCAGAAGGCCGACGGCAAAGCTGCCGATCGCGAAAAGACCAAAGCCGATCAGCACCACGCCCGACAGGATGGAAGTGGTCCGTGTGAAACCGGCGGGCAGCCTGTGATGCAGACCCGCCACCAGGCCGCTCAGAAACAGCCACCACAAAAGCGAACCGGCAAAGACCCCGGCCACCACCGTCGCCGCACCCTTCGCATCGGCCTGGGTGACAAGGCCCAGCCCGGCAAAGATCGCGGCAAAGCTGAGAATCGTCGCCGGATTGGCGATGGTCAGCAGGAAAGTCGCCGATATGGTGCCGACCAGGTCCCGGGCGCCGACGGAAGCCGGTTTTTTTGCCGGCGGCGTCTTGAGGCCGCGCCCACCCAGAAAGATCATGAAAAGGCCGCCGACGAGCTTCAATGGCATGTCGATGAGCTGCAGCGCCGCCGAAAAGGCGGCGAAACCCGCCGCCGCCAGCGTCGCATAGCCGGCATCGGCCAGGGCCGTGCCCAGCCCTCCTGCCATGCCGGCCCAGAAGCCCTTTTCGAGCGTCCTGTTGATGCACAGTACGCCGATCGGCCCGAGCGGCGCCGCGATCGCCAGCCCCAGCGCAACGCTTTTGGCAAACAGCAAAGGGTCCATCAGCCCCGCCCTCCCATCGGCACCAGAGGATCGATGACGGGTGAGGACAAGGCGATCATCGTCTCGGAACGGCCGACATAGCCCTCCTTTTTGAGCACGGCGAGAAAGGCCTCGACCGCTGCAAGATCGGCCACCCTTATCTTGATGACATAGGACCAGCTGCCGGTGACGTGATGGCATTCGAATATCGCCGCATGCGCCGCGGCGAAAGCGCGAAACGCTGCCTCGTCCGCGTCCGGCGCCAAGGCCAGAAAGACGAAGGCCAGAACCGGCAGATCGAGCGCTTCCGGGTCGGCATCGACGGTGAAGCGCCGGATAGCCCCCGCACCGACGAGCCGCCTGATGCGTTCGTTGACGGCCGAAGCCGACAGCCCGACCGCATGACCGATATCGGCCAGACCACGGCGGGAGTCTTCAGCCAGCAGTTCGATAATTTTGCGGTCTATCTCATCCATAAACGCAAAATATACTCTTTATCTGCATTTCTCAATATATTTTGCGGCTTTGCGCGCGAGTGACGCCAAAGACACCGGCCAAAGACACCGCTCCGAGCGCATCGCCCCTTCCCGGAACCGCAGGCGCTGTGTCTTTTTCCGCCGCCGCTGCCGCGCTATGCCAGATGTCGAAAGAACAGCAGCGACACAAAGGATCACGCCATGCCAGAGCCCGATTTCTCACTTGCCGGACAGGTCGCCGTTGTCACCGGCGCCAGCATGGGCATCGGCTATGGCCTGGCCAAGGCCGTCGCCGCCGCCGGGGCCAGGGTCGCGGTCGTCGCCCGGTCGCAGAACCGGCTCGACGCACTCGTTGCGGAAATCGTATCGGCGGGCGGCGAAGCAGCGGCGTTCGCACTCGATGTGCGCGACATCGCCGCCATTTCAACCGTGTTCGACGCGATAAGGTCCCGCTTCGGACAAATCGACATCCTCGTCAACAATGCCGGGCTTGGCGACAATCATCCGGCCGAGGCCGTGACCGAGGCGGACTGGGACGCGATGATGAACGTCAATCTCAAGGGCGCCTTTTTCGTCGCCCAGGCGGCCGGTCGGATCATGCTGGCCCAGGGCCATGGCCGCATCGTCAACATGAGTTCGCAGGCCAGTTCGGTCGGTATCCGCGACCATGCGGTCTACTGCGCCAGCAAGGGCGGCATGGACCAGTTCACCCGCGTCATGGCGCTCGAATGGGGGCATCGCGGCGTCACCGTCAACGCCGTCGCCCCGACCTTCATCCACACCCCCGGTACCGCCGAACGGCTCGACCAGCCGGATTATCTCAAAGGCGTGCTCGACCGCATTCCCATCGGCCGGGTCGGCACCATCGCCGACGTCGCCGGCGCCGTGATCTATCTCGCCTCCCCTGCCGGCGGCATGGTCAACGGCCATGTCCTTCAGGTCGACGGCGGCTGGACGGCGCAATAGGGCGGCTCGCGGTTTCACCTTTGCCGCCACCGGAAAACTGCCGGTC
>CAZKTH010000398.1:0-2169 GCA_964555575.1 uncultured Devosiaceae bacterium | reverse complement strand
ACGCAGGGCCATTCGCCCCTGAGACCGGCGAGGTAGGCGCCGTGACGTCCGACATCCGGCTCATCGAACCAGGGGGCGATGTAGAAGGGCGAGACCTGCCACCCGTCCTCGAGAATGAAGCTGGTCGGACCGAGCATGGCGCCTTGCGCCGAGACGCTGACGACACCGTGTTTCCAAGCCAGCGCGGCCGATGGCGTGGCGTCCGACACGGCTAGCGTCCCTTGCGCTGTTCCCAGCCCGCACTGAACAGGTTCATGTAGTTGGTCTCGCCGGGGGGGTACCTGTCGATGATATTCTCATTAACCTTGACACCCAGACCCGGCGCATCCGACGGCGTGAAATAGCCACCAACCACTGCCGGGATGCCTTCGAACACATCCTTGGCCCATGCGACGTGATAGTCGTCGAAGGTTTCCTGGATGAAGACATTGCGGGTCGCAGCGTCGACGTGGATGTTGGCGGCCGTGCTCAATGGGCAGCGGGCGTTGTGCGGGGCGATCATCCCCTGATAGGCCTCGGCCAGTCCCGCCACCTGGCGCAGCCGGTGCAGGCCCCCGAGCTCGACATATTCGGGCTGGAGGACATCGATGCGACCGCAGGCGAGCAGGTCCGCGAACTCCCTGAGATTGGTGAATCGCTCGCCCGCCACGATGCGCAGCGGCGTCGCCTCGGCCACCGTTCTAAGCGCTTCAATGTCGCTCGACAGTACGGGCGCTTCGACCCAGAGCGGCGCGATTTCCTCGAGATCGCGGCAAAGGCCGATGGCCTCGACCGGGGTCAGGCGATCGTGAACCTCGATCATGAGATCGACATCGTCGCCGACCGTGTCGCGGACGGCACGAAGGATATCGAGGCCTGTGCGCCGCTCGGCGGGCTCAAGCGTTCGATATGCGTTGCCGAACGGGTCGAGTTTCAGCGCCCGATAGCCTCGGTCCACCACCTCGGCGGCTTTCTGGGCATAGGCGGACTTGTCGTGCGGACCCGAATACCAACCGTTGGCGTAGGCCTTGACGGTCGGGTTCACCACGCCGCCAAAAAGCTGGCAGAGTGGCGCGTCGAGGGATTGTCCCAATATGTCCCAGCAGGCGGTCTCGATTCCGGCCATCGCCGACAGCAGGGTGCCGTCATTGGGCAGATAGAGAATCTTGTTGATTTCATCCCACAGCGCCTCGATGCCACGTGGATCCTTGTCGATGCAGAAAGCGCGCATCTCCTCGATGGCGGCGACTACCGGTTTGTAGGACATCGGCGTGGTTGCATCGCCCCAGCCGACGAGCCCTTCGTCGGTGACGAGCTTGACCAGCACCCAGTTCTTCCACGGATTACCGAGAACCCGGACTTCCAGATCGGTGATCTTCATTTCTGCGTTCCGGTTCCGGCGCCGCTTAGGGCGCGCATGTACCAGCCGCCGAGCCAGCCGCCGTCGACGTCGAATTCCTGCCCGGTGAGATAGTTCGAGGCGTCCGAGACAAGGAACAACGCCATATGGGCAACGTCTTCGGGCATGCAGAGGCGATTGAGCGGCACCATCGCCTCTACCGACTGCCTTACTTCCGGCCCTGCCGAAGTGCCGAGGAACTTGTCCATGAGCCCGGTGACGCCCGCAAAGGGATTGATGACGTTGACGCGGATATTGTCATCGGCAAGTTCCATGGCCATCGCCTTGGTCGCGACGACGACCGCGCCCTTGCTGGCGGCGTACCAGACGAGATTGCGGCCGGGCCGGACGGCACCGGTCGAGCCTATGTTGATGATGTTGCCGCCACCGCGCCTGCGCAATTCAGGTACGGCATGGACGGCCGAGTGGTAGAGCGATTTGACGTTCACGGCGAAGACGCGATCGAACTCGGTCTCGGGAACGTCGCCCATCGGACCGCGGTCGTGCGTGTGGCCGGCATTGTTGACGACAATGTCGATGCCGCCGAAGCGTTCGACTGTTGCCCTTACGGCCTCAGCAAACGATTCGCCATCGGCGACATCGAGGGCGACCGGCAGCGCATCCCCGCCGCATGAGACGATGGTCTCCACGGTGCCGGCAGCCGTGTCATGGTTGAGGTCGCAGGCCGCGACAGAAGCTCCCTCGCTGGCAAAACGCTCCGCAATCGCCTTGCCGAAGCCTGAGCCCGCGCCGGTGATCAGCGCCACCTTGCCAGTGAGCGTCATTTCCCT
>CAZKTH010000397.1:0-2175 GCA_964555575.1 uncultured Devosiaceae bacterium | reverse complement strand
CTGATGGCCCTCAAGCCGATGAACTGTCCGGCGCATGTGCAGATCTTCAACCAGGGCATCAAGTCCTACCGCGATCTACCTTTGAGAATGGCGGAATTCGGCTGTTGCCATCGCAACGAGGCGCATGGGGCCCTGCACGGGCTGATGCGTGTCCGGCAGATGACCCAGGACGATGCCCACATCTTCTGCACCGACGAACAGGTGACCGACGAGACCAGGCGGTTCCTGGCCCTGTTCGCCCGCGTCTATGGCGACATGGGCCTGACCAGCATCAAGTACAAGCTCGCCACGAGGCCCGATGTCCGGGCCGGCGACGACGCCACCTGGGACCGGGCCGAGAAATCGCTGGCCGACGCGCTGACCGCCTCGGGCCTCGAGTTCGACTATTCGCCGGGCGAGGGCGCCTTTTACGGGCCCAAGCTCGAATTCCACCTGACCGACGCCATCGGACGGTCGTGGCAATGCGGCACCTATCAGCTCGACTATGTGCTGCCCGAGCGGCTCGACGCCACCTATGTGGCCGAGGACGGCTCGCGCCAGCGCCCGGTCATGCTGCATCGCGCCGTGTTCGGCACCTTCGAGCGCTTCATCGGCATCCTGATCGAGCACCATGCCGGCAGGCTGCCGGTCTGGCTCAGCCCGGTGCAGGCGGTGGTGGCGACCATCGTCTCGGATGCCGACGACTATGCCGAAAAGCTCTTTGCCGATCTCAAGGCCAAGGGCTTGCGCGTCACCCTCGACACCCGCAACGAGAAGATCAACTACAAGGTCCGCGAGCACTCGGTGCAGAAGATCCCGCTGATCTTCGTCGTCGGCAAGCGCGAGGCCGAGGAGGGTACCGTCTCGGTGCGCCGACTCGGGGTCGAGGGGCAGAAGGTGATGAAGGCCGAAGAGGCCATCGCCATGCTCGCGACGGAATCGATCGCGCCGGATCTCGCCGGCGCCGGCGAATGAATGAGGTCAGCCCGCGCTCCTCGGAGCGCGGGCGCGCGCCCGGATCGTCGGCCTAGAAAGCCTCGGGCCGCATGAATTGCACGCCGAGCTCGCGCATGGCCCGCCACATGACTTGGCATTTCTGCGGTCGATGGCCTGGCGCGTGCAATTCAAAGTTTTGGGGAATGAGGCTGATGCCACTCGTTTCGAGCTTGGCGCCCGTATCCGAAACGTTACGGATAATGCATTCGTGGGCATAGCCGGAATAATGGATCCTCGCCCGGATCAGTGTGTTGCGACGCGGCGCCAATCTCTTTTCTAGTCGGATATCCATTCTCGAATCCCGGAGATACGAACAGATTTGTTGTTGCCTGTGGTTTAGACCCGCCGGCGTCAATTCCGGCTAACCGTCGTATTTCGCATTTTATGAAAATGGGTCGCTTGTGCTTGCGGCGGATGGGCCGTCAAAGCGCGGTCATCACCTCGAGCTCCTGCGGCGGGCCAGGGACGACGGCAAAGTCGCGGTTGTAGACGGTGCCGCCGCGCTGGGCGAGCACGACATAGTCGCCTTCGGCCAGGATCACCGAAGGAAAGGTGCCGGTGAAACGGTAGACGGTGGTCCCGGCGCTGTCCTTGATCGTCCAGTCGACATCGGCGATGGCCTCGCCGCCGGCTTCCGACACCAGCCGGAAGGAGACCTGTGCCGCGTTGTGGAACAGGGTCGCGTCGGTCAACTGGCCCTTGTCGACCCTCAGATCGGTTTCGGCCACGGCATTGGCGCCGCCGTAATGGGAAACGACGTGATAGATGCCGGCATTGAGGTGGATGAGTTCGCCGGGCTTGACGTCGGAGACGATGACCGAGCGCGGATCGTCGTCCTGCCCCTGAGGGTAGATCTCGAAGCTGAGATAGCGCTCCGGTATCGTCAGGCCGCCACTGATCCTGGCATCGAGCCTGAGCGCGCCGGCATCGAGCACCAGCACGTGCGCCTGCGGCGCGTCGGTGACGATCACGGTATCGCTCGCCTGGGCGAAGCCATAGGACGCCTGCACCAGATATTCGCCGGGCGGCAGGGAGAAGGCGGCGGTCGCCTGGTCGGAATGGTCGATGACCTTGACGTCGCCATGTGTCGAGTCGTCGGCCGAAAAGACCCGCCAGACGAGCCCGGACGGAATGACCGGACCGTCATCGATCAGCTTGGCCACGTGCTTGGCGATCATTTTGGCGCTGGGGCTCTCCGGA
>CAZKTH010000396.1:0-2199 GCA_964555575.1 uncultured Devosiaceae bacterium | reverse complement strand
TACCAGATGGGCGAACTCGGCGTGAAGGCCATCGGCGACATCCTCGCCGGCAAGACCGTCGAGAAGTTCATCAACACCGGCGTCGTCATTGTCACCAAGGACAATATCGACAAGCCGGAAGCCCAGAACGTTCTCTACTAAACCCAAGCAGGAGGTTGGGGTCGCCGCCAGGGCGGCCCCGGCCGCCTCCCCACCTGTCAATCGGACCAAGCGATGACCGCCAGAGACGAATTCCTTCAGGCCCTCAAACAGAACCGGACCAACGGCACGGGTGTCGCGGTCTCGGTCTGTTCGGCCCATCCCGACGTCCTGAGGGCGACGTTTCGCACGGCACGCGCTTACGACCATTTCGCCCTAGTCGAATCGACCTCCAACCAGGTCGACCAGTATGGCGGCTATACCGGCATGAAGCCGGCCGACTTCGTCGCCATGGTGCACAGGATCGCCGACAAGGAAGGCTTCCCGAAAGACCGCATACTTCTCGGTGGCGACCATCTCGGTCCGAACCGCTGGCAGAAAGGTCCGGCCGAGACGGCCATGTCGGAAGCCGAAACGCTGATGGCCGCCTATGTCGCGGCCGGCTATGAAAAGATTCATCTCGACGCCAGTTTCGTGTGCACCGACGACACGGCGCCGTTGAGCGACGAGATCGTCGCCAGCCGCTGCGCCCGGCTGGCCAGGGTGTGCGAGGCCCATGCCGGCAGGACGAAACCGGTCTACATCATCGGTACCGAGGTGCCGACGCCAGGCGGCGCGGTCGAGGAAGAGGAAATGCGCCCCACCTCGCCCGAAGAGGCCGCGCGGACGCTCGACGTGTTCGAAAGCACATTTCGCGACGCCGGTCTCGCCGATGCCTGGTCGCGGGTCGTCGGCGTCGTGGTGCAGCCGGGCGTCGAGTTCTCCGACGACGAGATCGCCGACTATCCCGGCGATCAGGGGCTGAAAGACGTGATCGCACGCCAGCACGGCATGGTCTTCGAGGCGCATTCGACCGACTACCAGACACCGGCCAATCTCCGGTCCCTGGTCGAGAACCACTTCTTCATCCTGAAGGTCGGACCGTGGCTGACCTTCGCGCTCAGGGAAAGCCTGATGGCGCTGGAGGCGGCCGAAAGGGAAATGCAACCCGCCACGCCGTCGCACTTCCGTTCCGTCCTCATCGAAACGATGCGCGCCGAACCGGGCTACTGGAAGAATTACTACACCGGCAGCGACGCCGAACTGGCCTACAAGCTCGTTTATTCGTATTCCGACCGGGCCCGCTACTATCTCGGCCATCCGTCGGTTGCCGCCGCGCATGAAAAGCTTCTGCACAACCTTGCCGGCGGCGTGCCGGATGCCGTCGTCAGCCAGTACCTGCCGGAATGCTTTGCGGATCTGCGCGCCGGCGGTTCCAATCGTCCCGAAGATCTGTCGCTGCGTCGCGTTTCGGACGTTCTGGGCGCCTATTTCGACGCGGGCCAGGCCCGGCAACGTCCGGTGACGTGAAGGAGAGGATCGAAATGAGTGGTGCGACGCCTCTTGTCGAGATGAAGAACATCTACAAGCAGTTCGGCGGCGTTCACGCCGTCGAGGACGTGTCGATCGATCTTCGCCCCGGTGAGATCGTCGGCGTACTCGGGCACAACGGCGCCGGCAAGTCCTGCCTGATGCGTATCCTTTCGGGCGCCATGGCGCGCACCAGCGGCGAAATCCTCATCGACGGCAACAAGGCCGAACTCAACACTCCGATCGAGGCGCGCAATTTCGGCATCGAAACCATCTACCAGACCCTGGCGCTCGCCGATCACCTCGACGCACCCGCCAATCTGTTCCTCGGGCGCGAGCTGAAGACCCAATACCGCACGCTCGACAAGAAGCGCATGGAGAGCGAGGCCCGCAAGGTCCTGCAGCGCCTCAATCCCAATTTCAAGAACATCACCGACATCGTGCGCAACATGTCGGGCGGCCAGCGCCAGGTCATCGCCATCGCCCGCGCCCTTTATTTCAACGCCCGCATCCTGATCATGGACGAGCCGACCGCCGCCCTCGGTCCGTCGGAAACGGCGATGGTCAACGACCTGATGCGCAAGCTCAGGGATGACGGCATCGGCATTTTCCTGATCAGTCACGACATCCATGACATCTACGAACTGTGCGATCGCGTCATGGTGATGAAGAACGGCATCAATGTCGGCATGCACCCGATCGACGAGGTCA
>CAZKTH010000395.1:0-2209 GCA_964555575.1 uncultured Devosiaceae bacterium | reverse complement strand
AAGGCGATGTCGTCGATCATGCCGATGATGTTGGAGATCTTGGCCGAGGAATTGGAGATCCTTTCCATCGCCTGATTGGCCGACGCCATCACCTCGCCGCCCTCCTCGGCGGTACGGGAAGCCAGCTTGGCCTGATCGGAGGCCGTACCGGCCCGCTTGGCGTTCTCCATCACCGTCTGGGCCAGCTGTTCCATCGCCGCCGAAGTCTCCTCGATCGTCGCCGCCTGCTTGGTGGTGCGCTCGGAAAGGTCATTGGCGCCCGAAAGGATCTCGCCCGTCGCGCTCTTGACGCCGCGCGAGGTCTGCTTCAGTTGCCCGACGATCTCGACGAGCTTGTCGGCCATGGCGTTGGTGTCGGTCTTCAGCTTGTCGAAGGCGCCCTGGTAGGTCCCGGTCACACGCTGGGTCAGATTGGTGTCCGCCAGGGCCGCCAGCACCTGACCGGTCTCGCCGAGGCCGCGCTCGACCATTTCCATGAGATTGTTGAGGGCGGCAGCGATGTTGTCCAGATCCTTGTTGCCGTAATCGGCGTCGATACGCGCCGTGAAGTCGCCCGCGCCTGCCGCCGCGACGACCGCCGACACGTCTTCGGTCATCTTGTCGCGGACTTTCTGGGCGGCAAGCTCGCGTTCGCGTTCGAGCTGCTTGTCCTTGTCCATGGCCTGGACGGCCTTGGCATTGTCGAGGAAGACCTCGAGGGCGCGCGCCATGTCGCCCAGTTCGTCCTTGCGCTCGCGACCGTTCAGCGTGATGTCGAGTTCGCCCCCGGCGAGCCGGCGCATATTGTCCGCCATGTCGCGCACGACCGCCGAGATCGTGTGAATGATCAGCAGGCACAGGGCGATGGCAATCGCCAGAAGGACGATCGTGAGACCCAGATAGGCGAGGAAATTGTTCCAGGACGAGGCGAGCTTGTTGTCGGCGATCTGGCTGATTTCCGTCCCGGTCGCGGCAATCGTCTTGGCAAGGACGGTGGCCCTGGTGTCGGCGGCGGCCAGATATTTCTGCAAAGTGTCGGCCGGTAGCGCCGCAGTGTCGTCATTGGCGAAAAGATGGGCGCGAACCGTGTCGATCGTCGTGCCCTGATCGCTCTTCAGGAACGCATCGTAAGGTGCAGTCACGTCCGCGGGCAGGAAATCGTGCAGCGGCGCCTTGTAGATTTCGCGCAGCGCCTTGGCGTGATGGGCGAAGGTGATGTCGGCCGGGGTCATGGCGCCCGCCAGATAGGTCTTGACGTTGATGATCTCGATCATGCCGGAATCATTGGTCTGCATCAGGGCGTAATAGCCCTCGATCAGCCGGGCCAGATCCAGGTCGCCGATCATCGCCGAAGACCGGCGGATCAGTTCCAGGCCCGCCGCCGAAACCGGTTGCAGCACGAAAAGCCCTTCGTTCTGCGCGTCCGCGGCCCCGGCATCGGCATGCTGGCGATAGGTGGCGAATGCCGGCTTGACGTTGCGTATGATCGCAACGTTGGAATCGATGTCCTTGTCCTTGATGCCCGCCTTCGCGAGCGCGTCATAGGCGGACAGAACCTCGGCCAGCGCGGCGTCGGCCTCCGCTCGTTTCTGCGCGCGTTCGGTGTTCGCAGCGAGCACTTCGGCGGGCAGGGCCTGGGCCAGGGATGCGCCGGCATCGGCAAGGCGCTGCACGTGAAGCGCCTGCCCGAGATTCTGATAGGTCCGGAAATAGGTCCAGGCCTGCGATCCGCCCATCACCGTGAAGGCAACGATCGGCACAGCCGCCAGCAAGACCAACAAAACCCGAAAGGACAGCTTCGCCCAAGCGCTACGTAATTGCGACAACATCGCCAAACACCCCAATCCCACCTGTCATGCAGGTGCACAGGGCATTTTTCGGCGGCATTTGTTAAATATGCCGTAAACTTGGTGCGTGTCTGCCCGCCAAAAAAGGGGCGCTTTGTCACACCCATTTTCCAGCTTTCATTCGGCAATCGGCGACCGGGAATCGTCAGAACTCGGACCAGTCCTGATCGATGGCGGCGCTGCTGCTGCTGAGATAGGCCCTGGCAGCCTTGCCGGGTTTGGCCCGCATTGGCCCGGCCTCGGGTCTGGCCGATCCAGTCGGCCTTGCTTGCCCGCTGTCGGCGAGGGTAAACACCTCGGCAATGCGATCGAGTTCGCTGGCCTGGGACTCGGTCTGCTCGATCGCCGCGTTCGTCTCCTCGACCAGCGCCGCGTTGTGCTGG
>CAZKTH010000394.1:0-2218 GCA_964555575.1 uncultured Devosiaceae bacterium | reverse complement strand
CCACGATCGTGGCCGACGGCCGCTTTGGGCGGCAGCGCTGGGACCGGATGATTTTCGGCCATTTCATCGAGCATTTTCACCGCCAGATCTATGGCGGCCTGTTCGATCCCGGCTCGCCTTTGTCCGACGATCGGGGTTTCCGTCGCGACGTCATCGACGCCCTCGGGGAACTGCGCCTGCCGATCATGCGCTGGCCGGGCGGCAATTTCGTTTCCGACTATCACTGGCACGAGGCCGTCGGGCCGGAACGCATCCCGTCCTACAACAAGGCCTGGCGCGTCCCCGAACCGAACACATTCGGCACCGACGAGTTCGTCGCCTGGTGCCGCGAGGTCGGCTGCGAGCCCTACATCTGCACCAATGGCGGCAACGGCACGCCGGAGGAGATGAGCAACTGGGTCGAATACTGCAACGGCGCGCTGCCGACCCGCTACGCCGAGATGCGCCGCGCCAACGGCCATGACGCCCCGTTCGGCGTGCGCTATTGGGGCATCGGCAACGAGAGCTATGGCGACTGGCAGATCGGCGCCAAGCGGATCGGCGAATGGGGACCCTATGTCGCCGAATCCGCCAAGATGATGCGCGCGGTCGACAACACCATCGTCCTCAGTGCCGCCGCCGTCCCCGACACCGACTGGACTCATGCGCTTCTGAGCAAAGCCGGACGCTATCTCGATCTCGTCTCCATCCACGACTACTGGGATCCGCTCTGGCAGAAGGACGAGCCGGCCGATTATCTGAGCGCCATGATGCAGTGCGACGGGCCGGAAAAGGCCATTGCCGCCAGCCGTTCGACAATCGCTGCCGCCGGCTTTGCCGGCAAGGTCAGAATCGCCTTCGACGAATGGAATCTGAGGGGCTGGCACCACCCCGACGGCAACGGCCCGGACGCCATCGCGGCGCGCAACCGCAACGACATCGCCGCCACCTACACCATGGCCGATGCCCTGTTCGCGTCCGCCTTCTTCAACGCCTGCCTGCGCAATGCCGATATCGTCGCCATGGCCAACATATCGCCGACAGTCAATGCCCGCGGCCCGCTCTTCGTCCATTCCGCCGGCATCGTCCGGCGCACCAGTTTTCACGCCATGAAGCTTTATGTCGAGATGACGCGCGCGTGGATCGTTACGACACGGGTCGACGGCCCACGGCTTGAAAAGGACGGACGCGATGTCGCGGCGGTCGATGCCCTTGTCAGCAGCGACGAAAAAGGCACGACGATTGCCATCGCCAACCGCGATCCGAACGCCGCCATGCCCTGTTCGATCCGGCTCGACGGCCAGAGCCTGACCGGCACCGGCGAGGCCATCGTTATCGACGGCGCTTCGCCCGACGCCTTCAATTCGATCGCAGCTCCCGACACCGTGGTGCCGCGCAAGCTGATGCTGCATGAAGAAAACGGCGTCTATACCATTCCGCCGCATGCCCTGTGCATGCTGACGGTCGCGGCGTGACGCAATCGGCATGCGCCGTGCTAGACTGACGGCGATAATTCAGAAACCGTGGACCCCTTTGTCATGACCACCCCTCTCGTCATCGCCATTCTGCGCGGCATCACCCCTTCCGAGATCGGTCCGGTTTGCGAGGCGCTGATATCGGCCGGCGTCACCATGATCGAAGTGCCGATGAATTCGCCCGACGTCATCGACAGCATCGCGCTGGCGGCCAGGACCTGTGACGGCCGCGCCACCATCGGCGCCGGCACAGTCACCAGGCTTGCCGAGGTCGTGGCGGTGGCCGAGGCCGGCGCGCAATTCGTCGTCTCGCCCAATTGCGACACCGGCGTGATCGCCGAGACCCGCCGGCGCGGGCTTTTGTCCTATCCGGGCGTCATGACCCCGACCGAGGCCTTCGCCGCCCTTCATGCCGGCGCCAATGCGCTCAAGATCTTTCCCGCCGATTCCGTCGGCCCCGGCCATATCAGGGCGATCCGGGCGGTGCTGCCGCCGGAGTTGGCGATCATCGGCGTCGGCGGCGTTTCGCCCGACAATTTCGGCGAATACGTCAAGGCCGGTTGCTCCGGCTTCGGGCTCGGCACCTATCTGTACAAACCCGGCCGCCCGCCCCAGGAGGTCGGCGCCCGTGCCGCCAAGGTGATGGCGGCGCTGAAGGGACTGTAGAGCATTCACCGCTTCACGATTTTGCGGAAACGGCATTGTCAACGCCAAACCTCTCCCTTCGGGGGAGAGGTCGGGCCGCAGCGCAGCGAAGGTCCGGG
>CAZKTH010000393.1:0-2253 GCA_964555575.1 uncultured Devosiaceae bacterium | reverse complement strand
CTGTCACGCTACATCGCCACAAACACCCTCCCGCGTCAGCGGGTTCGTGCATTGGGGCGAATCCAGACTTATTTTTCGTAGGGCCAACCCTTTGCCAACAAGGTTCATGTCGGACGTTGGTGCGGGGTAGATGTGAGCCACGTTCGCCGTTCTCCTGTCTTTGCACGCTACGCTACTACGCGCCTAATTCCTTGTTGAATCAGCCCTAAATCAGGCTCTTTTAATCATCCCCGCATGGGGGTCGCCTGTTTGTCCCCACTGGAAGCGGGGATCGGATGGCAGCCTCACATCACAATTCGGAAGGGATCGCTCGCGGCGCGCGGATGCTGCGCACGGCGCTCGGACCGGCTATTGCGCGGCTCTTGGAGGACCCTTCCGTCGTCGAGGTGATGCTGAACCCGGACGGGCGAATCTGGGTCGACCGGCTTTCCAAAGGGCTGGCCGATACGGGCCAGCTTCTGCCGCCCGAAGACGGCGAACGGATCATCCGCCTGGTCGCGCACCATGTCGGTGCCGAGGTCCATGCCGGCGCTCCGTGTGTCTCCGCAGAACTGCCCGAGACGGGGGAGCGGTTCGAGGGGCTGTTGCCGCCGGTCGTCACGGCCCCGACCTTCGCCATCCGCAAACCCGCCGTCGCCGTTTTCACCCTCGACGACTATGTGGCCGCCGGCATCATGACCTCCGCGCAGGCCGAGGTGTTGCGCCACGGCGTCGCTACGCGCGCGAACATCCTCGTCGCCGGCGGCACCTCGACCGGCAAGACGACGCTGACCAACGCGCTATTGGCCGAGGTCGCAAAGACTTCCGACCGCGTCGTCATCATCGAGGATACGCGCGAGCTGCAATGCGCGGCGGAGAACCTCGTCGCCATGCGCACCAGGGACGGCGTCGCCTCGCTTTCCGATCTCGTCCGCTCGTCGCTGCGCCTGCGCCCCGACCGCATCCCGATCGGTGAGGTGCGCGGGCCGGAGGCGCTCGATCTCCTCAAGGCCTGGGGCACGGGGCATCCCGGCGGCATCGGCACCATCCACGCCGGCAGCGCCATCGGTGCGCTCCGGCGGATGGAACAGCTCATCCAGGAAGCCGTCGTCACCGTGCCCCGCGCGCTCATCGCCGAGACGATCGACCTGATCGCCGTTCTCTCCGGCCGCGGTTCTGCCCGGCGGCTTTCCGAACTCGCCCGCGTCGATGGCCTCGGCGCCGACGGCGATTATCACGTCTTGCCCGCGATTGCCGACCCACTCCCATCCAGCCTTGAAGGAGACACAAGATGACCTCGTTCCACCGCGATGCCCTGCAACGCCTGACCGCGGCGGCCTCGCTCGCCGCCCTCAGCCTGATGGTGGCGCCTGCCGCCCATGCCTCCGGCTCGTCCATGCCCTGGGAAGCGCCGCTGCAGTCGATCCTCGAATCCATCGAGGGGCCGGTGGCCAAGATCGTCGCCGTGATCATCATCATCGTCACCGGCCTGTCGCTGGCCTTCGGCGATACCTCCGGCGGCTTCCGGCGGCTGATCCAGATCGTCTTCGGGCTTTCCATCGCCTTCGCGGCCAGTTCGTTCTTCCTGTCCTTCTTCTCCTTCGGTGGCGGGGCGCTGATCTGATGGCGGGCAGTTTCGATCCCGCCGGCGATCTCTCCGGCTTCACCGTTCCCGTCCACCGGGCCCTGAGCGAGCCGATCCTGCTCGGCGGCGCCCCACGCGCAATCGCGATCCTGAACGGCACGCTCGCCGGCGCGATCGGCCTGGGTCTCAGGCTCTGGATCGCCGGCATCGTGCTCTGGGCCATTGGCCACATTGCCGCCGTCTGGGCCGCCAGGCGCGACCCACTCTTCGTAGAGGTCGGCCGCCGCCACCTGCGCATCCCCGCGCATCTCACGGTCTGAGACCCGCCGATCATGAACCTCGCAGAATACCGCACCCGCAACACCCGGCTCGCCGACTATCTGCCCTGGGCGGCCCTGGTCGGTCAGGGGATCGTCCTCAACAAGGACGGTTCGTTCCAGCGCAGTGCCCGCTTCCGCGGGCCGGATCTCGACAGCGCGGTGCCGGCCGAACTGGTCGCTGTGGCCGGGCGCCTCAACAACGCCTTCCGCCGCCTCGGTTCGGGCTGGGCGATCTTCGTCGAAGCGCAGCGCCATCCCTCGAACCACTATCCCGACAGCCGGTTTCCCGAGGCGGCCTCGGCGCTGGTCGATGCCGAGAGGAAAGCGACCTTCGAGGAAGCCGGCAGCCATTTCGAATCGAGCTATTTC
>CAZKTH010000392.1:0-2289 GCA_964555575.1 uncultured Devosiaceae bacterium | reverse complement strand
TATTGGGGCCTCAAGTCCCTCGCCTACCGGATCAAGAAGAATCGCAAGGCCCACTACACCTTGATGAACATCAATGCCCCGCACGAAGCGGTCGCCGAGATGGAACGGCAGATGGGCCTTTCCGAGGACGTGCTGAGGTTCATGACCATCCGTGTCGATGAGCTTCAGGACGGGCCGTCGATCATGATGCAAAAGCGCGACGAGCGCGAAGGTCGTGGCGACCGCGGCGACCGTCCGCGTCGCTTCTAGGGCTGAAAGGAGTTTGAGCAATGGCTATTCGTGACCTCACGACGACCCGTACCCGCCGGCCCTTCCAGCGCCGCCGCAAGACCTGCCCGTTCTCGGGCGCCGATGCCCCGAAGATCGACTACAAGGACGTGCGCCTGTTGCAGCGCTACATTTCGGAGCGCGGCAAGATCGTGCCGTCCCGCATCACGGCGGTCTCCGCCAAGAAGCAGCGCGAGCTGGCCCGCGCCATCAAGCGCGCCCGCTTCATCGGTCTGCTGCCCTTCTCGGTCAGCTAGGCCGGAGCGTTTCCGGAAAAAGTGGGAACCGGTTTTTCGGTTCGGAAACGCGACCACCAGGAACTACTGCCGGTCCGATCGGCAGACCGGTTCGTTGGGGCAAGGAATGGTCCTTCGCCTCTAACCGCGGGTTTGAACAAACCCGCCGGGACAGCATGGGAGAGACAAATGCGTGTCATTCTTTTGGAGCGTGTCGGCCGTCACGGCACCATTGGCGACGAAGCCATCGTCAAGGACGGCTATGCCCGCAACTATCTTCTGCCGCAGCACAAGGCCCTGCGGGCCACCGAGGCCAATCGCAAGAAATTCGAGGCCGAGCGTGTCGTCATCGAAAAGCGCAACGAGGAACGCCGCAACGAGGCGGCCGGCATTGCCAACGGCCTCAACGGCCATCTGGTGAGGATGATCCGTCAGGCCGGCGAGACCGGCCAGCTCTATGGCTCGGTCAGTTCGCGCGACATTTCCGAGGCTCTGGGCGTCGACGGCTTCACCGTCCTGAAGTCGCAGATCGATCTGGCCAACCCCATCAAGATGGTTGGCCTGCATACAGTGGCGCTCAATCTTCACCCGGAAGTCGCGGTGTCGATCCTTGTCAATGTCGCCCGTTCCGAGGACGAGGCCCATCGTCAGGCCAAGGGCGAGGACATGACCGTCCTCAACTATGACGACGAGGACGAACGGGCTGCGGCCAAGGCCGCCGAGATCGAAGCCGCCGAAGCCGCCGAGACGGCTGAAGACGAGGCCGCCGAAGACGAAACGGCAGAGTCCGACGCCTCCGAGCCGGCTGCGACCGAGGCCGCCGCAACCGAGCCGCCGGCCGACGCCTGATCCCGGCCCGAATCATCTGCGAAAAAGAGGGCCGGAACGTTCCGGCCCTTTTCGTTTGCATCCGCTTTTTCGTTATCCCCGCTGTTCACCGGGGCAACGATGCCGCGCCGGGTGCGACTATGGAATCGGGCGAGTTTGGATTAACAAAAGCGCTTAGCCAGCCGGGGGGCTGCATGGCCGAAATTCGACGACTTCATCCTGACCAGGATCAGGGCTACCGACAGGCACCGCACAATGTCGAGGCCGAGCAGGCGCTGCTCGGCGCCATTCTCGTCAACAACGAAGCCTTCTATCGCGTCTCGGATTTCCTCGAACCCGATCACTTCTACGAAGCGATCCACCGTCAGATCTACGAAGTCGCCGCCAAGTTCATCCGGGCCGGCAAGAAGGCCGATCCGATCACGGTCCATACCTTCCTGCCGGCCGAGCTGATCGAAGGCGTCTCGATGCAGCAATATCTGGCGCGGCTGGCGGCCGAGGCGACGACCGTCATCAACGCCTATGATTTCGGTACCACCGTCTACGACCTCGCCCTCAGGCGCAATCTGATCCTGATCGGCGATGAGATGACCGAGACCGCCTACGAGGCGGATGTCGACATGACCCCGGACCGGCAGATCGAGGAAGCCGAGAAGCGGCTTTTCGAGCTCGCCGAGCGCGGCCGCTACAATGGCGGCTTCCAGCCCTTTGACCGCGCCCTCACCGCTTCGATCCACATGGCGAGCGAAGCCTATCAGCGCGACGGCAAGCTGTCGGGCATCGCTACCGGCCTCAGCGATCTCGACCGGCTGATGGGTGGGCTGCAGCCTTCGGACCTGGTCATCCTCGCGGCCCGCCCGGCCATGGGCAAGTCCTCGCTCGCCACCAACATCGCGGTCAATATCGCCAAGGCCTTCCGCGAGGAACCGACGCCAGAAGGCCACATGAGAACGGTCAA
>CAZKTH010000391.1:0-2313 GCA_964555575.1 uncultured Devosiaceae bacterium | reverse complement strand
TGGAGATGACGTAGCGCGGCTCCGGCATCTGGTCGTAGACCTTGCGCAAGGCCGGTGCCATCTTGTTGGTCAGGGTGCCGGCGACGATCATCACGTCGGACTGACGCGGCGAACCGCGCGGGGCGAAGCCATAGCGTTCGGCGTCGTAGCGCGGCATCGAGGTGTGCATCATCTCGATGGCGCAGCAGGCCAGGCCGAAGGTCATCCACATCAGCGAACCGGTGCGCGACCAGTTGATCAGTTCGTCGACGGTCGTGACCAGAAAACCCTTGTCGGCCAGTTCGTTGTCGATCTCGACAAATTTCGCGTCGTCGGCACCGACCGGCTTGCCCGTCTGCGGATCGATGATCCCCTTGGGCTTGGGTGTGATCAGAGTGGGGTCGGACTCTAATCCCATTCCAGGGCTCCTTTGCGCCATTCATAGACAAAGCCGACAGTCAGGACGGCAAGAAAGATCATCATCGCCCAGAAGCCGAACCACCCCACGTCGCGGAAGGCAGCGGCCCAGGGGAACAGGAACGCCACTTCGAGATCGAAGATGATGAACAGGATCGCGACCAGATAGAATCTGATGTCGAATTTCATGCGGGCATCGTCGAAGGCCTCGAAGCCGCATTCATAGGCCGAGACCTTTTCCGGGTCAGGATGCTTGATCGCGATCAGGAACGGCGCCGCCAGAAGCGCCAGACCGATCACCCCGGCTAGTGCAATGAAGATCACGATCGGGAGATAGGCGCTCAACAGTTCAGACATCGGCAAACCTGGTGTTTGTCGCCTCCGGAGCGGAGGCCACTCGGGATAAGCCTGCCTGCGGCAGATTATCCCTGGCGGGTTCGAGGAACGGCTTAGCCTAGCGCTTTCGGCGTTGCAAGTGCTCCGGCGCCCTCCCGGCGAAAACTGGGCCCGGATGGCGTGCCTACCAGCTATGCGGCACTGTCATGCTGCCGGGATGGGCTTTGGCCGCCACGCCTCCGGATCCGCACCGCCGACCGCCATGTCCCTGCCGGTCCGCCACAAGAAAAAAGCCCCGCCGAAGCGGGGCCACCATAACTGCGAGCCGGGCCGGAACCCTATTCCACATGCCAGAGGAGACCGGCCGTGGCTTTGGTGCGGTTGAGGAAGGATCCCCAGGGCCCGGTGCCCTGCACCTCGCCGCGCACGCCGAGCTGCGGGGCGACGATCGCCTCGGCGCCGGCGCCGAGCACCCATGATCCGGTGCCGTTGACCGAGCCGACCCCCAGTTCGCCATAGAGCATGGTGTCCGGTGTCATCGCGGCTCCGGCACGTCCGAGCATCAGGCCTTCCCAGTTCGTGCTTGAACCGTTGGTATCGACGCCGCCCTGGACCTCGAGACCGGCGAGAACGCCTGGATTGACCTCGAAATTGACACCGGCCATGGCGCCGAGCGCCCAGGAGGCATTGGGATCGAAGGCGCCGCCGGCATAGCCGCCGACATAGGCGCCTTCGAGCGGAGATGCCGCTCCATAATAATCCTGAGCCGCGGCCGGAACGGCGAAAAGGGCCGCGGAAAAGCAAAGGGCGAATGCCTGGGTTATGCGAGACATGGCAGTGCTCCAATTTCTGTTTGCAGCCAGTGTCCCCTCATGCCTGGGCCGAATCAATCAAATGCCGGCATCGCGGATAACGCTTCGTTAACGCAGATCCGGTGCCACGCCATCGCCATTCAAAGACAAACGGCCCCGCCCGAAAGCGAGGCCGTCATCATGTCGTCCCGGCACGTGCGATCCGTTGAAGCGCCAGAGCACCGAACCCGAAACCGTGGCGTTGTTGTACGAATTGTTGCTCAAGGGGTAATAGGTACCTTCGACGTCGATACTCATGTTGTCCATCGCAGCAAACTCGGCGCCGCCACCGATGCCGCCATAATTGGCGCCGTCACTGAAGTGGACCCCCGACACCGCGCCGTAAAGGAGCACATTGCTGGATGCCAGCACACCAGCGCGCACCTCTCCCTTGGCGAGCCAGGCATCACCAACGGTGAAGTCGTGATAGCCACTCACCTGCCCCTCAACGCCGCACAATAATTGTCCGGCCGTGATATTGACGCCGGCGATGCCATCGACGGACGCATGGTTCGGGGGCGATGGTCCTGTGGTGAAGGCCCCGCCGGTAATGCCGACGCCGGCATGGAAGCCGTCCCAGTTGAACGACGGATCACAGCTTGTGAGTTTGGACCTCATTTTTGCTGAGACGGCGGCGTTCCGTGTGATCAATTGACTTTGCACAGAAATCCGCAACGGCGCCGGCACCGTCGTTCCGGTCAGCATCCGTTCCTGCGGATTCCGGTGGTTA
>CAZKTH010000390.1:0-2315 GCA_964555575.1 uncultured Devosiaceae bacterium | reverse complement strand
CGAAATTGTCCTCGATCACCCATTGCCGGAACGGTTCGCAGACGATGCCGTTGGCATCGTCGAAGCCGAGCCTTTCGCGGATGAGTCTGCGGCTCTCCTCGGTCAGGGCCGGCACGATGCGGTCGACCATCGAGCAGGGGAAGCTGACATGGGCCGCGATCCATCTGGCCAGATCGGCATCGACTTTCCTGGCATAGGACATCACCGCCTTTTCGCAGGTCTTGCCGTTGGAGGGCAGGTTGTCGAGCGACAGGATGGTGAAGCCGTCGAGCCCGGCGGCGCGACGACGGAAAAGCGCCTCGACCAGCGCGCCGATGGCCGAAACCGGCGCGTGGCGGTTGGCGAGATCGTGAACGATGTCGGGATTGGCCTCGTCCAGTTCGCCGGCGGCAAGGCAATAGCCCTTTTCGGTCACGGTCAGCGAGACGATGGCGAGATCGGGATAAAGGAAGGGTTCGAAAAACCCGTCTATGCCGTTGCGTTCGGGATGGGTCGTCTTGAGCACCGAGCCGATGACACGCAGATGGTCGACCGTGTCGGAATATTCGAGCACGGAATAGAAATTGTCGTTGTCTTCCAGAAGTCCGAAGCGGTCGGCATTGTATTTGAGGTCGGTGACGACAACGCCCCAGTCGCTTTCGGGATGCTTGTGCAAATAGTCCTGATGATAGCCCATCCAGTGGGCGCGGGCGAAGGCGCCGAATCCGAGATGGACGGAGCGGGGGCGGAGTGTGCTCCGGTCGTAGCGGGGGATCTCGATTCCCTCGGCCAGGGCGGAAAGGTCAAAATCGGACATGACGGACTCCTGAGCGGGTTCGTTGTCGAATGGCGTCCGCCGCCGCTCTTCCGACGGACCCGATTGTTGCTCCCCGGCCCGGGTCCGGGGGTCGTGCACCAGAATGTCGCGAGCCGGCACCGAACGCCTCCGAAGTGTCGCTGCCGTCGCCATTCTGGCGGGTTTGACGCTTTGCCGCAATCGTGGCGATACGTCCTTGATGACAAGTCTTGCTCATAGATTGCATACGGTGCCATACAGGCAGCGTCCATCTGTTCGCGCCTGCTGGCGTCGTTCGCTACATACTACCATACCAGCATGGTTTGCGATATAGCAGGTGCAAACCGGACCGCTGCGAACGGACCGGAAGACAGCGCCTCAAATTTGGGAAGAGCACCATGAGCAAGCTAGAGCTACGTGACGAAAAGGACTGCCGGTACGATATCCTGTCGCTCGGCGAAGTGATGCTGCGTCTCGATCCGGGCGAGGGACGGATTCGCACCGCCCGCCATTTCCGGGCCTGGGAAGGCGGCGGCGAATACAATGTGGCGCGGGGTCTGAGGCGCTGTTTCGGCAAGCGCGCCGCCGTCGCCACCGCCTTCGCCAAAAACGATGTCGGACTGTTGATGGAGGATCTGATCCTGCAGGGCGGCGTCGACACCTCGCTGATCAAATGGGTCCCCTATGACGGCATCGGCCGCACCGTTCGCAACGGTCTCAATTTCACCGAGCGCGGCTTCGGCCTCAGAGGTGCCGTCGGCGTCTCCGACCGCGGCCTGACCGCCGCCAGCCAGATCGAACCGGGCGATTTCGACTGGGAATACATTTTCGGCGAGCTGGGCGTTCGCTGGTTCCACACCGGCGGCATCTTTGCCGGTCTTTCCGAGACCACCGGTCCGGCCGTCATCGAGGCGGCGCGCATCGCCAAGAAATACGGCACCATCGTTTCCTACGACCTCAATTACCGCCCGTCGCTGTGGAAGGGATTCGGCGGCAAGGAAAAGTGCCAGGAGATCAATCGCGAGATCGCCAGATATGTCGACGTGATGATCGGCAACGAAGAGGATTTCACCGCCTCCTTGGGCTACCAGATCGAGGGCGCCGACGCCAATCTGACCGATCTCGAAGTCTCTTCGTTCGAAAAGATGATCGCCAGGGTCGTTGCCGACTACCCCAATTTCAGGGCGACGGCGACCACCATGCGCGGCGTGGTGACGGCGACGGTCAACGACTGGGGCGCCATGTGCTGGTATGACGGCAAGTTCTATTCCTCGACTCAGCGCAAGGGCGTCGAGATCATGGACCGGGTCGGCGGCGGCGACAGCTTCGCTTCCGGCTTCATTTACGGCATGATGAGTTTCGGCGACGCCCAGAAGGCGGTGGACTACGGCGCCGCCCATGGCGCCCTGGCCATGACCACGCCCGGTGACACCACCATGGCGAGCCTCGCCGAGGTCGAAAAACTGGTCGGCGGCGGCGGTGCCCGCGTCGACCGCTAACCCCCCCAAAGACGCTACCCCCCCAAAGAAGAGAGTGCATC
>CAZKTH010000389.1:0-2317 GCA_964555575.1 uncultured Devosiaceae bacterium | reverse complement strand
CGCACCTTTCCGCGTCGGAGCAGGTGCAGATCCTGTCGATCGTCGACGCGACTGGCAGCGCCTCGATCGGCGACATTGTCGCCGAGCTTCCGGGCCATCAGGATCCCGTCGACGCCATCCTCGCGCTTGTCGCCGCCGGCGAGTTGACGCTCGAATTTCGCGGCATCCTCGACGAGAACACGATCGTTCGCCGCACGACGCGGGATCTGGATCCCGATGGCGCCGTCGCGCCGGTAGCGGTGATGCCGGTTCCGCCGGACTTTGTTGCGGCGGCTGGCCACGGCGGCGGCGACCTGCCGGCCGGGCTCGAACAACTCGGTTGTCCCTTCATGGCCAGTGTGGTCGTTGGCCCGGGTGATGCCCGTCGGTCCTTCGGGCGCGTCGAGGCGTTGCACCGGCCCGGCGTCTACGGTCTGATGAACGAGACCTCGATCTATATCGGCATGGGAAGCGATGTGGGATTGCGCGTCGCCGACGGCCGTCAGCCGATCGAGAACATCGAGAAAGTCTTCGTCATTGTCGACGCGTTTGGAAACCTCACTGCCGAGGGCGCCCTGATTGCGGAACGCACTCTTTCGTCCCGCGCCGGCGCCAGCGGGGACCTCGAGGTGATCAATCAGGTGCCGATCGGCGCGCCCTGCGACGTGCAGCTTTTCAGCGAGATCGACAGCTTCATCGGGCAGGCGGCTCTGGCGCTTCATCACCACGGCTATTTCTTCGGCAATGGTTCCGCCAGGTCGGTTCTCGCGGGTCCCAGGGCCGAGGCCGGCCGCATCGGTCCGACGCGCCTGTTCGACGAGCTGCCTTCCGGCGAGTTGTTCGAATTGCACTTCGGCGCCGGGTTGGTCGCGCACGCGGCCAAACAGGCCGAGGACCGCTGGATTTTGCTTCGCGGCTCGGATGTGAGGATAGCGGCGGCGCCGAGCGGAAACCGCGGGATCCATTATTCGCGGTCCAACTGGTTGCATTCCGGCCTGATCACCCTGTCGCCGGATGGCAGGTCCTTCGTCGTCCAGAAAGACCTGGTGTTCCCGAACGGAAGCAGCACGGCGCAATTCTGCGCGGGGGGCAAGGGCAGGGCGCTGTCGGCCTGGAAGCCGGTCGATTCCGACGCTGAAGACCGGCCCGACACGGCGGCGCTCGCCGCGGCCTGACGGTCAGATTCCGTCCCAGACCCTTTTTCATTCACTTCGCGCGGATCGGCGGTGTCGCCGATCCGGCGCCGGAGACGTGTCATGATTGACCTTCCCAATATCGACGACGAAGACGACGAGACGCCGGATGAGCTTGAATTCGACAGCACCCCTCAACCGACGCGTCAAACAGCGGCAGCGGTGATCGCCAGTCTTTCGCTCGAAGCTGCCCTCGATCGAAAGGGGCGGGCTGCTCTCAAGACCCATCCGAACCTCTCGGTTATCCATGTTGCCGATGAGACTTGGGTCGATCTCATCGAGGCAGCGGTCAGGCAGATGGAGCGTGCCCCAGTCATCAAGGTCGTCACCGAGCGGAGAAAGATCGCAGGCGTCCTCTGTCGCGTCGGCGGCGACGAACTGCGCTGGCTGCATGGCGGCAGGAGCCTGATGTTCATCTCGCAGGATCCCCAGGAGCTCCTCGACGACGCCGTCCTCGCCGCCGCCGACATCGTGATCACCATCCCGCCGATGTCGCCGACGCTTCTGCGTCGGGTCATCCGGAAGGTGACCGGTGGCATCGCCCGCGGCGTCACGGACGAAATGGCGGCACTCGATCTCGATGTTATTGTCAGCGTCGTCCGGCCAGGCCTGAAGGCGGGTCAATGCGTCGCCAATCTGCGTCGTGCCGTCGCCCGCCGACCCAAGCGCCAGACATCGACCGTTCCTCTGTTGCCGGACCTGCCCCTGACGGAAGCAATCCGGACATGGACAGATCAGCTTGTCGCCGATCTGGAAGCAGTGAAGTCAGGAGACATGTCGCCGGATCAACTCGTTTTTGCCGTCCTAGAAGGGCCGCCGGGGACCGGAAAAACCCTGATTGCCGAGTCCCTGGCGCGAACGGCGGGCTGGCGTTTTGTCTCGAGCAGTATCGGCGCCTGGTTCACCGTTGGCGATGGAGCGCTCGGCGGCGTTGGCCGGAACCTCAAGCATTTCGTCGATCAGGTTCTGTCGTTGGAACCCGCGGTCGGATTCCTCGATGAACTCGACGCCATCCCGAATCGCGAAACGATGGACAACAGGGGGAAGGACTGGTGGACGCCGGTCGTCAATCTTGCTTTGACCGAAATCGATCGGCTGCGAAGGTCCGGCAGGAAGGTCATTCTGCTCGGAGCCACCAACCATTA
>CAZKTH010000388.1:0-2323 GCA_964555575.1 uncultured Devosiaceae bacterium | reverse complement strand
AGTTCGGCCTCAACGGCGACAACGTCACCGACAAGGTCAAGGCGATCGATCCCCAGACCATCTCGTTCACCGTCGACAAGCCCTATGCGCAAAGCTTCGTGCTCAACGTTATGTCGTCGGCCCCGGCCGCGGTGGTCGACAAGAAGCTGGTGATGGAGCACGCCCTGGCCGTCACCCCGTCCGACACCTACAAGTGGGACACCGATTTCGGCAACCAGTGGCTCAAGACCAATTCGGCCGGCTCCGGTCCGTTCAAGGTCATTACCTGGAAGGCCAATGAGGCGGTCGTGCTCGAACGCAACGACAACTACTACGGCGACGCTCCCGTGCTGAAGCGCGTGATCTACCGCCACATGAAGGAGAGCGCCGGCCAGCGCCTCGCCCTCGAGAACGGCGACGTCGACATCGCCCGCAACCTGTCGCCCTCCGACCTCGACGCCATCGCCAGCAACCCCAACCTCGCCACCACTTCGCGGCCCAAGGGTACGGTCTACTACATCTCGCTGAACCAGAAGAATCCGATTCTGGCCAAGCCCGATGTGATCAAGGCGATGAAGTATCTGGTCGACTACACCGCCATCGGTGACACCCTTATCAAGGGCATCGGCACCATTCACGAATCGTTCCTGCCCATGGGCCAGCTCGGCGCCATCGACGACAAGCCTTATTCGTTCGACATCGCCAAGGCCAAGGAACTGCTGGCTGCCGCCGGTCTTCCCGATGGCTTCTCCACCACAATGGACGTGCGCAATACCCAGCCCGTGACCGGCATTGCCGAAACCTTCCAGCAGGCAGCCGCCGAGGTCGGCATCAAGATCCAGATCATCCCCGGCGACGGCAAGCAGACACTGACCAAGTATCGTGCCCGCCAGCACGACATCTATATCGGTCAGTGGGGCTCGGACTATTGGGATCCCAATTCCAATGCCGAGACCTTCGTCTCCAACCCGGATAATTCCGATGATGCCAGCAACAAGACGCTTGCCTGGCGCAACGCCTGGGATCCCGGTGCGATGAACGAGGAAACCAAGGCGGCCCTTCTCGAAATGGACACCGACAAGCGTGCGGCCATGTATGTCGATCTGCAGAAGAAGGCGCAGGAAGCCAGCCCCTTCGTGATGATCTATCAGCAGATCGAGGTCGGCGCCTACTCCACCAAGGTCGAGGGCTTCAAGCTCGGACCGTCGTTCGACACCAACTTCCTTGCCCCGATCTCCAAGGGCTGATGGAACTTGTCGGTGTCAAACACTGAAACGACAAGCGTGCGCGCCGGCTACCGGCGCGCACGCGGCATTGTGGTCGGCGTGGCGCGGTTCCTGACGATTCTCCTCACCACATTCCTTGGCCTTCTTGCCGTCACCTTCTTCATCGGCCGCGTCGTCCCGATCGATCCGGTCCTGGCGATCGTCGGCGACCGCGCACCGATGAGCGTGGTCGAACGCATCCGCGAGGAGATGGGCTTCAACCTGCCGCTCTGGCAGCAGTTCCTGATCTATCTCAAGCAGGCCGTCACCGGCGATTTCGGCATCTCGGTGCTGACCACCCATCCGGTGATCGAGGACATCCTCCGCGTCTTTCCGGCGACGCTCGAACTGGCCACCGTCGGCACGCTGATCGGCGCCGGGCTCGGCATCCCTTTCGGCGTCATCGCCGCGGTCTGGCGCGATTCGATCGTCGACCAGATCGTCCGCATCATCGGCCTGATCGGCTATTCGGTGCCGATCTTCTGGCTGGGGCTTTTGTCGCTGCTGGTGTTCTACGCCCAGCTCAAATGGGCGGCTTATCCCGGCCGGCTCGACATCGCCTATGCCTACACCTTCACCCCGATCACCGGCCTCTATCTCGTCGATAGTGCCTGGACGGGGCAATGGAGCATCTTCTGGGATGCCTGGCGCCACATCCTCCTGCCCGGCGCGCTGCTCGGCTATTTCTCGCTCGCCTACATCTCGCGCATGACCCGATCCTTCATGCTCAACGAACTCGCCCAGGAATACATCGTTGCCGCCCGCGCCAAGGGCCTTTCCGAAGCCCGGATCATCTGGTTCCACGCGCTGAGGAATGCGGCCGTGCCCCTGGTCACCGTCATCGCCCTCTCCTACGCCGGACTGCTCGAGGGCTCGGTGCTGACCGAGACGGTGTTCTCCTGGCCCGGCATCGGGCTTTACATCACCAATTCGCTGCAGAACGCCGACATGAACGCCGTGCTCGGCGGCACCATCGTCATCGGCACCGTCTTCATCGGCATCAATCTTTTCTCCGACCTTTTGTACCATACGCTCGATCCAAGGACGCGGAGTTGATGACGGCTTCCATCGAGACGGCA
>CAZKTH010000387.1:0-2328 GCA_964555575.1 uncultured Devosiaceae bacterium | reverse complement strand
CCTCCGCCTCGTCCGGCATCGGCATTTCCTCGGCGTAGTCCGGCTCCAGCGCCGTGCCCACCGGCATGGGCGGCACGGCCATGGCGTCATCCTCGATTTCGTCGGGCACCGGTGCGGTTTCGGATTGCGCCGGCTCCTGCCGTGCGTCCGCTTCGGTGACGATGGCCCGTCCCGAGGCGAGTTCGCCGAAAAGGACATAGCCGATCTGGCCAGCCAGCGAGACGACGAGCACCGCGATCAGGATCAGTGTCGTCTTGGGCGAGGCCGGCTCGAACGAGGGTGCCGCCGCCGTGACCACCCGCACGTCGGGCAGGGCGGAATTGACGTCGGTCCGGGCCGAGGCGTCGCGATAGCGTACCAGATAGGTTTCCAGCAGATCGCGCTGTGCCTTGGCCTCGCGTTCGATCTCGGCCAGGGTGACGCCATTGGTCAGATCGGTCGAGGCGGTCGCCTTCATCTCGGTGAGCTGTTGGCGGAGGGAAGCCCGGATCTTGGCCTCGATATCCGCTTCGGCATCGAGCGCGTCGGCGATGCGCCGGCCTTCGGACGCCATCTGCTTGTTGATTTCGCTGATCTGGGCCGAAACCGCCAGAACGTCCGGATGGTTGGGCAGGAGCCGCGCCAGAAGCTCGGCCTTCTTGCCCTGCAGTTCGGATTTCTGCTGGGCCAGTGCCTGGATGACGGCCGAATCCTGCATCGTCGGCACGCTGTCGATCGGTTTGCCGGCCTGGATCAGCGTCCTGAGCACACCGGCCCGCGACCGCGCCGTGTTTTCGCGCTGCTGCGAATCGGTGATCTGGGTGGCGATGTCCGACAATTGCTGATCGATCAGCGAGGAATTGCCGTCCTTGCCATTGTAAAGATCGTGCGCGATGCGGAAATTGGCGACCTTGGCGTCGGCCTCGGCCACCTTCTTGCGCATCTTGTCGATTTCGGTCCCGAGCCATTTGGTGGCGTCGGCCGTATCCTGGATCTCGAGCCCTGCCCTGCGGCTGACATGGGCATTGGCGATGGCATTGGCGACCTTGGCGGCGAGCACCGGGTTCTCGGCCCGGAACAGGACGGAAATGACGCGAGAATCGCGTTCGCGCACCACCGTCAGCCGATCGATGATGTTGGCGAGCACCGTATCGGTGACGTCCTTGGGCGCCGCCGGCTTGCGGCCGAACAGGGCCATGATCTTGCCGACAAGACCCGTGGATGGGGTGGCGAGTTCCGGCACGTCCCTCAGATGGGCGCTGTCGATCACCGACAAAAGCGTGTCGCGCGACTGGATGAGTTCGACCTGGCTGGCGATCGCCATGTCGTCGCCAACCGCGCCTCCGCCCGAGCCGGCGTCGGTGCTTGCCCGCAAAAAAGTGGTGTCGCGCGGCTCAACGAGAATGCTCGCCGAGGATTCGTACATCTTGGGCACGAACATCAGGGTGATGTAGGTGAGCGCCAGAAGGCCGATCGTGATGCCGGCGATCTGCCATTTGCGGCGCCAAACCTCGGAAAGCATCGTACCGATGTCGATCCGCGCCATGTCAGGGTCGAGGGGCGCAGCCATGACCTGTCCTTAAGCAATGAAAAGCCAATCCGGATATTTGCCCGACGTGGTAAGTATTCGGTTAAGGTCGGCATCCGGATCATGCAAAATGCAAGGCTAAGGGGAAAATTAACCATGCCGTGCCAGTGATGGGACGATGTTTTTCTCTCCGGGTTTGTGCATGTCGCCTCACTCTGCCCTTCGCATTCTCGTCGCCTTTGCGCTTGCGGTCCTTTTGGCCGCCTGCTCGGGCGGGCTGCGCGGTGCCTACAGTGTTGCGAGCGGCGGCCCCTATCTGCTCGACACCGGCGACGCGGTCCGCGTCACCGTCTATGGCGAGCCCGATCTTTCCAACAGCTATCGCGTCGATGATGGTGGCTACATCGCCTTTCCGCTGACCGGCCCGATCGCGGTCAGGGGCACGACCACCCAGATCGCCGCCAGCCGGCTGACCGCCGCCCTCGCCGCCGGCTATCTGCGCAATCCCAATGTCGCGGTCGAAGTCACCGAATATCGGCCCTTCTTCATCCAGGGCGAGGTCGGTTCGCCCGGCCAGTATCCCTTCGTCTACGGCATGACGGCACGGGCGGCGATCTCCACCGCCGGCGGCTTCACCGAAATCGCCAATCGCGACCACGTCCTCATCTACCGGCTGATGTCGAGCGGCAGGATGGCCAAGGGCAGCGTCAATCTCGATTTCCCGATCTATCCGGGCGACACCATCGTGGTCGAGGACCGCTGGTTCTAGAGCATCGTGCTTGTGGCAGGATATCGCCCCGGCCTCGACCGTCACCCCGGCG
>CAZKTH010000386.1:0-2344 GCA_964555575.1 uncultured Devosiaceae bacterium | reverse complement strand
TCGAGCGGCGCATCGACCCGATCCAGATCAGTCAGGACTGGCACAATCTTTATGCCGATTTCTCGATCCGGCTGTCGCAGCGGCTGGCGGCGGCCAAATCGGACCGCGACCGTCTCGAACTGATGAAGGATATCCGCGCCGCCCTCGGCACGTCGCCAGACGAAAAGAAAAGCGAAACCGAAGACGCCTGAACCGGTCGCCGTCCGCCCTCGTCAAGGTGAGGGCGCGACCAGCCGGCTACGCCCTTTTGGCGTGATGGCCTTCGGCCGCCGCATGCCTGGCGTTCCTGTGGATGCGGTGGCGACCGGACTTGCCGGCCAGTGCATTGAGCGGCGCGTCGAGCGCAACGCCGCCGCGATGGAGCGCTGCGGCGAGCAGTTTCACATCGGCAAGGGCGTCGGCGGGAATGCGTCTTCTGCTGCCATCCTTGCGCTCGATGATGAGGTTGTGGGTCGCCCGGTCGCTGACGATGGCGATGCCGAGGCCCCGCCAGCCGCCGAAAAGGATCAGGAGCGGCTTGAGCCAGCGCGGCGGCGGTTTGGTTTCGGTGTGGACGCGCGCGATCGCGGCATAATCGAGGGTCTCACGGCCGCCGAGATCGGCAATGGTCAGATCGTGCCCGGTGGGTTTGAGCCACAGGCACTGGTGGCGCAGGGCGATGTAAAGGATCAGCAGGGCAACAAGCCCCGGCAGGCCGGTCAGGAGATAGAGCCCCCACGGTCCGTCGAGCCACGGCTCCTGGGCCGCAACGATCAGCGGCAGGGCGAAAAAGGTCGTCGCCAGCATGAAGCCGAGCAGGTCCGGCATGGTGACCGAAGGCAGGCGCTCGTGATGGATCGCCCCTTCGGGCAGGCGCGGGCGCGGCAGCGCGATATAAAAGAGAACGCCAACAAGCACGCCGAGAAAGGCGAGATCGGCACGGCCGTAACCGAGCCCGGCTGTCGCGCCGGCAACGAACAGCACCAGCGCGATGCCGCGCCGGAACACCTCGATCAGAACGATGCGAAATTGCGGATCCGACGCCGTCATGGCCGAACTCCCCTGTCTCCCCCTGCCATCGAGAGTGGACCCGGCCTTTGTGTTTCGTCTTGATCGGAATCAAGAGAGGAAGCGGATTTCACCAGCGTTTGCAGAAGGCTGAGGGGGCGGTGATCGAGCGACATCGTCGCCCCTCTCCCTCCCCTCGATGGGGAGGGTGGCCCGGCGAAAGCCGGGTCGGGTGGGGTGGAGTCCCAAACGCCGACGCCGATCCCCCCACCCTCACTCCCTCCCCACAAGGGGGAGGGAAGCCGAAGGCGCGTTTCCGACGAAACGTGACGCCATTTACCGCCGCCTGAGGCTGTCCCGGCTTAGATCGGAAACCTTCGCCGCGCCCATCAGGCGCATGTCGCGCAGGACCTCTTCCTTCAGCAAATCGACCATCCTTTCGACGCCCTTCTGGCCGGCGGCGGCGAGCGGAAACAGATAGCCGCGGCCGATGCCGACCGCCTTGGCGCCCATCGCCAGCGCCTTGACGACATGGGTGCCGCGCTGGATGCCCGAATCCATCATCACGTCGACCCGGTCGCCGACCGCGTCGACGATCTCGCCGAGCTGGTCGAAGGGCGCGCGGGTGCCGTCGAGCTGGCGGCCGCCGTGATTGGAAAGAATGATGCCGTTGCAGCCGATATCGGCGGCGTGCCTGGCGTCCTCGACCGACATCACCCCCTTGAGGCAGAACGGCCCGCCCCACTCCTCGACCATCTCGGCGACGTCGTCCCATCCAAGAGTCGGATCGAGAATGTCGGTGAAATAGCGGCCGATCGAGACGGTCGCGCCGCCCATGTCGATATGCTCGTCGAGCTGGGGCAGTTTGAACGGCTCGTGGATGGCGTAGTTGATGGCCCAGGCCGGCTTGAGCGCGAACTGGGTGATGCCCTGGAGGTTGAGCCGGAAGGGAATGGAAAAGCCGGTGCGCTTGTCGCGCTCGCGATTGCCGCCGGTGATGGCGTCCACCGTCAGCATCATGACGTCGATGCCGGCCTGTCTGGCCCGCTCCATCATGACGCGGTTGAGCTCGCGGTCCTTGTGGAAATAGAACTGGTAGACCTGCGGCGTATCGTGCGCCTTTCTCAGTTCCTCGAGGCTGACCGTGCCGAGAGAGGAGACGCCGAACAACGTGCCGTATTTCGCCGCCGCCGCCGCCACGGCCCGTTCACCGGAATGATGGAACAGGCGCTGCAGTGCCGTCGGCGACAGGAAAAAGGGCAGGGCGAGCTTCTGGCCGAGAACCGTCACGGAGAGATCGATGTCTTGGACGCCGCGCAGGATGCTGGGAACGAGGTCGACCGCATCGAGCGCCTCG
>CAZKTH010000385.1:0-2350 GCA_964555575.1 uncultured Devosiaceae bacterium | reverse complement strand
GCTCGTATCTGGCGCTGATGAGCTCGAACAGGACGCTGGTCTCGGCCTGGTCCTTTGTGACGTAGGCGAGATCGTCGAGGATCAGCAGGTGGAACCTGTCGAGCTTTGCGATGGCGCTCTCGAGGGACAGTTCGCGGCGTGCGACCTGCAGCTTCTGGACGAGGTCGGTGGTTCTTGTGAACAGGACCCTGTAGCCGTTCTCGATCAGGGCCAGACCGATGGCAGAGGCGAGATGGCTCTTGCCGCCGCCGGGCGGCCCGAACAGCAAGAGGTTGGCGCCCTTGTCGAGCCAGTTGTCGCCGGCGGTGATGGCCATGACCTGGGCCTTGGAGATCATCGGGACAGCGTCGAACTCGAAGGTATCGAGGGTCTTGCCGGGAAGCAGTTTGGCCTCGGCGAGGTGACGCTCGACGCGCCGGCGGTCACGCTCGGCCAGTTCGTGCTCGGCGATTGCGGTGAGGAACCGTGCGGCGGGCCAGCCTTCGGTGTCGGCCTGTTCGGCGAATCTGGGCCAGAGGAGCTTGATGGCGGGCAGGCGAAGCTCGTTGAGCAGCAGGGTCAGCCGTGCTGCATCGACATTGGTGTTGGTCTTCATGCCGGATCTCCCGTCAGGCTTGAGCCGATCAGGGCCTCATAGGCGTTGAGCGAGCCGAGGCGAACGACGACGTCAGGCAATTGCGAAGGATCTGGCGCGAAGCGGGACCTAAGCGCGACCATGTCGGGGAGACGGTGTTCGTCCAACGCCATTCTCAACAGATCCGCCAGTTCGCTCTCGCAGCCGCGTTCGTGCGCCAGGGCGAGCAGTTCGACCATGATCTTGCAGGCTTGGCGTTCCGGCAGCTTCTCGATGAGCCTGTCGAAGGTTCGCCGATAGGCTTGGCGCGGGAAGAGCTGGTCGCGGTAGACCAGGTTCATCAGGGCCATCGGCTTTTTGCGCAGGGAATGGATGACGTGGCGATAGTTGACGACCTGATCGTGCTTGCCGGATGCGGAGGCACGACCGCGCGGCAGGGTCATCAGATGGGTGCCGCCGATGAACACGTCCAGCCGGTCGTCGAACAGTCGCACGCGCAGCCGATGACCGATCAGGCGAGAGGGCACGGTGTAGAACACCTTGCGCAAGGTGAACCCACCCGAACTTGTGACGCGCACGGTGACCTCCTCGTAATCGGAGGTGCGACGGTCGGGCAGCGGCCTGAGCTCGGCACGCTCGATATCGATACGCCCGGCATTGCGGGCATTGGTGCGGCTGACGATCTCGTCGATGAAGCCGCGATAGGCGGGAAGATCGTCGAACGCCCGCGACCCGCGCATCAGAAGTGCGTCCTCGATCGCCCGCTTGAGATGACCGTGTGGTCCTTCGACGGAACCGTTCTCGTGGGCGACGCCACGATTGTTGCGGGTGGGCGCCATGCCGTAATGGGCGCAAAGCTGCTCATAGCGACGCGTCAGATCTTCGCGGGCATCCTTATCGAGATTGCGGAAAGCGGCCGACAGGCTGTCGCTGCGGTGTTCGCGAGGTGTACCACCGAGAAGCCACAGGGCGTTCTGCAGCCCTTCGGCCAGCGCCACGAAGCTCTCGCCGCCGAGCACGACATGAGCGTGTTCGAAGCCGGAATAGGCGAGACGGAAGTGATAGAGCCGGTGGTCGAGAGGTTGACCGGCAATGGTGACGCCGGCCGTCCCCATGTCGGTGAAATCCGACAGGCCGAGCCGGCCGGGTTCGTGGGTCTGGCGGAAAATGACCTCCTGCTCCTCGCCATGCAGCGCCCGCCAGCCACGGATACGCCGTTCCAGCGTCCGGCGCACGCCGCGGCCCAGATCGGGATGGCGACGCAGCATCTCCTCGAAAACGGCAATCGGGCGAATGCCCGGCGCCGCCTTGAGCAGTGGCACGACCTCGGCGTCGAAAATCTCGGCGAGCGGATCGGGACGGCGCCTGCCGCGCGGCATCTTCTTGTGCGAGGGCAGTCTTGCGTCCTTGACGAGCCGATAGCCCGTGGCGGTGCTGATCGATGCCCTGGCCGCGGCAACGGCCGTCTTGTCGGTCTGACGGTAGTTCATGAAAAGCCTCATCTGGTGATCGGTTACGTGGCGGCCCGGCACAAGGTGGCTCCCCCAAAACGGAAAACCACCCTCATATCGGGTCGACCGCGATCGCCAGAATCGCCTCCAAAAAGCGAGGCGACGCGGGGAAGCAGAAACTCCGGTCGGGCTACGCCCGACCTGCGTTCCCGCTCCCCCGCGTTCTCATCCTGATTGACGCGCTGTTCTCATCTTGATTGTCGCTGTGCAGTCATCAGGGCTTCGCGGCAGAAGCCGCTGTCGGCACGCAACAAGATGCGGGTGC
>CAZKTH010000384.1:0-2396 GCA_964555575.1 uncultured Devosiaceae bacterium | reverse complement strand
CAGGGATTCACTTATGTCTTTTTGCGCAAACTATTGTTTACACAAGATAAATCAGCACGGCCCTCCTCCGGCGAAATACATGCGCTTTTCCGCATACTATGACCCAGATCATGGCATCGCCACTCTGGTTCAGCAATTTAGCCGCGACATGAAGAAGCAAAGGCGAAACGGCCAATGAGCACGAGACTTCGCGATTTCACCCCCGCCGTCGATCACTCCGAAACGCGCGGGACCGGCCCGGTGCGAAGCAAGAAACCGGTCTACGTCACTCTTACGCCCCCCTGCAGCAATGCCTGCCCGGCCGGCGAAAACATCAGGGGCTGGCTCGCCCTGGCCCAGGAGGGGAGATTCAAGGAAGCCTGGGAGACGCTCACGGCCGAAAACCCGATGCCGGCAGTGCACGGCCGGGTCTGCTATCACCCCTGCGAATCCAACTGCAACCGCAAGGAAGTCGACACGGCGGTCACCATCCACGCCGTCGAGCGTTTCCTGGGCGACATGGCCCTGGCCGAAGGCTGGAAATACAGAATCATCCAGCCGGCAAGTGGCAAGAAGGTTCTGGTTATCGGCGCCGGCCCGTCCGGCCTTTCGGCCGCCTATCACCTGGCCCGGCTCGGCCACAGCGTCGAGATCCATGAAGCCGGCCCGGTCGCCGGCGGCATGATGCATTTCGGCATTCCCGCCTATCGCATGCCGCGCGAGGAACTGGCCCGCGAGGTCGCCCGCATCGAGGAGATGGGCGTCAAGATCGTCCTGAACCACAAGGTCACCGACCTGATGGCCGAGAAACAGGCCGGCGGGTTCGATGCGGTCTTCGTCGCCATCGGCGCCGGCATGGGCAAACGCATCGACATTCCGGCACGCGACGCGATCCGCGTACTGGACGCCGTCAACGTGCTTCACGAGACCAGTTCGGGTGACCCGCCGCTCCTTGGACGGCGGGTTATCGTTTATGGCGGCGGCAATACCGCCATGGACGCAGCCCGTACCGCCAAGCGTCTGGGCGCCACCGAGACGCTGATCGTCTATCGCCGCGACCGCGAGCACATGCCAGCCCATGAATTCGAGGCCGACGAGGCGATCGAGGAAGGCATCAAGATCCGCTGGCTCACCACGATCAAGGAAATCCAGGGCGACGAGCTGACGGTCGAGCGCATGGTCATCGACGAGCACGGCAAGCCGCAGCCGACCGGCGAGTTCGACAAGCTTTCCGCCGACGCGGTGGTCCTGGCCCTCGGCCAGGAGACCGACAGCGCATTCATGAAGAAAGTGCCCGGTCTCAACTTCTCGTGGAACGGTACGGTCGAGGTCGGCCCTGACATGATGACCGGCGCGTCCGGCATCTTCGCCGGCGGCGACATGACCCCCGGCGACCAGTCGGTCACCATCGCCACCGGCCACGGCAAGAAGGCGGCTCGCGCCATCGATGCCTGGCTCAATGGCGGCACCTATGCCGAACCGGAAAAGGCCGAGCTCGTCAGCTTCGACAAGCTGCATCTGCCGGTCTATTCGGACGCTGATCCGCGCAAGCAGGCCGAACTCGAAGCGGCCAAGCGCGTCGCCGGGTTCGAAGAGATCATCTCCGGCCTTTCTTCCGCCGAAGCCCAATACGAAGCGCAGCGCTGCTATTCCTGCGGCGACTGCTACGAATGCGACAACTGCTATGCGGCCTGCCCGGAAGACGCGATCATCAAGCTCGGGCCGGGGCGCAAATACGCATTCGACTATGACAAATGTACCGGCTGCGCGACCTGCTACTTCCAGTGCCCGTGCCACGCCATCGACATGATCCCGGAGACTGCTTCCAATGGCTGACAAACAGGCCAAAAAGGCCACAATGGACGGCAACACCGCCGTCGCCTACATCGCCTACAGAGTGAACGAGGTCTGCGCGATCTATCCGATCACCCCCTCCTCACCCATGGCAGAACTGGCCGACGAATGGACGTCCGCAGGTGTCAAGAACATCTGGGGCAGCACCATGGCGGTCCAGGAAATGCAATCCGAAGGCGGCGCCGCCGGCGCCGTGCACGGCGCGCTTCAGATCGGCGCCATGACGACGACCTTCACGGCGTCGCAGGGCCTGATGCTGATGATCCCCAACATGTTCAAGATCGCCGGCGAACTGACGCCGACGGTCTTTCACATCGCGGCCCGCTCGCTGGCGACCAATGCCCTTTCGATCTTCGGCGATCATGCCGACGTCATGGCGGCCCGCTCGACCGGCTTTGCCATGCTCGCATCGAACTCGGTTCAGGAAGCGCACGACATGGCGCTGGTCGCCCAGATGGCGACGCTCGAATCGCGCGTGCCGTTCATGCACTTCTTCGACGGCTTCCGCACCTCGCACGAGGTCAACACCCTCAACCTGATCGACGAGGCCGATATCCGTGCCT
>CAZKTH010000383.1:0-2401 GCA_964555575.1 uncultured Devosiaceae bacterium | reverse complement strand
TGGCGCCCAAAGCCCTTGACTTCGGTCACGGTCATGCCGTGGACGTCCAGCGCGTTCAACGCTTCGCGGACGTGCTCCAGCCGGGACGGCTTGATGATGGCAGTCACGAATTTCATGACACTAGTTCCTCTTCTCTTGCACTTGGGCGATGGCGACAACCCGGCCCATCTGCTCGCTCTCAAGCTGTGTGCCAGTTTGACGACAAATTTAAACGTAGTATTTTCAACAGCTTGGAGAGACTGCCCCAATCTCGCCAAGAATTCTTCCGACGAATTGCCCATTCGTTGGGCAATGGGCACGGCCTGTGCACATCAAATGGGCACCGTAGGAAAGCAATCGTCAACCTTTCGCCAAATTGAACGGAATTGCGGCCGAAGGGATCGATTCGGCATGGTTTGGTTCCCGGGCGATGCGCGCCCGCGCCGGTCCCCACGCTCCGCAACGCGCCATAAGGGGTCACAGCGCTTCGACCCCGCTTTCGCCGGTACGGATACGGATGACGGCATCGAGATCGAGGACGAAGACCTTGCCGTCGCCGATCCTGCCGGTATGGGCACCTGCCTTGATGGCGCCGACGACCGCATCGGCCTGAGTGTCGTCAAGGGCGATTTCGAGCTTGAGCTTGGGAAGGAAGTGCACCGCATATTCGGTGCCCCGGTAGATCTCGGAATGGCCCTTCTGCCGTCCGTAGCCCTTGACCTCGGTCACGGTGATGCCGTGCACATCGAGGGCACCGAGCGCCTGGCGCACATCTTCCAAACGGGACGGCTTGATGATCGCAACCACGTATTTCATCCAATATCCTTTCCTGCCTCGACCTCATGGACGGTCCACAGGACTCAAGCGGCGTGCCAAGGCACATGCGCTTCCGCTAATATGTTGAAACTGCGGGATTTCTCGCCAAAGCGCCGAGAAATCGGCGCCCGGACCGGGTGCGAAACGGGACAGGACTGCCCATAACATGATCAGCGCGCACGGACCTGAAGCGCTCATTCGGGCGGGCGGGGCGCTTGCGTCGGCGGGACGGCCGAGTCACAAGCAGGTGGTGCGCGGCGAAAGGGAAGGCGGCAGATGAGCAAAGAGCGGGTTGGCGATATCGCCATCGTCGGCGGCGGTCCGGTGGGTCTTGCGCTCGCGGCCAGCCTGACGCGCTTTCAGCCGGACCTCGATCTGATCGTGATCGACCGGCGCGCCTTCTCGGTGCCCGAGGATGCGCGGGCCTCGGCGCTGGCGGCCGGCGTCACAAGGGTGCTCGAGGCACTCGGGCTCTGGGACGAGATCGCGGCCGAGGCGGCGCCGGTCAGAGCCATGCGCATTACCGATTCCGGCCGCGGCGATGTGTCACGCCCGCTGTTCCTCAGTTTCAACGGCGACGTGGCGCCGGGCCTGCCCTATGCCCACATGGTGCCCAACAGGGTGCTGATGCGCGCCCTGCTCGGCCGCGTCAGCGGCAGTGTCGAGCTTGTCGGACCGGCCGAGATCACCGGTTTCACGGCCGGGGCCGACAGGGGAAGGCTGACGCTTGCCGACGGCTCGGTGATCGCGGCGCCACTTGTCGTTGCGGCCGACGGGGCGCGGTCGGCGCTGAGGACAATGGCCGGGATCGACACATTCGGCCACGACTACGGCCAATCGGGCCTGGTCACCACCATTGCCCATGAGTTCGACCACGCCGAGACGGCCTGGGAGCATTTTCGTCCGTCCGGGCCTTTCGCATCCCTGCCATTGCCCGAGCGCCGTTCCTCTCTGGTGTTCACGGAAAGGACCAAGGAGGCGCAGCGACTCAAGACCCTGCCGCCCGAGGAACTGGCCGAGGTGATCGAACGGGCCATGGGCTCCGTGCTCGGCAAGGTCGAAATCCTCGACCAGGTGCAGGTCTTCCCCCTGCGGCTGCAGATCGCCAGGGATTTCCATGCCGCGCGTCTGGCCCTGGTCGGCGATGCGGCGCATGTGGTCCACCCGATCGCCGGACAGGGCCTCAATCTCGGCCTCAAGGACGTGGCGGCCCTGACCGAGCTGGTCATCGATGCGCTCCGCCTCGGACAGGATCACGGCTCGCCGAGCGTGCTTTCCGCCTATACCGGCTGGCGGCGTTTCGACACGGCGCTGATGGCGCTCATGACGGACGGGCTCAATCGCCTGTTTTCCAACGACGTGGCGGTGGTCCGGGCGGCCCGGGATTTCGGCATCGGCGTCGTCGACCGCCTGGAACCGGTCAAGTCGGCGCTGATTCGCCACGCCGCAGCGGTCGGTGGCGGCGAACCGAAGCTGATGCGGGGTCTGAGCCTCTAGAGCATCGTGCGCAAAAGTGGGTCCCGGTTTTTCGCCAACTGAGGACCGACCCGAGGGGGCAAATCGTGCCGGTGGCACGATTTGAGGTCCGAAGGATGCGACCACAAAG
>CAZKTH010000382.1:0-2427 GCA_964555575.1 uncultured Devosiaceae bacterium | reverse complement strand
TTTGAGATCCGAAGGATGCGACCACAAAGAGATGGAGCATGCGTTCTGGTTCGGTCAGAACGCGTTTGCCCTAGGCCAGTCGGCGCGCCGATTGCCTGCCTGGTTCCGGCGACAGAACCGTTTCCATATCGGTGGTCGCGAGCCAGTTGAGGGCGCGTTCGGGCGACATCGGGCGGGCAATGCCGAAGCCCTGGACGATGTTGCCGCCGAACGCGGCGACGGCACTAGCCTGTTCGGGGCGTTCGACGCCCTCGGAAACGACGCCGAGTCCGAGATCCCGGCACAGCCGGAAAATCGCCTGAACCACGGTCTGCGACGTCCTGTCGGTGACCAGATTCTGGATGAGCGCCCGATCGAGCTTGACCCCCTGGATGCTGAGCCGGGCAAGGTTGACCAGACCGGAATAGCCTGAGCCGAAATCGTCGAGTTCGACGCCGAAGCCGGCAGCCGACAGGGCGGCGATGGCGCGTGCCGCCTGATTGTCCCGGCCCTCGATCAGAGTGGTTTCGAGCACCTCGATGGCCACGTCCTCGGGCTTGAGACCGCGCTTTTCGACTTCCCATTTGAGCTGATCGAGATAGTTGTCCTGATTGAGCCGCCGTCCCGAGACATTGATCGACATCCTGAGATCGGCATGACCGGCGTCGCGCAGGGTGCAAAGGGCATTGAGGGCGCTGACGACGGCGATCTGGTCGATGCCCTCGATCAGGCCGTTGCGCTCGGCGACGGCGAAGAAATCGGCCGGGGTGAGCAGCCCGCGCCGCGGATGATGCCAGCGCATCAGCGCCTCGAAGCCGACGACCCGCCGCCTGGCGAGGTCGAATTGCGGCTGAAGCACCACCCCGAGTTCGTTGTTGGCCATGCCGTAGGACAGCGCCGAGGAGATTTCGGTGCGCTTGGCGACCGCTTCGCCAAGTTCCTTGCTGTACATGAGCACGTTGTTGCGGCCGGAATTCTTGATCTCGTAAAGGGCGATGTCGGCCTGACGGATCAGCGCCTGGGCATCGCGATTTTCGGGATTGGATAATGCGATGCCGATGCTGGCGCCGACCGTGACCTGCACGCCTTCCCAGGCAAGCGGCTGTTTGAGCCATGCAAGGATGCGTTTGGACAGCGCCACCAGGCCTTCCGGGTCTCTGACGCCCGGGCAGATGATGACGAATTCGTCGCCGCCGAAGCGGCAGGCGAGATCCTGGTCGCGGATCTGGGTCCGCAGCACCTTGGAAGTGTGCACCAGCACGGCGTCGCCGGCCGCGTGCCCGAGTGCGTCGTTGACTTCCTTGAACTGGTCGAGATCGACATGGACGATACCGACCTCGCCATCCTCGGTTTCGGCCTTCTCCAGGGCATCGCGCAAAAAGGCGTCGAGCTTCAGCCGGTTCGGCAGATCGGTGAGAACGTCGGTTTCGGCGCGCTTTTGCAGATCCTCCTTGGCACGCCGCAGGGCGGCCTCGTTCTCGATCTGCTCGGTTACGTCGCGGGCGATGACGATGATTTTCGGATCGGCGCCGTCTTCGCCGTCGACAACGGCGAAACTGAGCTGGTTCCAGTAGCGCTCGCCGTTCTTGCGGACGTTCTCGACGATCTCGAACTTGTCGAGAATGCCGGACTCGATGTCGTATTTGTAGGCCTTGATCTCTTCCGGAGACATGCGGCTTTCCGGCGGAATCATGAATTCGAGCGGATTGCGGCCGCGAACCTCTTCCGCCGAATAGCCGGTAATGCGCGAATAAGCCGGGTTGGACCATTCGATCCGGGCATATATGTCCTGCAGCACCACCCCGTCGCTGGCGTTGAGGGCGATCATCTCCATGACCCGGTTTTCGTTGCGGGCGGCACGCAGATCGGCACGCAAATGCGCCCTCTCGGCTTCCAGGGTGCGCAGCCGGCGCCGGAAGGCGCAGGCGAGCAGCGCCGCGCCGCCGGCCAGAGCGAGAACGGCCAGAAACACCGGGACGAACTGATCCCAATGGGTCATGCGTTGGCTTTCAAGCTTTCCTGCTTTCTTCGAGGTACGACAGATGCCCCACGGAGCTTAAGATTTCTGGTAGCGCCGTCTGGAACCGCGGGCGATGCTCATGGGATTGTCGAGGCGTGGTAAAGGGGAGGTGTACTCGAGCCTCTTGCGTTTTGACGGATTCGAAATGATGCCCCCTTGTCTTTGTGGCCGCATCCTTCTGGCGAAAATCCATCGCCCACCTTTTTGCCTAGAGCGTTCTGAGGTTTGGTTGAATCGCGGGATTCCCAAATTGTTGGAAATATGAGTCACCCTTTGTGCTGGGGTGAGGAGGCCAGCACGGATGGGAAAGCCTTATTCGCAGGACTTGCGGGAGGGACTATCGGGAATTTCGTGTGAGGGGGTCATACTGGAAACGAAGGAGTTTCAGGAATGCCACGACGCAAGGAACCCAAGATCCCCGATGCGAT
>CAZKTH010000381.1:0-2457 GCA_964555575.1 uncultured Devosiaceae bacterium | reverse complement strand
CCGAGGAATGCGACCGGGCGGTGACCTTCGCCGCCCACCGCATCAAGCATTCGAGCGGGTCCGTGGTGTTGATGGCGGTGATCGAGCCGGGCGAGTTCCAGCACTGGCTCGGGGTCGAGAACATCATGCGGGCCGAGGCCAAGGAGGAAGCCGAGCGTCTGCTCGACATCCGCCGCCGCCGCATCGCCAAGATCGGCGACATCAAGGTCGAGACGATCGTGCGCGAAGGCCGGACGGCCGAGGAGGTGGAAAAGCTGGTCTACGAGGATCGCGACATCGCCATTCTCGTACTCGCGGCCGGCACCTCGAAGGAGGGCCCGGGGCCGCTGGTTTCCTATTTCACCGCGCGTGGCGCCAATTTCCTGCCGATCCCGGTCTCGATCGTGCCGGGTTCCCTGAGCGACGAGGAAATCGCGGCACTGAGCTGAGTCGGCATCCGGTCAAGGCGCCCGCCACTCGACCACGGGTCTTTTGGCCTTGGCGCCCGGACCTTTGCCGCAGGGGAGAGGTGAAACAGGCGTCCGTTTTTCCCGCAATTCTCATGCGGCAATGCCACTCTTCACAAATGGCAGACGAGACGCTAAGCTCGGACCCAAGAAAATTGGAATGGTTCTAAATTCCTCCCAGCTTAGCAGATCAAGGCGTGATCAATGTTCATCCAGACCGAAGCAACGCCCAATCCCGCCACCCTCAAATTCCTGCCGGGTCGCGAGGTCCTCAGCGGCGAACCGCGTGATTTCCGTACGAGGCAAGACGCTACCATTTCGCCGCTCGCCACGACCCTGTTCGAAATTCCCGGCGTTTCCGGCGTGTTCCTCGGTGCCGATTTCATCTCGGTGACGGTCGAAGGCGCCGAGTGGAGCCATGTCAAGCCGATGGTGCTCGGCGCCATCATGGATCACTTCCTGTCCGGTCATCCGGTGCTTGTCGAAAGCGAGCCCGAAGTGGCGCATGAGGAATTCTTCGAACCCGAAGATTCCGAGACGGTCGAAATCATCAAGGAGCTGCTCGCCACCCGCGTCCGGCCCGCCGTTGCCATGGATGGCGGCGACATCATCTTTCACGGCTACAAGCAAGGCACGGTGTTCCTGCACATGCAGGGCGCCTGCAATGGCTGCCCGTCCTCGACCGCGACCCTCAAGAACGGCATCGAGAATCTCTTGCGGCATTTCGTGCCAGGCGTCGAGAACGTCCAGCAGGTCTGACCGGGGCGGCAGGTGATTGCCGAGCCAGCGCTTTACCCGGCTTGCCCTCTTGGCGGCTGGTGGTTATTTCTCCTGCATGACAACGCCTTTGCTCGCCATCGACACTTCCGGCGCCCGGCTGCAGCTCGGGCTTGCCGTTGATGGCGAGGTGCTGACGGAAGTCGAAGCGCGCGAGCGCGGCCATGCCGAGATCCTTTTCGATCGCATCGCCGCTCTGCTTGCCCGCGCCAACCTTTCCTACGAGGAGCTGAGGCGTGTCGCCGTCATCACCGGTCCGGGCTCGTTTTCGGGTCTCAGGATCGGACTGGCCGCCGCGCGCGGCCTCGGGCTGGCGCTTTCCATTCCCGTCATCGGCGTGCCGCGCCTTCTGGCCCTGTCGCTTGTCGCAACGGGGTCCGGTCCGGTCGGCGTCCTCATCGACGCACGGCGCGACGAAGCCTATGTCGAACGTTTCGAGGCGCCCGGCGAAACCGGCGACGGCCCCCGCCTTGTCGAGATGGAAACGGCGCGCCTGTCGCTTCGGGACTGCAACGAGCTGATCCAGACGCCTTTTGTCGATATCGGCCGAACGGCGCTTTTCGCGGCCCGGCTCGATCCGGCCCGCTTCCCGCCCGTTCCCGCCTATATCCGTGGAGCCGACGCCAAGCCCCAGCACGGCGCCCGTATCGCCCGCGTCAACGAGGTCTCGTGATGCGGTACTGGATGGCGCCTGCGGGTCTTCACATCGAACTGGCCGAAGAAGGGGACGAAGAGACCCTGACCCGGATCCACGCCGAAAGCTTCGCCCGCGGCTGGTCGGCCGGCGAGTTTGCCAGCTACATGGCCGATCCGAAAACCGCTTCGGTCTTCATCGCCTGCGATGCGGCGCGGCGGATCGCCGGCTTCGCCCTCTTCCGCTTCACCGACGACGAAGCCGAGCTCCTGAGCCTCGCCGTTGCCCGCAAATGGCGGGGCAAGGGCATCGGCGGCGCCCTGCTGCGGGCGGCCCGTGAAGACTTGCGCAACAGCGCCGTTCAGCACATGTTTCTCGAGGTGGAAGACGGCAATGCGCCGGCGCTCAAGCTCTACAGGGGTCACGGCTTTATCGAGATCGGCCGCCGTCGGGCCTATTACCCCAAACCCGATGGCGGAGCAGCGACGGCGCTGGTCATGCGGGCCGAAATTGTCTGACGGAACAGGAACGCACATGATCGGACGTTCGCTCTTCTTCATTCTCGTTCTCACCCCCTACATCATCATCGCGTTGCCTTTC
>CAZKTH010000380.1:0-2461 GCA_964555575.1 uncultured Devosiaceae bacterium | reverse complement strand
CGACGCCATTGCCGTCTTGGCGCGAGAGGCATCCGCCACACCCGACAGCACGGCCCACGACTGGGCGATGGAGTCGATCCGGCAGGCATCGCTTTCAGCGGAACCCAGCCAGCTTCCATCGTCGAATGTGGCGCGGCGATACCATTCGCCGTCCCAGGCCGAGCTTTCGAGCGCCGAAAGAACTAAAGCCGCACGTGCCCTCCAGCGCGCCGCGCGCGCCGGGTCGCGGCCTTCGGCCAGGGGCGCGAACAGTGCGATGGTGCGCACCAGCAGCCAGCCGAGCCAGACGCTCGTGCCTTGGCCATTCTCGCCCACCCGGTTCATGCCGTCGTTCCAGTCGCCGGCACCCATCAGCGGCAGGCCGTTGGCGCCGGTCAGGCTGAGGCACTGATCGAGTCCGCGCGCGCAATGCTCGAACAGGCTGGCGGATTCGCTGGCAAGACCCGGCTCGAAAAACGCATCGTGCTCGTCGTCCTTCAGCGGCGGCCCCTCGAGGAAGGGCACCTGCTCGTCGAGAATGGCCGTGTCGCCGGTAGCGCCGACATAGGTGGCGGTGGCGAACCCGAGCCAGACACGATCGTCCGAAATGCGGGTACGCACGCCCTGGCCGGAATGGGGCAGCCACCAATGCTGGACGTCGCCCTCGACGAATTGCCGCCCCGCGGCGTTGAGGATATGGCCGCGCGTCACGTCCGGCCGGGCGAAGGTCAGCGCCATGCCGTCCTGCAACTGGTCGCGGAAGCCATAGGCGCCGCTTGCCTGGTAAAAGCCCGAACGCGCCCAGATGCGGCAGGCCAGCGTCTGATAGAGCAGCCAGCCATTGAGCATGATGTCCATGGCCCGGTCGGGGGTTTTCACCTGAACCGCGCCGAGCACGTCCGACCAGTGTTGCTTCACATCCGCCAGAACCGCGTCGAAATCGGCGGCGCGGTAACGGGTGATAAGGGCGCGTGCCGCTTCGACCGAAGCGCATTGACCCAGGAAGGCGACGACCTCCACGCTCTCGCCTGCGCGAAGGACGATCCTTTGCTTGAGTGCCGCGCAGGGATCGAGGCCGGTTTCCAATGCGCCAGACAACGGCGCCGCACCGCACAGGGCGGCAGGACGGTCGAGCCCGCCGGCGCGGCCGATGAATTCGGTCCGGTCGGCCGTCCACTCCGATTGCCGGCCGCCAAGATCGGCAAAGGCGATACGGTCGGGGAATGCCGTGTTCCACGGTTTGCGGGCGAACAGGGCGCCGGTATCGCTGTCCTGCTCGCTGATGACGAACGGGCCCGAAGCGCTGCGCGAGGTCCCGAGTGCCCATTCCGTATAGGCGGTGACGGACAGGCGGCGCGTCCGGTCGGAAGTGTTGGTCAGCGTCAGCCGGGAAATTTTTATCGGGTCGGCCAGCGGCACGAATTGCATGAGATCGGCGGCAATGCCGTTGGCGGCATGTTCGAAGCGGCTGTAGCCGAAACCATGGCGCGCGACATAGGTCCCCTCGCCCCGGATCGGCTGGGCGGTGGGGCTCCAAAGGGCGCCGCTGTCTTCGTCCCTGATATAGATGGCCTCGCCCGGGGGGTCGGCGACAGGATCGTTGGACCAGGGCGTCAGCTGGTTCTCACGGCTGTTCTCGGCCCAGGTGTAGCCGGTGCCGCTCGCCGAGACCTGAAAACCGAATTGGGGATTGGCGACGACGTTGATCCAGGGCGCGGGTGTTTCATCGCCGTCGCTGAGAATGGTGACATATTCGGTGCCGTTCTTGTCGAACCCGCCGAGGCCATTGAAGAATTCCAGCGCGGCCGGCAACTCGACCGACATCGGAGTCGCGTTTGCCTTTTGAAGGCGTGGCGCGGCGAACGGCAAAGCTTCCGGCACGGGCAATCGCGCCAGCTTGTCGGCGATCGAGCCGTGATGGGCGACCAACGACACGCGCGCGACCGACAAAACCAAGGCCCTGGCTTCGCGGCTGATCAGGTCGGTTCTGAGCAAGTGGACCTTGCCCACGGTATTTTCATCGCCAAAGCCCGGTTTTGCCTGACCGGATCGCACGGTTGCCTCGATCGCCATCTGCAAATCCTGCACATAGGAGCTCGATCGATCATTGAGGATGACCAGACCGGTATTGAGGCCTTTCATGCGCCAGTAATCATGCGCCCGCAGCAATTGGCGGACCTGCGGCAGATCGTCGATGTCCGAAATGCGCAAAAGAACAATGGGCCGGTCGCCCGAGATCGCCATTGGCCAAAGCGCGGACTGCCGACCGGCCCCGGCCGCGATGACCGCGGATGGCGGCCGGAAGCGTGCATCGGCATAAAGAACCGGCGCGGCCAGCCTTTGGAAATCCGCTGCCTCGTCGGAGGTGATGTTCAAATGGTGCAACTGCACCTGCGCCTGGGTCCAGGCGAGGGTCTTGGCCCGGTCATAGGCATTGCGGTCATGATGCTTGTCGATGAGGTCGATCAGCTCGGCGCGCGAT
>CAZKTH010000379.1:0-2478 GCA_964555575.1 uncultured Devosiaceae bacterium | reverse complement strand
TCGAGGAACTCACCTTCATCGGCGATTTTCCTGATGATCTCGCTCATGTCGTAGGGCTTGGCGGCGCTGTCCGGGATGATGGTATCGAGGCTCATCTCGCGCCGGTCGACGTCGTCGTTGATCCGCCGCTTCGGTGGTTTCACCGTGGCGTTCAACGGCAGAAAATCGACAAGCCGCCGCACTTCGAGCAGCGCCTCGATGTCGTTGTCGAAGGCGGCATCGGCAACCGAGCTTTTCTGGGTGTGGGCCCCGGCGCCGCCCAGTTCCTCGGCCGTCACCACCTCGTTGGTCACGGTCTTGACGACGTCCGGGCCGGTCACGAACATGTAGGATGTGTCCCGGACCATGTAGATGAAATCGGTCATGGCCGGCGAATAGACGGCGCCGCCGGCGCACGGCCCCATGATCACCGAGATCTGCGGCACGGCGCCCGACGCCTGGACGTTGCGCCAGAAGACTTCGGCGTAACCGCCCAGGGACGCGACGCCTTCCTGGATACAGGCCCCGCCCGAATCGTTGAGCCCGATCACCGGGGCGCCGTTCTGCACGGCCAGATCCATGATCTTGCAGATCTTCTGGGCGTGGGTTTCGGAAAGCGAGCCGCCGAAGACGGTGAAATCCTGCGAGAAGACGTAGACCAGCCGCCCGTTGATCCGGCCCCAGCCGGTGACGACGCCGTCGCCGGGGATGACCTGCTTGTCCATCTCGAACTCGGTCGTCCGATGGGTGACGAACATGTCGTATTCTTCGAAGCTCTCGGGATCGAGCAGCACGTCGAGCCGCTCGCGCGCCGTCAGCTTGCCCTTTTGGTGCTGGGTGTCGATGCGCTTCTGCCCGCCCCCGAGCCGCGCCTCGGCCCGCCTGCCGTCGAGCGCCGCGATGATTTCCTGCATGCCCCCTCCCCGCTTTCCTGCCGAAATCTAGCCGCGCGGTGCGGCTTTGGCGAGAGAGGCCAAGGCGGAACCTGAACGATTCAAAGGAAACGTCCGCGAAAGCGGCGGATCGGGACGGCGGATTGCGATGGCGGCAAGGGTGCCTCAGGCGGACGGGGCCGATCTGAAGCCGGCGGCAAAATTGAGGCCCATGCCCATGACGATGCCGGCATTGAAACCGAGCACGACCAGACCCACCGCCGGCAGGACATCGACCAGCGTGCCTTGTGCAAAAAGCATCGAAGTGACGATGACGCCGGCCACGCCCCAGGAGCTGACGATGATGCCGGTCAGGCTGCCGCGCCAGGCCGGGATCAGTCCGAGTGCCATGCTGGTCAGGATCAGAGACATGAGTCCCTCAACACGAGTCGCAATCAAGTCTATGCGGGCCCGATTAACCAATTGCTAAGCCGTCGCGACAGCGAACATCCAAATCAGCGTTAGCAAGGACTTGCCAACCGAATCCTTGTCGTTGAGTCCGTTTCTTGAAGTCGAGGAAAAAGGTATACAATTATGACGGCCGGTCGAGCGGCAACGCGACCGGCCGGCTGATATGTCGCGCCCCTGTCCACCGATTGCGGTCGGGGCGCGTCGGTTCAGTGCAGGATCTGGCTCAAAAACAGCTTGGTCCGCTCGTGCTGCGGATTGTGGAAGAACGCCTCGGGCTCGTTCTGCTCGACGATCTGGCCCTGGTCCATGAAGATGACGCGGTTGGCCACCTGGCGGGCAAAGCCCATTTCGTGGGTGACGCACAGCATGGTCATGCCGTCCTCGGCCAGGGAGACCATGACGTCGAGCACCTCCTTGATCATCTCCGGGTCGAGGGCCGAGGTCGGCTCGTCGAACAGCATGATCTTGGGGTTCATGCACAGCGAGCGGGCGATGGCGACGCGCTGCTGCTGGCCGCCCGAGAGCTGGCCGGGGAACTTGTTGGCCTGTTCCGGGATCTTGACCGTCTCGAGATAATGCATGGCGGCTTCCTCGGCCTCGGCCTTGGGGATGCCTCTGACCCAGATCGGCGCCAGGGTGCAGTTCTGCAGGATGGTCAGGTGCGGGAACAGGTTGAAGTGCTGGAACACCATGCCGACTTCGCGCCGGACCTCGTCGACCGCCTTGAGATCGTTGGTCAGTTCGATGCCGTCGACCTCGATCTTGCCTTCCTGATGCTCCTCGAGCCGGTTGATGCAGCGGATGAGGGTCGATTTGCCCGAGCCCGACGGCCCGGCGATGACGATGCGCTCGCCCTTCATCACCTTGAGGTTGATGTCCCTCAGGACGTGGAAATCGCCGAACCATTTGTGCATGCCGACGATGTCGACCGCCACCTCGGTCTCCGAAGCGACCATCTTGGAGCGGTTGACCGGCGCCGTTTCGGTCTTGGGAGTGTCCATGCTCATGGCGGATTACCTTTTGTGTTCGGTATTGAGCCGGCCTTCCATGAAGATGGAATAGCGCGACATGGAGAAGCAGAAGATCCAGAACACCGCCGCCGCGAAGATGTAGCCGGTGATGGCCTGGGTCGGCGCGGTCCATTCGAGGTCGGAGG
>CAZKTH010000378.1:0-2480 GCA_964555575.1 uncultured Devosiaceae bacterium | reverse complement strand
CTTCCAGTGCCGCATTGTCGAACCAGTCGAATCTGAGCCCGCGCGTCGTCCAGGTCTGCTTGAGATTGTGGATCGACAAACGCTCCATTTCGGCCCCGTCCTCGGCCGAACCGCAGAACCACAGACTGTCGACGCCGTCATGCTCGGCCAGGACCCTCGCCAGCGGTGTCGTTGCGCCGGTGACGACGTTGACGACACCGCCGGGCACGTCGGAGGTTTCCATGACCTGATAGAAATCGGTCATCGACAGCGGATGGGCCTCGGACGGGACGAGCACCACCGTGTTGCCCATGGCGATGGCCGGCGCGACCAGCGACACCGCGCCGAGCAGCGGGTTCTCGTTCGGCGCGGCGATGCCGATGACGCCCAAAGGCTCGTTCATCGCCAGCGACACGGCGCGCATCGGCACGTTGTGGACGGCGCCGTCATATTTGTCGGCCCAGCCGGCAAAGGCAAACAGCCGCTCGATCGAGGCGGCGACTTCCTTGTCCGCCGCCGCGGCGGAAACGCCGGTCATCTGGCGAATGCGGTCGGCGAACTCGGACTTGCGGTAATCGAGGTTCTCGCCGAGGAAATAAAGGATCTGCGATTTGAGATGCCCGGACTTGTCGGCCCAGCCCGCCGCCTTGCGCGCCGCCTCGACGGCGTTGCGGATATCCTTGCGGTTGCCGTCCGAAACCTCGCCGATCTGGGCGCCCCTGGGCGTCAGCACCGGTCGGGCATAACCCGAATCACCGCGCGCCTGCTTGCCGCCGACATACATCTTGGCGGTACGGTCGATACCCGACAGCTCGTAGGTTTCCGCCGGTTCGACAACCTTCGGCGCGGGCGCCGCCTTCAGCTTCTTCTCGAAGGCCGGCTTCAGATAGGCCGCCATGCCTTCCCTGCCGCCCTCGCGGCCATAGCCGGATTCGCGATAGCCGCCGAAGCCGGCCGAGGCATCGAAGACGTTCGAGCAATTGACCCAGACGACGCCGGCCTTCAGGCGCGGGGCGATGTCGAGGGCGAGGTTGAGGTTCTCGCTCCACACGGTCGCGGCGAGGCCATAGGCGGTGTTGTTGGCCAGCGCCACCGCCTCGTCCGGCGTCCTGAAGCTCATTGCGACCAGCACCGGCCCGAAGATCTCCTCGCGCGCCAGGATATGGGTCGGCGAGATGCCGGTGACGAGCATCGGCTTCATGAAGCAGCCCTGATTGGGCACGGTGATCTCGGCCTCGTAGCGGAAGCCGCCCTCCGCATCGCCCTTTTTCAAGAGCTCCTCGATGCTCTTGACCTGCACCGGAGCGACGAGGGCGCCGATGTCGATCGACTTGTCGAGCGGATCGCCGACCCGCAATTTGTTCATCCGCGCCTTGAGCTTTTGGATGAACATCTCCTCGATCGATTCCTGCACCAGAAGCCGCGACCCGGCGCAGCACACCTGCCCCTGATTGAACCAGATGGCATCGACCAGACCCTCGATGGCGCTGTCGATATCGGCGTCGTCGAAAACGATGTAGGGCGATTTTCCGCCGAGTTCGAGCGACAGCCCCTTGCCGGAGCCGGCCGTCGCGGTCCTGAGGGTGCGTCCGACTTCGGTCGAGCCGGTGAAGGCGATCTTTTCGACGTCCGGGTGTTCGACCAGTGCCGTACCGGCGACCGAACCCGCGCCGGTGACGACATTGACCACCCCCGGCGGCAGGCCGGCCTTTTCGCAGATCTCGGCGAACAGAAGGGCGGTCAGCGAGGTCAGCGCTGCCGGCTTGATGATGACGGTATTGCCGGCGGCAAGCGCCGGGGCGATCTTCCAGGCTAGCATCAGGGTGGGGAAGTTCCACGGGATGATCTGGCCGCAAACGCCATAGGGCACCCGGCCCGGCAGGACCTTGTCGAGGTTCTGGGCCCAGCCGGCGTGGTGGTAGAAATGGCGGATCGTCAGGGGCACGTCGGCATCGCGGCTTTCGCGGATCGGCTTGCCGTTGTCGAGGGTTTCGAGCACGGCGAAGAGCCGGGATTCCTTCTGGATTCCCCTGGCGATGGCATAAAGATATTTGGCCCGTTCGAAGCCGGAAAGCGCCGACCAGCCGGCAAAGGCCGCCCGTGCCGCCTTGACGGCAGTATCGACATCCTCGGCGCTGGCGGCGGTGATCTCGGCCAGCTTGTCGCCATTGGCGGGGTTTTCGGAAGCGATGAGCTTGCCCGGTTCGGTCCACTTGCCGCCGATGAACAGGCCGAACTTGCGCCCGTGCGCATCGAGCCAGGCATAGGCTTGTGCCGGGCTTTCGGGTGCCGGACCCCATTCCATCGTGTTCATGATGTCTCTGATCTCGTTCATGGGTTCGCTCCCAACCGCGATGGGGTGGAGAAGGCCCCCTCACCCGCCGCTTCGCGGCGACCTCTCCCCCAAAGGGAGAGGTAGGAGGAGGCAATGGTCCGGCCTGTCCCCACCTCTCCCGGGGGGGAGAGGTCGGCCTGCAGGGCCGGGTGAGGGGGCCTTTGTT
>CAZKTH010000377.1:0-2486 GCA_964555575.1 uncultured Devosiaceae bacterium | reverse complement strand
CGACCCGAAGGGGCAAATCGTGCCGGTGGCACGATTTGAGGTCCGAAGGATGCGACCATAAAAAAGCGAGCATGCGTTCTGATTCCATCAGAACGCATGTTGCTCTCGTGGCTAGAGCGCCGCCTCGAGCAGCTCTTCGACATATTCCCAGTTGATCAGGCTGTCGACGAAGGCCTCGAGGTATTTCGGCCGGGCATTGCGGTAGTCGATATAGTAGGAATGCTCCCAGACATCGACGCCGAGCAGCGGCGTTGCGCCGTGAACGAGCGGGTTTTCGCCGTTCGGGGTCTTCATCACCTCGAGCTTGCCATCCTTGAGCGTCAGCCAGGCCCAGCCGGAGCCGAACTGGGTGGCGCCGGCATTGATGAAATCGGCGCGGAACTTGTCATAGCCCCCGAGATCGCTGTCGATCATGGTGGCGAGCCTGCCGGGCAGCTTGGTGCCGCCGCCGTTCGGCGCCATCCACTTCCAGAAATGGATGTGGTTGAAGTGTTGACCGGCATTGTTGAAAAGACCGGCATTCTTGCCAAAGCTCTGCTTGATCACCTCTTCGAGGCTCTTGCCTTCCAGGCCCGAGCCCTCGAGTGCCTTGTTGCCGTTGGTGACGTAAGCCTGATGATGCTTGTCGTGGTGGTATTCGAGCGTTTCGGCCGACATGTAGGGCGCGAGCGCATCGTAGGAATAGGGAAGAGCGGGCAGTTCGAAAGCCATGGGAGCCTCCTGAATGTGGGGTGAAGCGCAAATGCGGTGGGCCGAAGCCTCCATATAGACAAGGAATGTGGCCGCAACAATATGACGCAGAAAATTGATTTGCACGACAACCGGAATGGACCGGCGGATTTGTCGGGGCAAGATGGGGTCGCTCTTCGTCGGACCATGGTTGCCAGATAGAAACCATAGCCATTCGACTATTTGTTCTTGACTATCGTATAGTCGTGTGGCTATTGATTGGTGCATGAACACCAAGGATCTCGTTTTCCAGTCCCTTGCCGACCCGACCCGCCGCCGCCTCTACGAGCACCTGATGGCGGAGGGAGAGCAGAATGTGCGCCGGCTCACCGAATTCGCCGGCACCTCGCAGCCGACGGTGTCCAACCATCTGGCCCTGCTGAAGCGGGCCGGGCTGGTGACCGACCGGCGCGCGGGGCGTGAGACCCATTATTCGGCAACACCGGACGGGCTGAAGCCGCTCGCCGGCTGGCTTCAGACCTATGCTGCCTTCTGGTCTGGCAGGTTCGATCGGCTCGAAGACCTGCTTGACCGCATGGACCGGTAGTCGTCATCCCCGCCGCAGATGCAAAGGAACGCCCCATGAGCGAAACCGTCGTCGTCGAACGCGAATTCAGGCATCCACCGGAGAAGGTCTGGCGGGCTCTGACCGAATCCGCCCTGATCGAGGAATGGCTGATGACCAACGACTTTCGGCCGGTCGTCGATCATGCCTTCACGTTCAGCGCCGATTGGGGTTCGGTCGACGGTACGGTCCTCGAGATCGTGCCGGGTGAGATGCTGTCCTGCACCTGGAACGCCATGGGGCTCGAAAGCGTCGTTACCTTCACCTTGACCCGGACCGATACGGGTACGCGCCTGCGTATGGAGCAGGAGGGTTTCGCCAGCGACAGCGACCAGAACTACCGCGGCGCCATCATGGGTTGGACCCGCTTCCTCGGCAACCTCGAGAACGTCGTGGCGCGGTTGGATTGATGCCGGCCATCCCGATCCGCACCGGCTCATTCATGATGGAGACAGGCATGATGCCGAGCAAGCTGATCCGCCAGACTCATCGCTGGCTGTCGATCCTGTTCACGGCGACCGTCGTCGCCAATTTCGTCGCCATGGCATTGGGTGAGGTGCCCGCCTGGGTGACCTATTCGCCCTTGCCGCCGCTTTTCCTGCTGCTGTTCACCGGGCTCTACATGTTTGTGTTGCCCTATGCCGGGAGGTGGCGAGGCACACGAAATGCGAGCGCGGCGGAGTGAACGGATCAACCGCAACAGTGTCCACAAAGCGAGCACGAGCCCAATGACACCATCCGAACAGATCGATCAGTACATTGCCGGGCTTGCCGACTGGCGCTCCAAGACGCTCGCCGGCCTCCGCAAGACCATCCTCGCGGCCGACGCGGAGATCATCGAGGAATGGAAGTGGATGGGTAGCCCGGTCTGGTCCCGCGACGGCATGATCGCGGTCGGCAATGGCCACAAGAACAAGGTGAAGCTGACCTTCGCCTATGGTGCGCACCTTCCCGATCCCGAAGGGCTCTTCAATGGCAATGATACCGGCGCCACGAGACGTTCGATTGACCTGTTCGAAGGCGATTCGGTCAGTGAATCCGCACTGACCGAACTCGTTCGGGCCGCCATCGTCTACAATCGGACGCATCTGAAAAAGAACGCGTTGGCGGGGCTGCGTTCGAAGGCGGGCAGAGGCGACTAGAGCATTTTCCGTTCTGACGGAATCGGAACGGAAGCTCCAGGTTATCGAGT
>CAZKTH010000376.1:0-2489 GCA_964555575.1 uncultured Devosiaceae bacterium | reverse complement strand
CCGAAATGGGTCTCGTGCGCCGCGATCTGGAAGACCGAATCGGCCGAGGTGTAGCAGATCGGCTTGCCGGTCCTTATGTGTTCCTCGCCCAGTTCGTTGATGATCACCGTACCCGAGGAATGTTTGTTGCCGAGGATCCCCGGCAGGCCGGCCTCCTCGACGATGGCCGCGATCAGCTCCCCGGGGAAGCACGGCACCTCATTGGGGAAATAGCCCCACTCGAACGGCACCGGCACGCCGGCGATTTCCCAATGACCGGAAGGAGTGTCCTTGCCCCTGGAAACCTCGCGACCGACGGCCCAGAAGCCGTCGGCCTCCTGTGAAAACCCCGGCGCCAGAGCGCCGCAGGAAAGCTTGCCGGCGGCACCCAGGCCCAACCGGTCCAGGTTCGGCAGATGAAGCGGCCCGGCGCGGACGCCGTCACGGTCGGCCTTGCCGACGGCTGAGGCTTCGGCGATGTGCAGAAAGGTGTCGGCGCCGGTATCGGGCTTTCCCTGGTTGAAATACTGATCGGCATCCGGCGCGCCGCCGATGCCGAACGAATCCATGAGCGCGATGATGACACGGGGCATGGCGCGCTACTCCGGCATGATGGTTTCGGCGATCAGCGGGTTCTTCGGTGGTTTGCCGCCGATGGTGTAGGCCTCGACCAGCCGCCGCGCCGCTTCGGCGGCCGAGGTCGCGTCGCGGGCGTGCAGACGCGCCAGCGGCGTCTTGCCGTCGATCTTGGTTCCCAGGCCCGCCAGACGGTCGAAACCGACGGCATAGTCGATCTTGTCCCTGGGTACCCGCCGCCCACCGCCCAGCGCCACCACCGCCATGCCGATGCCGCGCGTATCGATGGCCGAGACCGCGCCGGAGGTCTTGGCGAAAACGTCGCGGACGATCGGGGCCGGTTCGAGATAATTGTCCATCTTCGAAATGAAATCGGCCGGGCCGCCCAGCGCCGTGACCATCCTGACGAAGCGTTCGATCGCCGCGCCGGAATTGAGCACCGCCTCGGCGCGATTGCGCCCCTGTTCGGCATCCGGCGCAACGCCGGCCAGCACCAGCGCCGCCGCCGACAGATCGAGCGTCACCTCGTAAAGCCGCCTGTCGCGGCGGGTGCCGGTGAGGAAATCGACGGCGTTCCTGACTTCGAGGGCGTTGCCGGCGGTGCTGGCCAGCGGCTCGTTCATGTCGGTGATCAGGGCCCCGGTCCTGACCCCGGCGCCATTGGCGACCGCGACCAGCGAATCGGCAAGGCCCCGCGCCGCTTCCGGCGTCTTCATGAAGGCGCCGGAACCGGACTTGACGTCGAGGATCAGTCCCTCAAGCCCGGCCGCCAGTTTCTTGGCGAGGATCGAGGCGGTGATCAGCGAGGTGTTCTCGACCGTCGCGGTGACGTCGCGGATGGCATAAAGGGTGCGGTCGGCCGGGGCGAGGTCGTCGGTCTGGCCGATGATGGCGCAGCCGACTTCCCGGACCGTCTTGCGGAACAGATCGTTGTCGACATTGGTCCGGTAGCCGGGAATGGAATCGAGCTTGTCGAGGGTTCCGCCGGTATGCCCGAGGCCCCTGCCCGAAATCATCGGCACATAGACGTCGAGCGCGGCCAGGATCGGCGCCAGCATCAGCGAGACATTGTCGCCGATGCCGCCGGTCGAGTGCTTGTCGACCACCGGGCCATCGAGATCGGACCAGTTGAGCACCGTTCCGCTGTCGCGCATCGCCTCGGTCAGCGCCACCCGCTCGTCGAGCTCCATGTCGTTGAAATAGACCGCCATGGCGAAGGCGGCCGCCTGGGCGTCGGTGACGGTGCCGGCGGCGAAGCCGGAGATGAAGCGCTTGATTTCGTCGGCGCTCAGCTTGTTGCCGTCGCGCTTGTGCGCGATCACTTCCTGCGGAAGAAAGACCAATTGCTCGTTCCTTTGTCTTCTTTGCAATCCGTTCTCTACGGCCCGGGCCAGTTTATGTGCCGATAGATGGCGACGCAGCCATCCCTTGGCGAGACCGAGATCATCAGCACCTGCTTTTCGGTCAAGCTCACCGGGCGAGTGATCGTCCAGTGCCGGGAATTGTCGGCATAAGTCAGGCTCTTTTCGTAGAACGCGTATTCGACATTGCCCGACAGGCTCTTGTCCCCTGTCATGGTTTCGAGCCCGGCAAGCGTGATCGTCGGGCAGACCTTTTTGGAGACGTTCATGCCCCGGGTCGGCGGCCGGTCCGGCGCGTTCCACTCGATGTTGAGCTCGTCCATGATGGCGGCGAGCCCTTTATAGACGGCATTGTCCGTGTGCGCCTCGCTGCAGGCGCCAAGAACTGCAACCAGCACAGGCACGGCAAGCGTGCCGACGATCCCCCGCATATCCCGCTCCCCTCCAAGCCAATGGACTGCCGGCAGCACCATCAGGCGCCATAGGGTACCCAGATATTCTTGACCTGCGTCGCCTTGGCAAGGAAATAGTCCCCTTCCAGTGCCGCCTTGTCGACCCAGTCGTATCTGAGCC
>CAZKTH010000375.1:0-2581 GCA_964555575.1 uncultured Devosiaceae bacterium | reverse complement strand
CGTTCGGCCGATCCGGCGCAGCCGGCGGAGCGGTTTTGGCTTGGGTGGCCCCGGCGTCGGCAAGCGCAACCGCCGCGCCGTCGCGCAAACCGTCGAGCCCTTCGGTGATCACCATGTCGCCAGACTTGATGTCACCGGCCACCAGCACGGTCTCGGTGTTGCGCTGGACGATACGGATGGTGCTGCGCCTGGCCTTGCCATCGACCACCTGCCAGACATAGGCGCCGTCCGATCCCCACTGGATGGCAAGCGGATTGACCGCGACGAATGTGTCGCCGGGAAACTTCATCGAGACGGTGAAGCTCATCCCGGCCCTCAGTTCGTCCTTTTCGTTCGGCACCCGCGCCTGCACCTCGAAGGTGCCGCTGGCCGGATCGACCTTGTTGTCGACCGCGACGATCTTGCCGGTCACGACATCCTGCGGCCGCGCGATCGGCACGGCGCTGACCGGTTCGCCGGCCCTGACCGCCCCGATCAGCCGTTCCGGTACCCAGAAACTGATGAGGATGGCGGATCGATCCTCGACGGTGGCGATCACCGACTGGGTCGTGACCGCATTGCCGGCCTCGACCTGAACGATGCCGATCCGCCCATCGATCGGCGCCACGATCTGGCGGTCGGCAAGCGCCAGTTCGGCGCTCTGCAGGGCGAGCTTGGCGTTGTCGACCGCCAGCTTGGCCGACTGCATCTGCACCGCCGTCAGATTGGTGCCGGTGAGCTGGGTGTAGCGGTCAAGGGTTGCCTGCGCGTCGGACAGGGCCAGCTTCGCCTTGTCGGCGGCGATCTGTTCGGCGTCGGAATTGAGCCGCGCGATCACCTCGCCGGCCCTGACCGAGGCGCCACTCGTGACCAGCACCTTGTCGAGCGTTCCTGCCGCGCTCGGGGTGATGGTCACCGAATGCAGCGCCGTGCCGTCGCCGAGCGCGGTCAGCCTGTCATTGATCACGCCCGTCGTCGCGGCCTCGGCAATGACATTGGTCGCACGCCCGCCACCGAAGCCGCCGGAGCCACCCGGAAAGCCGCCCGGCCTGCCGCCGGCCGCGCCATTTTCCGCCGGTGCGGCCCTGTCCGCCGCCGCCAGGGCCGGGACGCCGAAACGGGTGGCGACATCTTTTGCACCGGGGAAGTAGAAATACCAGGCAGCAGCGATCGCCGCCAAAACCGCGAGGGATAAAAGGGCCTGTTTCCAGATCGCCATCAGGTGTCCGTGCCGTTACGTGATCTGCCCCTCAGCCGTGGCGGGCGGAACCCGCGCGGCATACAAACAAGTCGCCGCGTCGCCATCCGGGGCGAGCAGCCACGATCACGTTTCTTGCGAAAGTATAGCCGAGCCGTTGCGGCATACATCTAAACTTTTCTTAACCTCACCATCTGTACCCACGGGATGCAACCCGATAAAGACCTTCACACCATTTTGGATCAATCAAAACCGTCGTCGCTGCTTGATTAAATCAATAAGTCTGATACAAAAAACATGGCACGTCGCCATTGAACGTGATTCCCCCACGGGGCCCGACCTTGCGAAAGCCGGAAGCACCGGCGATCGGACGAAATCATGCGATGGCAGGAAACAAGCGCGGTGACGGTCGAGCACGCCGGCATCGTTTTTGCAGATGGAGATTTTTTTGGCCCGCAATTTTCTCGTTGTCGATCCCGAGGAAGGGACTGATGTCCTGAAGGGTCTGGCATCCCCGTCACGCGTTCGCATTCTCAGGCTTTTGCGTGACGAAGGTGCGATGAACATCAACGACATCGCCTCGCATCTCGATCTGCCGCAATCGACCGTATCCTCGAACATGGCGCTTCTGGAAAAGGCCCAGCTGGTCCGCACCGAGGTCCTCAAGGCGCGCAAGGGCAATCAGAAGATCTGCCATTCCACCTTCGACGAGGTCCTTGTCGCCTTCAAGGATACCTATCACCCGGCGGCGGACGAGGGCATCGAGGTATCGATGCCGATCGGGCTCTACACCAGCTACGAAGTCACGGCGCCGTGCGGCATGTGCACGTCGGACAGTATTGTCGGCCTGCTGGACGTGCCGGATTCATTTCTCGATCCGGACCGGATGAAGGCGGGGCTTTTATGGTTCACGCGGGGCTATGTCGAATACCAGTTCCCCAACAACACCAAGGTCGGCAACACCAATCTTGAGGCGATCTCCTTCATCATGGAGCTGAGTTCGGAAGTGCCGGGCACCAGCGCCGACTGGCCCTCCGACATCACCCTGACCGTCAATGGTGTCGATGTCGGCACCTGGACCTCGCCGGGCGATTTCGGCGACAAGCGCGGCGTCTACACCCCCGACTGGTGGAAGCTGAAGGGCTCGCAATACGGCAAGCTGAAGAACTGGCGCATCGGCCAGAACGGCACCTATGTCGACGGCGTCAGGATTTCGGCGATATCGCTCGGCGATCTCGACATCGCCAATCACCACTCGATCCGCATGCGGATCGGGGTGCGCGAAGCCGCCAAGCATCCCGGCGGCATCAACATCTTTGGCCGCGGCTTCGGCAATTACGACCAGGACATCATCCTGAGGCTGCATCTGAAGCGCTAGAGCGTTTTCAGGCGAAGTGGATACCG
>CAZKTH010000374.1:0-2589 GCA_964555575.1 uncultured Devosiaceae bacterium | reverse complement strand
CGATTTCGGACTGTTTGCTTTGGATACCTTGGTAGCAAAAAGGCAGACATCCAGTTTCTCTATATGGCTTGAAAAACCAGTAGCACTTTCAGTCCGGGCCGGTTGTCGCCGAGTTCGATAGTCGCGCCATGCAGATCGGCAATGGCCTTTGCGAGGCTGAGACCTAATCCCGTGCCCGGCGTCGTCCGGCTCTTGTCGAGCCGGTACATGCGGCGAAAGACCTTGTCACGTTCGTCTTCGGGGATGCCCGGGCCCGTGTCGGAGATGGTGACGACTAGCCGGTTCGCGTCCTGATGCGCGTTCAGCGCGATGACCGAACCGGCACCCGAATGTCGGATAGCGTTTTCGACGAGATTGGCGAAGAGCTGGGTCAGCAGATCCTTGTCGCCTGACACGATGGCCTGTTCGGTGAGTTCGGGGGCATAGATCAGTGTCTGACCGTTTTCTTCCACCACGCTTTCGTAGGCTTCCGCAACCAGATCGAGGATTGGCTTGAGTGGGACTGGCCGGAACTGTTCCCGCCGGGCGCCGGTCTCGAGCTGAGCGATGCGCAGCAAGGCATCGAAGGTCGCGCTGATCTGGCGCAATTCGCCCTGGGCGGCGGCAAGCTCATCGGCGTTGGACGCGGCTTGCACCGCCTTTTCCGATGCGGCTTCGATGGTCATCGACAGGCGGTTGAGCGGTGTCTTGAGGTCATGGGCGATGTCGACACTGACCTGTTGCATGGCCTCGACATTGGCCGAGAGGAGATCGAGCGCGCCGTTGATCTGTCGTGTGAGAACATCGAGATCGTCGCTGCTGGATCGTTCGGGAATTCTGGCCGACAAATCACCCTGGCCGACCCGGCCCATCGTGCGTGAGATTGCCGAGAGGCGGCGACCAACCAATTGCGCGATGATCAGACCGGCAACAAGAGCAATGATGCAGGCTATGGCCGCCGCCCAACCGAAGCTGGACAGCGCCAGCCCCTGCAGTTCCGCTGTCTCGCTGTAACTCGTTGCGACGACAAGAACGTTGCCCGCGACCTCGCCCTTGAGGGCTCGGTAGGTTCCCGCGTCCTCGGAAAGACCGAACAGGGTTGCAGAGGCATCGGAGGTTCCGGTTTCGACAGTCGCCTTGTCGACGTTACCGGCCAGGAATTTGCCGGTCGGATCGGTGAGATAGAACACGCGGTCGCGTTCATGCGTCGCCAGGACGTAGTTCCTGACACTTGCCGTAAGGTCCTCGATGTCGCCCTGTCCATAGGTCCGGGCAATCAGGCTGAAGGTTTCTTCGAGATTGGCATCTAGCCGGCTCCGGAGGTCATCGCCGATGAGCTTGAGGGCGATACCGCTGGCGATGACGATTGAGATCAGGAACAGCGCCGTGAACGCCAGGGCCAGCCGGAACGGTGTGCTGCGCCAGACCTCAGCGCGGCGCATGGATCGAATAGCCGGTGTTGCGGACGGTATGCAGCAGCGACACCTCGAACGGGCGGTCGATCTTGGCGCGCAGCCGGCTGATATGGGTCTCGACGACGCTGGTCTGGGGATCGAAATGGAAATCCCAGACATTCTCGAGCAGCATGGTGCGCGTGACGACACGCCCTGCGTTCTGCATCAGCACTTCGAGCAGACGGAATTCACGCGGCTGCAGCGCGATCTCCTGACCGGCACGGCGGACCGTGCGTTTCAACAGGTCGAGTTCAAGATCGCCAACGGTCAGAACCGTCTTTTCCTGCCGCATTGGCGGGCGGCGGCTGAGGGCGTTGACGCGGGCCAATAACTCGGAAAAGGCGAAGGGTTTGACCAGATAGTCGTCTCCGCCGGCTTCGAGCCCGTCGACGCGATCGCCGACGCCGCCCATCGAGGTCAGGAAAATGACCGGGGTCTGGTTGCCCGCCGCGCGCAGGGTCTTGACCAGCGAAAGCCCGTCCAGCCCCGGCAGCATGCGGTCGACGATGAGCACGTCGTAGCCGGCGTGCAGTGCGTGGGAAACTGCGTCGCGTCCGTCGGAAAGGCTTTCGGCCAGATGCCCGGCTTCGGCCAGCCCCTTGGCGATGTAGTCGGCCGCGCGTTTATCGTCTTCGATGATCAGGATGCGCATTCAAAATCTGTTTCCGAACCGGCCGGGAGTGTCAACTGACAACCACTCCCGGCCTTGCCGTACGCCAGGCTCGGATGAAGCGGACGGCATTCACATCACAGGCTCAGTCGGCGGCCTCGGCGCCGCCCTTGTCCTTGTTCACGGTCGCGGTGACAGGCGCGAAGCCTTTTTCGGCCAGTTCGAAACTGATGACCTTGGCGTCCTGGCTTGTCTTGTAGATGGAGTTCGGATTGGCGCGGAAATGGCCGGGGGCTCCGGTATCGTCGAGGTGGATTCGCGCCTCGCCATTGGCCGGTACCGAAAAGCCGGAAAGATCCTTGAAATAGGCTTCGGTCTGGCCGGTCGCCTTGTCCTTGATCGTGTAGTAGAGCGAAAACCCGGTCAGCGGTTTGGCGCTCTGATTGGTGACGAGCAGTTCGAGATGGTCCGGCGCGTCCTTGTTGGCGACATAGTCGTAATTGTTCTCGACCAGCGCCTCCTTGATGGCGAAGAGTGCCGGGCTTC
>CAZKTH010000373.1:0-2610 GCA_964555575.1 uncultured Devosiaceae bacterium | reverse complement strand
CGCCGGCTTTGAGCCCCGTCACCTGCGCCACCATCATGGTCAACAGCGCATAGGAGGCGATGTTGAACGGCACGCCCAGGAACACGTCGGCCGAGCGCTGGTAGAGCTGGCACGACAGCTTGCCGTCCGCGACATAGAACTGGAACAGGACGTGACAGGGCGGCAGCGCCATCTCGTCGACCTCGGCCGGGTTCCAGGCCGAAACGATATGGCGGCGGGAATTGGGATTGGTGCGGATGCTCTTAATCACATTGGCGATCTGGTCGATCGCCCCGCCCTTGCCGTCCGGCCAGGAGCGCCACTGCACCCCGTAGACCGGGCCGAGATCGCCGTTCTCGTCGGCCCATTCGTCCCAGATCGTGACGCCCCGCTCCTGCAGCCAGCGGACATTGCTGTCGCCCTTGAGGAACCACAGGAGTTCGTAAAGGATCGATTTGATGTGCAGCTTCTTGGTGGTCAGCAGCGGGAAGCCCTGGGAAAGGTCGAACCGCATCTGATGGCCGAACACGGCGCGTGTGCCGGTGCCGGTCCGGTCGGAACGGTCGGTGCCGTGTTCGAGGATGTGTGACAACAGGTCGAGATATTGGCGCATACGCCTTTTCTAGCTGATTCTGGCCCGATTCAGACGACGGACCGTGGCGATATCCACCTTTCCCCGGGGCGCTGTCTCCGGCACAGAATTCTGTCCGATATTTAATTTCCCGAGCACTTAAACCGCCGTATTTCGCCGACCATTTCTGCATTGTGACAATGGAAACCAAAGACGTCGAAAAGGAGATTTGAAATGTCGGAACTGATTGTAATTGGCTATGAAAACCATGACAGGGCCGAGCATGCCCGCGAGGTTCTGTTCGGTCTGGCGCACGAATATCTGGTCGACATCAACGACGCGGTTGTCGCGACCGCAGACGACAAGGGCAAGATCAAGCTCAACCAGTATGTCAATACGCTTGCCATCGGTGCCGGCGGCGGCGCTTTCTGGGGCATTCTGGTCGGTCTGATCTTCTTCAACCCGCTTCTCGGTCTCGCCGCCGGGGCGGCAACCGGCGCGGTCGCCGGGGCGCTGACCGATTACGGCATCAACGACAAGTTCATGAAGCATGTCGCCGAGGTGCTGCGTCCGGGCCAGGCGGCGCTGTTCATCCTGGCCGGGCGGGCCAGTTCCGACCGGGTGATCGACAAGCTCGGTGCCGAAGGCGGACGTATCCTCAGGACCAATCTCGACACCAGCCAGGAACAAAGGCTGCGCGACGCCTTCGTCAGGGCACATCGGGATACGGAAACGGTGGCGCCGGCCGACGCGGACGACAAGGCCGAGGCGGTGTAGCCCCGACTCCTCCGCCGCTCATTCGGCAGGACCGCCCGGTCCTGCCGCGGCGGGTTGAAGACAACATCCTTCCCATGTTGCAGCCAGGCAACGGCATGCCTCAATTTCGGCGCGACGGCATCGTTTCATCCGCCTGTTCCACAGCGTATTCGTGGTCCGGATCTATGGGGGTTCCGATCCTTGCGACCGCACCTAGAGGCCCGGAGGGAGCGTTGCATGCAGATATCCGATACCGAAACCAGAACCCTTACGCGCAGCAAGGCCGAGCGTCCGAAGCTGCATAAGGTCATTCTTCTCAATGATGACTACACCCCGCGCGAGGTCGTGGTCATGGTTCTGATGAGCGTTTTCCGGATGAATGAGGGCGCCGCGACCATGGTCATGCTGACCGCCCATCAGAAAGGCGCCTGCGTCGTCGCCGTCTTCACCAAGGAAATCGCCGAAACCAAGGCCGACGAGGCGACCGAGGTCGGGCGCAAGATGAACTGCCCGCTGACGTTTACGACCGAGCCGGAGGAGTGAGAGCTTCGCGGAAGCACCCGAGCACCGGCCAAAACCGCTTCCGGCCTTCCTGTGACCGTCAATTCCCCTGATCCGCCGGAGAGGTGCCGGGCGGCAGCCGGTACATCATGTAGGTCCTGCACAGGAAGAGGAACTTGCAGCCGGTCAGGGCAATTTCGTTGTCGCTCAGCTGCTTGACGGTGCCGGTCACGTGCTCGCCCAGAAGGTCCATTTCGCCCTTCCAGGTGTTCTCGCCCGCCGGTTTGACATACTTGACCACCATCTTGTTGAGATACTTTACCTTTTCGGGCTGAGACGAGCTTTTCGACAGCCAGATCAGCGTGCCGCACAGCCTGTCGCCGTCGCAATATTCGATGCGGAAATGGGAATCGCGGAATTCGAGTTCCCATACCCCTTCGGGCGAGGCGAATTGCGCCGCCTGGGCGGCATTGGCGGTCAAAAGGGCAGCTAAAGTCAGGGCTGTCACGATCAGTCGCTTCATTTGGCAAATCCTGAATTCCAAGCCGAGGACGCCCCCAACTGACGCCTCCCTGCCGATGCACCTAAAGCTAACATGCGGTGATTTGTTGGCACGAGGATGTCGGCGCCCGTGTCGCGGCTTTATCCGGAAACACATCTGAACGGAGCATGAAGGTGTGCCCGCCCTGAAACACGAGGCTGCCTCGCCGGCCGCCAAGCCAGCTGCGACAACCTGTCTATGCCTTCCCTGCCAGCATATGGCAGCCGAAAGGCGCAATATCCGCCTCCGCGCGCGGCGTCCG
>CAZKTH010000372.1:0-2612 GCA_964555575.1 uncultured Devosiaceae bacterium | reverse complement strand
GCCTGGGTGGGGGTTCTGCGCCGGCGCTTGTGGCCCCACCCCACCCGACCCGGCTTTGCCGGGCCACCCTCCCCATCGAGGGGAGGGAAACAGGTGGTGTCGTCGGTGTCAGACGATGACAAACACCGCCATCCCCCTCTGGCTGCGCGCCGGCCCCGTCCTCACCGTTCTGATCCTGATCGGGCCGGTGATCGCCGGGCTCGTGGACATCGTGTTTCCCGCTTTCGGCTACGCGCCGCTGCTCGGGCTTTACCGGTTCTCGCTCGATCCATTTGTCGAAGTCCTCGGCGAACCGGGCTTTTTTTCCTCGCTCTGGCTCGCCTTCTGGATCGGGCCGGTCAGTGCCCTGATCGCCCTGACGCTTGTCGCCCTGTTCACCGCCGCCGCCGCCGGCACCAGACTGTTCGGTGTCGTCACCACCCTGTTGCGGCCGGTGCTGGCTTTGCCCCATGCCGCCGCCGCCTTCGGCCTCATGTATCTGATCGCGCCCTCCGGCTTCCTTCTAAGGCTGATCTCGCCGGAGCTGACCGGTTTCACCCGGCCGCCGGACTGGCTGATTGTCAACGATTCCGTCGGGCTTGCCTTGCTGGCCGGCCTCGTCCTCAAGGAAGCGCCCTATCTCTTCCTCGCGCTTCAGAGCGCCCTGCCGCAGGCCGATCCGCGCCAGGCCGACATCGCCCGCGCCCTCGGCCATTCCCGCATTGCCGCCTGGCTGTTCGGGGTCTCTCCCGCAATCTACCGGCAGATGCGCCTGCCGGTCATGGCGGTGATCGTTTTTTCCTCCTCGGTCGTCGACATGGCAATGATCCTCGGGCCGGCGACGCCACCGCTCTTGTCGGTCAGAATCCTGCACTGGATGAACGATCCCGACTTCAGCCGGAAAACCCTCGCCGCTGCCGGCCTCGTCTTCCAGCTCGGCGCCACCGCTTCCGGTATCGTGGTCTGGCTGGCGGGCGAACGCCTCGTCGGCCTTTTCGGCCGGCGCATCGCCCTTTCGGGCAGGCGTTTCGTGCCGGCGCCCGGTCTGGTGACGCTGAGCCGCGCCGGCCTGATGATCATCGGCATCGTCGTTCTTTTCGGCATCGGGCTCATCGGCCTCAATTCGGTCGCCGGCTTCTGGCGCTTTCCCGACGCGCTGCCACAGGGCCTGACGCTTTCGGTCTGGGCCGGTCAGGCGCCGGACCTCATCGAACTCATCGCCAATACCGCCCTGATCGGCGGTCTTGCCTCCCTGACGGCGCTGGCGCTCGTCGTCCTCGACCTCGAACACGAGTATCGGACCGGCAAGCCGTTGTCGTCGCGCGCCAAGCTGATCCTTTACGCCCCGCTGCTGGTGCCGCAGATCGGCTTTCTGCCCGGGCTGACGGTGCTGTTGTTGCGCCTGGGCTGGGACGGGGCGCTGCTGCCGGTTGCCTTCTCGCACCTGATCTTCGTATTGCCCTATACCTATCTGATGCTCGCCGATCCCTGGAACGCCTTCGACACCCGCCATCTTGATGGCGCCCGCGCCCTCGGGGCTTCGGCCGACCGGGCCCTCGTCTCCATCCGCCTGCCGATCCTCATGCGGCCGATCCTGACGGCGCTGGCCCTCGGCTTCGCCGTCTCGGTGGCACAATATCTGCCGACGCTGCTTGTCGGCGGCGGCCGGGTGCCGACCATCACCACCGAGGCGGTGGCGCTGTCGAGCGGCGGCGACCGGCGCCTGATCGGCGTTTATGCCCTTGTTCAGTCCCTGTTGCCCTTCGTCGGCTTCGCTCTGGCCGCCGGCGTGCCGACCCTTTTATGGCGCAACCGGCGGGCCCTGAGGCCGGGAGCGGTGGCATGAGCGAAGGACTTCGGATCGACGGGTTCGAGATCTCCCGCCATGGCGAGAAGCTGATCGCGCTCGACGCCCAAATCGGATGCGGCGCGGTGCTGACCCTGATGGGGCCGTCCGGGGTCGGCAAGTCGACTCTCATCAAGGCGATCGCCGGCTTCCTGCCGCCGGGCTTTGCGGCGCATGGCTCGATCCGGCTCGATGGTGCCGACATCACCCATCTGCCGCCCGAGAAGCGCCGCATCGGCATCCTGTTCCAGGACGCGCTGCTGTTCCCGCATTTCTCGGTCGAGGAGAATATCCTTTTCGCTCTCCCGAAGGGTGGAACCCGCAAAGAGCGCTGCCAGAGGGTGTGTGACCTTCTCGAACCGGTCGGGCTTGCCGATCTCCTCGGCCGCGATCCGGCGACACTTTCCGGTGGTCAGCAGGCGCGGGTGGCGCTGATGCGGGTCATCGCCGCCGCGCCGCGCGCCCTTCTGCTCGACGAGCCGTTCTCCCGGCTCGACGCGGCCTTGAGAGCCTCCGTGCAGGGCTTCGTCTTCGACATCGTCAAGGCGCGGCAACTGCCGACCCTGATGGTCACTCACGACCGCGCCGACGGCGAGGCCGCCGGCGGTCGGGTGGTGGAGCTGTGAGCGGAACGCCTAGGGCCTGCTTCACCTCTCCCTTGGGGGAGAGGTCGACGCGAAGCGGCGGGTGAGGGGGCCTTCTTCGATCGTCGCGAAGGCCCCCACACCCCGACCGGCGCTTAGCTCCGGCCCGACCACGCCCCCGAAGGGAGGGGTGAAGTCGCCAA
>CAZKTH010000371.1:0-2621 GCA_964555575.1 uncultured Devosiaceae bacterium | reverse complement strand
CTAGAGCATCGTGCGAAAAAACGGATCCCGGCTTTTCGCCAGCTGAGGACCGACCCGAAGGGGCAAATCGTGCCGGTGGCACGATTTGAGGTCCGAAGGATGCGATCACAAACAGAGTGAACATGCGTTCTGATTCCATCAGAACGCATGCTCTGGACGGCTTCACGGAAGCGGTCCGGCTGCCGCCAACACCTCTCCCCCAAAAGCAAGAGTTGAAACAGGCATCCGCTTCCGTGAAAACGTGAAATGCCCTACTCGGCCGCTTCGGCGACCTCATGGGCAGCCAGATAGCGCTCGGTCTCGAGCGCGGCCATGCAGCCCATGCCGGCGGCGGTGACGGCCTGGCGATAGGTGTCGTCGGTCACGTCGCCGGCGGCGAAGACGCCGGCAATGTCGGTGGCGGTCGAATCGGGTGCCGTGACCAGATAGCCGCCCTGCTTCATCTTGAGCTTACCCTCGAACAAGGAGGTGGCCGGGGCGTGGCCGATGGCGATGAAGACGCCGTCGGTCTTCAGTTCACGGGTTTCGCCGGTCCTGGTGTCCTTGAGCACGACGCCGGTCACCGAGGGCGGCATTTCGGTGCCTTTGACCTCGACGAGCTGCGAATTCCAGGCCACCTCGACCTTGGGATTCTTCAAAAGCCGGTCCTGCAGGATCTTTTCCGACCTCAGGGCGTCGCGGCGGTGGACCAGGGTGACCTTGCTGGCGAAATTGGTCAGGAACAGCGCTTCCTCGACGGCCGAATTGCCGCCGCCGACTACGACGACCTCGCGGTTGCGATAGAAAAAGCCGTCGCAGGTGGCGCAGGCGGAAACGCCATGGCCCTGGAACTTCTTCTCGGTCTCGATCCCGAGCCATTTGGCCTGGGCGCCGGTGGCGATGATCAGGGCGTCGCAGGTATAGGTCTCGCCGCCATCGCCGCTGAGCTTGAACGGACGGCTGTCGAGATCGACCGAAGTGATGGTGTCCTCGACGATCCTGGTGCCGACATGCTCGGCCTGGGCCTTCATCTGCTCCATGAGCCAGGGACCCTGGATCGGCTCGGCAAAGCCCGGATAATTCTCGACGTCGGTGGTGATGGTGAGCTGACCGCCCGGCTCGGTGCCGGAGATCAGTACGGGTTCGAGCATGGCGCGGGCGGCATAGACGGCGGCCGTGTAGCCGGCCGGACCCGAGCCGATGATGATGACCTTGGCATGCATGATGCGTCGTCCCTGAATTGCGTGGTTGCCGCAAACATAGGGATTCCCGGCGCCAGCGCAAGACCATCGGTGAATGACGATGAAAGAAAGGCGGTGTGACGGGGTGTCGCGGGGAAGACGGAGCGGATGGGCGGATTCCGGTGACGGTTTGCCAAATACGCCAAATGCCCGCAGGGGCTCCGATCGGCGCAAAGCGCGTCGCTGGTGCAAACGGCTCCGCTGTTTCGGGCGTCCGGAAAGCTGTCACCGAAAACGCCGTGCCACCCGGTCCCATGGGGCAAGTCGCCGCATTTGGGCGTCGATACTGCGCCAATAAGGTTGCGGGCATGAGCGCGCTCATCGCCGTCCGGAAAGGTGCACCGCAGCCGCAAACAGGGACAGGACAATGCTGTTTTCCCTCGACGAGTTGAACCAGGCGCGGGCGCTTGTGGGGCGACACATGCCGGCGACGCCGCTGCATCACTGGCCGCAGCTTTCCGCGCGGACCGGTGCCAGCATCTGGATCAAGCACGAGAACCACGCTCCGACCGGCGCCTTCAAGGTGCGCGGCGGCATCACCTTCATCGACTGGCTGCAGCGGACGCAGCCGGACAGTCCGGGCGTCATCACGGCGACGCGCGGCAATCACGGCCAGAGCCAGGCGCGGGCGGCGACGGCGGCCGGGTTGCGCGCGGTGGTATATGCGCCGCATGGCAATTCGACCGAGAAGAATGCCGCCATGCGCGCCTATGGCGCCGAACTGCGCGAATTCGGCAGCGATTTCGACGAGGCGCGGCAGGAGGCAATGCGCGTGGCGGCGGCGGAGGGGCTGTTTCCGGTGCCGCCCTTTCACCGCGAACTGGTGCGGGGCGTTGCCAGCTATGCGCTGGAGATGTTTGCGGCCAGGCCGGATCTTCATACGGTCTATGTGCCGATCGGCTGCGGATCCGGCATTTGCGGCGTGATCTCGGCGCGCGACGCGCTGGGGCTGTCGACGCGCGTGGTCGGCGTTGTCGCCAGCGAGGCGCAGGGGGCGCTATTGTCCTTCCGCGCGGGGCGCGTGATCGAGACCGACAGCGCCAAGACCTTTGCCGACGGGCTGGCGGTGCGGGTGCCGGTCGCCGAGGCGTTCGACATCTATTCGCGCGGCGCCGAAGATGTGGTTGCGGTGAGCGAAGACGAGATCGCGGATGCCGTCCGGCTTTTGTACACGGCGACCCACAACATCGCGGAAGGCGCCGGGGCCGCGTCCCTGGCGGCGATCCTGAAGGATCGCCAAAAGCTGGCCGGGCGCGACGTGGGCATGGTGCTGAGCGGTGGAAACATCGACGCCGCCTGGGCAGCAAAACTTCTTTCCGGCGAAACGCCCCGGCCGGACTGAGGCAGGCAAGGCAGGAGTGCGGGGTTAGCGCAGGTTATTTTCTGACGGAATCGCCATTT
>CAZKTH010000370.1:0-2671 GCA_964555575.1 uncultured Devosiaceae bacterium | reverse complement strand
CAGGGCTTCAAGGGCCGCACCCATCTCGTCTCGCCGGCCATGGCGGCGGCGGCGGCCATTGCCGGCCATTTCGTCGACATCCGCGACTGGCCCAGGGGATAGTGCCAAAGCCCCTTCGCCGCAACGACCTGACGCGCGCCCGCCATCCGCAACAGGCCTCGGAGCCCGGGGAACAAGATTTGCGCGCCACAAGGCGTCGGCATCGTTCGATCACAAATGGCTATAAATAATAAACTTGAATTAACCATGTTTTGTTCAATTTTTTTCCAGTCAAAAAGCCTAATATCACCTTAACCAATGCAAATTATTCTCCGGAATATCGGAGAAGATTTGCATGCTGAATCCAGCAATACTTATAACCGCCGATGTTCTGGTGGCAATCTTGTTATCGCTGGGGTTTCTGACAGCCTATCTGATCAATCGCAGACTGACGACGTTCAGTTGGTGGTCCGGCTTCTTTCTGCTGGTGACCGTTCCGATCGGCACAACCGGCATCCGCATGCAATACGCCCCGCCCTGGGTCGAATCGGCGAGCTGGATCTGCCTTTACGGCGCTCTGGCTCTGGTGGCCCACGGCACGTACCGGCAGGGCGAAAGCCGGATACGCCCCTATCGGGCGATTTTGGCGGGCGCGGCCGCACTCGCCGTGATCATTGTGGTTCTGTCGGCCGTCAATGCGCCACCGGCGATCTGGATGATCTGGGGCACGGCACCGACAGTTGCCTTCGGCCTGTGGGCCGGGATTCGTTTCCTCGGTCAGCGTCCTCTGGGAGTCGCCGACTGGAGCTATGGCCTGATCCTGCTCGGCGGCGTCGCGGTCATCGCCATACGGTCGGTCTGGTTCGCCGATCTGTTCATGTCCTTGGGGCAGAATCCGGAGAGGGCTCCCACCATGGACAGCGCCGTCATTATGTCGCTGACAACCATCCTGACCATGATCGTGCTCGCCATTGCGCTGATCCTGCGCATGTCGTTCGCCACCATCAACAGGATGCAGGAACGCTCGAATATCGACGCCCTGTCCGGTCTGCTCAACCGCGCCACATTCGACGAGCAGGCCGGCGCGGCTCTTCACGCCCCGGGATCGCAGGATGTCTGCGCCGTCATGCTCGACATCGACCATTTCAAACGCATCAACGACACCTTCGGCCACCAGACGGGCGATTACGTCATTTCCTGCCTCGGCCGCGTCATCCTCGCCAACACCGACGAGCGGCAGATCGCCGGCCGCATCGGCGGCGAGGAGTTCGCCATCGTCCTGCGCGACAGCAATCTTCCCGCCGGGCGGCTGTTCGCCGAAGCAATCCGCACCCGTTTCGCCAATTGCGACGCGGGCAAGGGCATTGCCTGGCCGCTGACCCTTTCCGCCGGGGTCGCCATGCGCGAAAACGACGAACCGCTGCACGCCCTTGTCGCCCGCGCCGACAAGGCACTTTATGCCGCCAAGAAACGCGGCCGAAATTGCGTTATGGTGGCGTCCGTCGAACCGGTCGACACGATCAACGCGCAACGGGCCTGACACAAATGCCGCATGACTGGGTGCCGCTCCGCCCGCCAACCCTGGATGATTTCGAAACGCTGGCCGAAAAGGGATTCGCCACCCTGCCGGCCTCGTTTCGCGCCCGGACGGGCGACGTGCTGTTCACCATTGCCGATTTTCCCGAAGACGACGTGCTCGACGATCTCGGGCTCGAAAGCGAGTTCGATCTGCTGGGCCTGTTCGAAGGCGCCGGCCTGACCGAGCTTGGCGATACGCCCCAGACCGGCACCATGCCCAACCGCATCTGGCTGTTCCGCCGCCCCATTCTCGATTTCTGGGCCGAGCAGGAGGACGAAACCCTCGGCGACATCGTCACCCATGTGCTGGTGCACGAGATCGGCCATCATTTCGGCCTTTCCGACGATGACATGGAAGCGATCGAGGCCGAGGCGTCGCGGGAAGTCGACTGAACCGGATCAGCCCTGTCCGAGCTGCCTGAGCACCTTTTCCAGCCGCTTCTGCTTGGCCGGCATCGGCATCGCGTCGCGCCAGGTCTCAACGATCCTGCGGAATTCGGCCCTGTCCTTTTCGGCAATCGTCGGCGCGGCGAATTCGGCATACATCGGCACCTGATTGACCGCCGCATGTGCCAGACGCTGCAACAGGATCGGTGTGACCTTCGGCTTGAACTGCGGCACGGCGTTGAGGGCGCCGAGGATCTTCATGGCACTGTCCCTGGCGATGACCGAGCCGCGGTCGGCGGCGGCGAGAATGGTGTCGAGCGCCGCCATCAGCTCGCGCGGCCTGATCGCTGCGAGCGTCCCGAGCGCGATCAGCGTCCCCCAGAGCATGCGGTTGTCGCGGGTGGCGAGCAACGCCAGGAAGACATCGACATGCGGCGCGATCGCCTCCGGCCGCCGATAGCCCAGTTCGTAGAGCGCCTTGATGGCGTCGTGCTTCTGCGCCCTGGAACCCGTTGTCAGCAGCCCGGCCAGTTCGGCGATCGCCGCTTCGTCCGGCGCCGCCGCCAGCTCTTCGGCCAAGGCGACATTGGGCCGTTCGTCATTGCGCGCCAGGGCGGAAGCGAGTTTGTCGGTGACGGACATGATCTTTCACCCCGGATGAACGGGCCGCATGGCTAGAGCGTTTTCAGGCGAAATGGATACCGGTTCGCCGGTTCGAAAACGCGAC
>CAZKTH010000369.1:0-2674 GCA_964555575.1 uncultured Devosiaceae bacterium | reverse complement strand
GAGCGGCCGCCAGCCGTAAAAATGCCCAGCCCCGGCCATGATGCCGTGATTGGCGAGACGGGCGGCGACATGGCGGCCCGGTTCGGCAAGGGCAAGCGAGATGGTCGGCGCGCGGGCGGCGGGCGTTGTCGGGCCAATCAGGCGCAGGCGATTGCCGCTGGCATTGAGAAACTCGAGGAGCGGCGTGAGCAGCGCCGTCTCCTGGGCCCGCATGGCGTCATGGGCGCGGTGAAAAACGCTCGGGCCGGAAACGGCGGCACCGGCGATTTCGGCGACGCGCTCGAGATAGTCGGCGATGCCGGCGGCAGCGGCGATCTGGGCGTGGTCCGGGCCGGCCGGGGTCAGGCAGTAGCGCGGTTTGCCCGCGTTGAAGAAATGGCCCTGATTGGGCAGTTCGGCGGCGAGCGCCGGGCGGATGGCGAAAATGCCCTGATGCGGGCCATAGGTCTTGTAGGCCGAGAACAGATAGATGTCGGCATCAAGGGCGCCAAGGTCCGGCAGTCCGTGCGGCGCATAGGAGACGCCGTCGACGATGGCGACGGCGTTTGCGGCATGGGCGCGTCTGACGATCTCGGCGGCCGGATTGATCTCGCCGACGATGTTGGACACGTGCGGAAAGGCGACGATCCGGACCTTTTCGTCGAGGAGATTGTCGAGATCGGCGAGATCGAGACCTCCGGTCGTCGGATCGATCTTCCACTCGCGGATCTCGGCGCCGACCGCCGCGAGCCGGCGCCAGGCGCCGGCATTGGACTCGTGATCCTGATCGGTGACGATCACCGCCTCGCCCGGGTTGAGCCAGCCGGCAAAGGCATGGCCCAGCACATAGGTATTGGCCGAAGTCGACGGTCCGATCTGGATCCAGTCGGCCGAAAGGTTGAGCGCCTCGGCAAGACGGGCAAAGGCGAGATCCATGGCGGCGCCGGCCTGTTGCGACGCCGGATACCAGCCATAGGGCTGTACCTTTGTCCTGGTGTAGAAATGGTCGAGCCGGTCGAGCACCTGTCGCGAAGTGTAGGAACCGCCGGCATTTTCGAAAAAGGCCTGGTCCCTGAGGAGCGGTTCGGAAAAGGCCGGGAATTCGGCGCGGACCAGGGCGGGATCGAGCGGCAGGGACATGGCGGACACCAACAAGCGAAAGACCTCCGGCAGTCCTAGCCAAAGCGCATCACGCCGGCAAGGGCGATGACGTCCCGCCGGCGACGACAGTGTCGGCCGGTGCGGCGCGATACGCTGCACCGGCTGGACCTTCCCGTCCTTGCCGCCGAAAAGCTCTTTTGAATCAGTCCGGTTCCAAGGGCCGTTTGACATTTTTCGCATCGCGCGACGTCTCGCGCTTGTCGGCGTCCGAAAAAAGCCCGCTCCCAATGCGTGTCCGGACCCGGCGATGGTGCGGCAGCCGGGTCCGGACAGACGGACGAGCGAAAATGAGGGCAAGTTCGCTCGTCCATCGGCGAGCGCGTGAGGGCGGACCGGAGTCCGCCCTCGTCGCATGGGTGGAAAGGCGGTGGAGAGGGCCGCCCGTCCTGCGTGGGATCAGTCGTCGTTGTTGTTCCAGTAGGGGCCGATGCCCTGGCCGTTGTTGAAGCGCGGCGCGTTGTCATAGCCCTGACCATATCCCTGGCCCGGGCCGTATCCCTGGCTGTAGCCCTGGGCATAGCCCTGCCCGTTCATCGGACGCTGGCCCTGGTTCGGAGCGAAATTGCCCTGGTTCGGGCCCATATTGCCCGGGCCCATGGTGCGATGGTCCATGCGCGGATTGAAATTGCCGAACCTGCCCTGCTGGCCGACCTGCACATTGGCGCGCGGACCGACATTCAGCTCGGCCTTCTGTGCGTCGGAGAGGCTGTTGTAGAAAGCCTCGAGCGAGGGCAGGACGGAATCGATGGCGGCGATGCGCGCGGTGGCGTTGGTCTCGTAGAGCTTGAGGTTCTCGACCGGATTGGGCTGGGCGCCCGTATTGGCGGCAGGCAGCTTGCAGGTATCGGCGTAGTCGGTCTGGGCCGTCAGCGCCGAGGTCTTGAAGGCGTCGAAAAGCGTCTTCTGTTCCGCGCTGAGCGTCATGCGGTCGGACAGGTTGTTCAGCTCGATTTCGAGACGCGGCGCGCCGTTGACCGAGCAGGCGAGACGCAGAATGTCATTGCCGGCGCCGAAGCGGACGCCGTTGTTGAAGCCCCGGACGCCCTGGGCGTTGCCGAACTGGCCCTGCGGAGCCTGATACTGCTGACCGATGGCGTTGCCACGCTGCAGATAGCGGGGGCTGGTGCCGGTGTTGTTGGGTGCCGCGTAGGCGGAAAGCGTCAGACCGCCGACCAGAGCGGTGGACAGGAGAAGCGTGGCGAGCTTTTTCATGTGAGTATTACCTTGTTCGACCTTGGAGTTGTTTTCCGGACGGGTGTCCGTCCGATCCGCAGTCACGCTAGCAAGGCGAGGTTTGCCCGAAACTGTCTTGAGCATGAAAAAACGGTAATGACGGAAAGGTGGCATTCGCGCCGGCGAGGCAAAGTGAGCGCGGCAAGTGCCCTGCCAGTGCCCTGCGCCCGAGGATTCCGGGGCTCTGACCGAAATGCCATTCGGTCAAGTCGCCATTCCCGGCGGCTTGGCCCGGGAATGACGATGAAATGAAAGGTTTGGGCGGGCCCGCTTGACCGTCCGCGGGGGCGGGTCCGGTTGC
>CAZKTH010000368.1:0-2689 GCA_964555575.1 uncultured Devosiaceae bacterium | reverse complement strand
CCTTGCCGGTGCCGTCCTCGGCGTCGAGATCGACCGCGATGTGGGCGGCGTTTTCCCGGTAGCGCGAATTGGTGGTCAGGTCGTCGAGATTGTCGGCGAGACTTTCCGGGGTCAGGCGTCTCAAACGCACCGGTTCCGGGCCGCAGCCGAGTTCGTGCACGCGTCGCCCCCAATAGGGCTGGTCGACCGTTTGCGGCACCACGAAGGTCGGCCTGCCGGCATGCAGTCCCGCCGAAGTGGTGCCGGCGCCGCCGTGATGGACGACGGCCGAGACGTAGTGGAAGAGCTTATCGTGCGGCGCCTGGTCGATGGCGAAGACGCTCCGGGGCAGATCCTCGGGATTGATGCCACCCCAGCCGCGCGCCACCACGGCCCGCCCGTCCCACAGCGCCATGGCTTCGCGCAAGATGTCGGTGTTGCGCTTGGCTCCGAATGGCATCGAGCCGAAGCCGATATAGACCGGGGGCGGCCCGGCATCGAGGAAGGCACGGAATTCGGGCGAGGGTTCCCAGCCGCTATTGTCGGGCAATTGCCAGTAGCCGGTGACGAAGGCCGATTTGGGCCAGTCGCGCGGGCGCGGCGAGACGATGGGCGAATAGGCGTAGAGCGTCGTCAGGTGACGGCCCTTGGTGTCCTTGAAGAACCCGCCCTTCTTGCGCCGCTCGAGCCCCATCAGTTCGCGCCTGAGCTTGTTGCGCGGCAGATCGTAATAGGCCTGTTGGAACACGGTGACGGAGTGGGTCAACTGGTTGAAGGTCTTGCCGAAATCGGGGCCGTCATAGGCGCAGAACGGGAACTCGCTGGTCGAAGTCAGAGGTTGCAGCGCCATCATGATGACGGGAATGTCGAGCGCCTCGGCGATGTCGATGCCGAAACTGACATTCATGTTCAGAAGGATCACGTCGGCACCCTGGGCCATCACCCAGGCGCGGCGGGCGGCGACGTCGAGAATGCGCTGGCCCTGCCTGAGGAGTGCCGGCCCGTTGATGAGCATGGACTGGCTCATCGCCTTTTCGAAGCGCGACTGGTGCAGGAATTCGGCGATCGAGGGGCCAAGCGAATGGAACTCGATGCCGTGGGAGGTGATCAGGGACTCGAATTCCTCGGTCGCCCCGAAGGTCACCGAATAGCCATGCTGGTGCAGAGCAACCGCCAGCGCCAGATAGGGCTGGACGTCACCGCGTGTGCCGATGGTGGCGACTACGACGCGCTTGGGCGTTCTGCTTTCACTCTCCATCTGGCCCCCTCGACGAAGTGGCTATGCGTTTACAAAGCCGGTTCGTGCCGGTAAGCATGCCGTAGCCAACTCCATTCAAATACAAAAAACCGATACACTCGGGCAAGCGCAATGATCACACCGAACCAGCATGGGCCGTTCTGCCGCCGCCTTTTGTCTGCGGCGCAGGGTATCATGGAGATGGCATTGTCGGACATGGCCTTGAGGTCGGGTGCGATTGCGGCCTTGTCAAGGGCAGCCGCCGCGGCCTAGCCGCGCAATTTCCCGACCCCCGCCTTCATCGAAAACTCACCTTATTTCCGCGATACTAACGCGTGTCGCCGCAATTTTTGACCTGCGCACCGCAGTCGAGAGCCGAACGAGCTCCGTGAGGATCCAATGCATCAGGACTTCCACCGTATCCGTCGCCTGCCGCCCTACGTATTCGAGCATATCAACCCGATCAAGGCCAAGGCACGGGCAGAGGGCGTCGACATCATCGATCTCGGCATGGGCAATCCCGATCTGCCGACACCGCCCCATATCGTCCAGAAGCTCAAGGAAACGGTGATGGATTCGCATACCCATCGCTATTCCGCTTCCAAGGGCATCAAGGGTCTGAGAAAGGCGCAGGCGAGCTATTACGGCCGCCGCTTCGGCATCAGGCTCGATCCCGACACCCAGGTGGTGGCGACGCTCGGATCCAAGGAAGGCTTCGCCAACATGGCCCAGGCGATCACCGCCCCGGGCGATGTGGTGCTGGTGCCCAACCCGACCTATCCCATCCATGCCTTCGGCTTCATCATTTCCGGCGGCGTCGTCAGGTCCATGCCGGCCGAGCCGAGCGAGGAATTCATGCGGGCGCTCGACCGGGCGGTCCACCATTCGATCCCCAAGCCCATCGCGCTTGTGCTCAACTATCCGTCCAACCCGACCGCCTACACCGCGACCCTCGACTGGTACAAGGAAGTGGTGGACTACTGCCGCGAGCACGAAATCCTCATCCTTTCCGATCTGGCCTATGCCGAGATCTATTTCGACGACAACCCGCCGCCTTCGGTGCTGCAGGTGCCGGGCGCCATGGACATCGCCGTCGAATTCACCTCCATGTCGAAAACCTATTCCATGCCGGGCTGGCGCATCGGCTTCGCCGTCGGCAACGAGCGGCTGATCTCGGCCCTGGCGCGGGTCAAGTCCTATCTCGATTACGGAGCCTTCACCCCCATTCAGGTAGCCGCCGCCGCCGCGCTCAACGGCAGCGACGACGTCATTAAGGAGGTGAGGGCGACTTACAAATACCGCCGCGACGTCATGGTCGAAAGCTTTACCCGCGCCGGCTGGCCGCTGCCTTCGCCGGCGGCGACCATGTTCGTCTGGGCCCCGATCCCCGACCAGTTTGCCCATCTCGGCTCGCTGGAGTTCGCCAAGCTGCTGATCGCGGAGACCGGGGTTGCGGTGGCGCCGGGCGTCGGC
>CAZKTH010000367.1:0-2707 GCA_964555575.1 uncultured Devosiaceae bacterium | reverse complement strand
CGTCGACCTCTCCCCAAAGGGAGAGGTGAAGAGGGCATCTGTCCGGGTCAAAACATGAAGCTGTCTAGGCCCTCACCACTTCCCGTCCGCGCAACCCAAGCCGCGTTCTGACGGCGCCGGTTTCGATAAGGTATTCGACATGGGCGGCAAGGGTCAGCCGGGCGGCGAAGCGGTTCTGTTTCGGGATGTCCGGATAGATGGCGTCGCGCAGGGCGGTGAGGGTTTTGGGGCCGGAGGCGGTCAGTTCGAGAATCTGCGCGTTGCGCTCGGTCCGATGACCGATGAGGGCGCGAACCTGGCCAGGCCCGTCGGCGATCGGGCCGCCATGCGCCGGCAGATAGATCTGAAAGGGCAGGGTGATGAGCTTGTCGAGCGAACTGAGATAGTCGCGCATCGAGCCGTCCGGCACCGCGACGAGGGTGGAATTCCAGCCCATGATGTGGTCGCCGCTCAGGAGATAAGGCGTGTCCTTAACGCCGAAACAGACATGGTTGGCGCAATGGCCGGGCGTGGTGACGACCTTGACCGTCATAGCGCCGAGCTCGAGCGTCTCGCCATCCTTCAGCACCCGATCCGGCCTGAGCGGCCAGTCGCAGGAATGGGCCAGCGGATCGATTTCGAGCAGTTTCAGCGGCCGGGAGTGGCGGTGGCGCCCGGCGAACCAGAGCGGCGCCCCGAAATGCTCGGCCGCCTTGCGCGCCAGACCGGAATGGTCCTTGTGGGTGTGGGTCAAAAGGATCGCCTCGACCCGGCGGGCGCCGACGGCCTTTTTCAGCGCTTCGAGATGGACCGGATCGTTCGGTCCGGCATCGACGAGAAAGACCGGATCCTCGCCGAGAATGAAGCTGTTGGTGCCGGTGAAGGTATAGGGGCCGGCATTGGGCGCGGTCACCCGGGCGATGCCCGGCGCGACGGGCTCGGGCACGCCGACCGCCGGCGAGAAGTCGAGGTCGAAATGAAGGGGCGGCGGGGAAGGGGCCATTGAGTTCCGGCTTCGGGACGGCTATCAGTCTCATGTCGACTGGGATCAAGGGACCGTAATCACATGGCCGCCACCTACGCCACCCCCAATACGCTTCTGGGTTCATGTCAGGCCGGATCGCGGCCTCTGCGCCTTGCCGGCGCGATCGGGATCGTCGTTTTCGGCACGATTGTCCTTGCCGCGGCGGCACATCTGCGCGTTCCCTTCATTCCGGTGCCGGCGACGCTGCAATCGCTCGGCGTGGCCCTGATCGCCGCCGCCTTCGGGGCGCGGCTCGGGGTGGCGACCGTCGTGCTCTACATCGTCGAAGGTCTGAGCGGTCTGCCCGTTTTCACCAATGGCGCCGGCCCCGCCTATGTCCTGTCGCCGACCTTCGGGTTCATCCTTGGCTGGCTGCCCATGGCCGTGATCATCGGCATGGCCGCCGATCGTGGGCTGTCGCGCCGCATCGTGCCGCTTGCCGTCGTCATGATCGCCGCCGACGCCGTCTCCTTCCTGTTCGGCTATGTCTGGCTTCTCGGTCTTGCCAACGGTGCCGCCTGGATCGATCAGGCCAATATCCTCGGCTCGGCCTTCGATGTGGCGGTCAGGCCGTTTGTTGTCTGGGATGTCCTGAAGATGGGTCTGGCGGCGGTGACCATTGCCGGCGGCTGGCAATGGCTCAAGAGCAGACGGCGCTGAACCCCGACAAGGCGGAACCGATGAGGGCCGGTCGCAGGACCGGCCTTTTGCTATGGCAGAAGGCCCGGAATCCTGCCGGACGCCCAGTAGGCGATGAGGCCGGCCCATTCATGCAGGGCCAAGCCGGCAAGTCTCAGATTCGTGGTCGCGTAGACGGGTGACAGCGCAAGACTGTCCGTACCGGTCGAACTATAGTCCACCGGCCAGGGCACGACGTCGAAGCCGGCGCGTTCGAACAGGGCGACCGACCGTGGCATGTGATAGGCCGAGGTGATCAGCACGTAGCGCTGCCCCGGAGCGGGATGGAGCAGCGCTGCCGAATTGACGGCGTTCTGATAGGTATTGCGCGAGGTGCTTTCGTATCGGATGCGATCGCCGGTCAGGCCGAAGGCGGCGAACAGCCGGGCCGTGCTCGCGGCATCGGTTTCCCCGGTGCCCTCGAGCGAACCGCTGCCGCCGGAAACCAGAACCGGCATCGAGGGATGGGCGAGGGCCAGCCGGACGGCTTCGACGAACCGTTCGCCGCTGCCGGTGAGCTGATAGCTGCCGCGGGCCTGGCTGATGTCGTTCGCCGTGCCGCCGCCGAGCACGATGATGCCGGCCGCGTCCTCGGGGAAGGCGGAGGGGCGCGCATAGCGGGCTTCGAGCGGCTGCAGCATGAGCTTGCCGGCATTGGTGAAGCCGAGAACGACAAGCAGAACCAGACCGGTGCCGATCAGCACCTGCCCGGGCCAGGGGTGCCGGCCAAAGGTCAGGATGAAGCCGACAAGAATGAAAAGCCCGATGATGGCGGGGGGCTGGGCGACAAGCCAGAACAGTTTGGACAAGAGCCAGAACATTATTTACCTCGGCTTGAGTTGGTTGCGTCGCGTCCGGCGCGGCGCGGCGCGAAAACCGATCTGCCAGCGCTCCGGGCGCGATGCAAGCCGTTATCGACGCGTGATGATGGCTAGACTGTCGGGGCAGCTGTTGGCGCTGGCCGTACGGATTGGCCTACGTCCTTGGAAAGAATGGTCGGAGTAGCAAGATTTGAACTTGCGACCC
>CAZKTH010000366.1:0-2718 GCA_964555575.1 uncultured Devosiaceae bacterium | reverse complement strand
ACGTCATCCCGACCCATCAGGGGCGGGCGGCCGAGGCGATCCTGTTCTCGATCTTTGGCGGGCCGGGCCGCAAGATCCCGTCCAACACCCATTTCGACACCACGCGCGGCAATATCGAGGCCTCGGGCGCCGAAGGCTTCGACCTGGTGATCGAGGCGGGGCACGACCCGTCTTCGCTGCACCCGTTCAAGGGCAATATGGACCTTGAAAGGCTCGACGCCTTCCTCGCCGAACATGGCGAGGCCGTGCCCTGCGTGATGCTGACCATCACCAACAATGCCGGCGGCGGCCAGCCGGTGAGCCTTGAAAACATCCGGGCGACGGCGGACCTGGCGCACAAGCACGGCAAACCGCTGTTCATCGATGGCTGCCGTTTCGCCGAAAACGCCTGGTTCATCAAGCAGCGCGAAGACGGCCAGAAGGACCGCGCCATCCCCGACATCGTGCGCGACTGCTTCACGGTGGCCGACGGCATGACGATGAGCGGCAAGAAGGACGCCTTCGGTAATATCGGTGGCTGGCTGGCGCTCAACGACGACGACATCGCCGTTGAGGCGCGCAACCATCTGATCCGCACCGAGGGCTTTCCGACCTATGGCGGGCTTTCGGGGCGTGACCTCGAAGCGCTGGCGCAGGGGCTGACCGAGATCGTCGACGAGGACTATCTGCACTACCGCATCCGCAGTAACGAATACATCATCGAACGGCTGGAGGTGCTTGGCGTGCCTGTGGTCAAGCCGGCGGGCGGCCATGCCGTTTTCGTCGATGCCCGCGCCTGGCTGCCGCATATCCCGCCGCTTCAGTACCCCGGCCAGGCACTGGCGGTCGCGCTTTACGAGCTCGGCGGCGTGCGCTCGGTGGAGATCGGCACGGTGATGTTCGGGCTGCATCCGGACGGCACCGAAACGCCGGCGGCCATGGACCTGGTCCGTCTCGCCATTCCGCGCCGGACCTACACTCAGAGCCATGCCGACTATCTGATCGAGGTGTTCGAGGAGCTGGCGGCGAAAAAGGACGGCCTTTCGGGCTATCGCATCACAAAGGCGCCCAGGCTGATGCGGCATTTCACCTGCTGGTTCGAGCCGCTTGAGGCCTGAACCGGATCGGTCGGCGCCGCGCGGGACACGGCGCCGACGCCCTTACAATACCGGCCGGACGTAAAGGCCGTTGAACCGGCCGTCGGGCGCCAGGAGGAAGGCCCATTCGAGCTTGCCGTTCTCGTGCGTTGCCTCGTAGACGTCCCAGCCCTCTTCCAACACACCCTTGAAGGCGAGCGCCTTGAGGGCGCCATAGCGCGCCATCAGGTCCGCCGTGATTTCCGCCTGTTGACGGGCGAGGGCGGCGAGGGGCGGCAGCATGCGCGTGTAGTCGGGCTTGCCCTGCAGGTGTTCGTCGATGACGCGGCGCATGATCGCTTCGCTGTCCGGCACCGGCGTCCTGTTCTTCACCCGCGCATCGAGCGCGGTCTTCATGGCGGTGAATTGGGCTTCCCCGATGCGTCGTGCCGGGTGCTCATAGCCGCCCTGATGCAGGACAAACCCGGTTACAGCGCCATCCTCGTCGCGGGTGAAAACGATCTGGGCCGGCACCAGCTTGAGGAAGAACTGGTCGGCAGCCTCGGCAAAGGCGTCGACTTCGGGCTGGCCGATGATCTGCGTCTTGAGGTGACCGTCCGCAGCATTCATGGCGACGCCTGCGCCGTTTTCGAGCAGAAAAAAGCCTTCATAATCGGCAAGAAGGGCCGGATCGATTTTCACTTCGGTGCGCGGACGCGCCTGTTCGTAGCGCCGCCATGCGACGGTATCCTGTGCGGTATCGGACATGTTCGTCTCCTTTGCGAGCCGCAAGAGTTCATCTGTCGTCAGGAGTTCGCCCGCGGCGAATTTCTTGCGCATCGTACCGACCATTTTGAGGCCGCGTTCGATCCGTTCCTGCCGCTCGATCAGCGACAGGTGCTGCACGGTCAGCAGGCGGTCGAGATCGGCGCCCTGGCCGGCCAGCAAGTCGGCGATCGCCGACAGGCTGAGCCCGAGCCCTTTCAGCGCGATGATCTCGTTGAGCCGGGCAATCTCGCCGGGGCCGTAGACCCGCCAGTTCTTCTGCGTCCGTTTCGGGCGGACGAGGCCATACCTCTCGTAAAGGCGCAGCGCACGCACCGTCAGGCCGATGCGTTCGGCGCATTCGGCGGCGGTCAGCCAGATGTCCTTGTCGGCGCGTTTGTCCATGGCGAACTCCTTGGGGCCGGCTTCTAGGGTATGACGTTAGGTCCGGTGCAAGGGGTTTGTCAGTCGGCAATCCGGCGTGCCGCCATTGGCCGAAGACAAAACCGTGCATCCGGCGGTCCCGTTCGGCTCGGCCCCGCTTTCGCAACGGTGAACAGGGTTTGCCGGCGGCGGCGCCGGCAGGAATGCCCGAATCCGCTCAACGATCGGCAGGGGCGGCGGCCCTCAAAGCAAAAGGCGCAGCGGGGGACCGCTGCGCCTCATGTTCGTCACGTCCGGTTGGACGCTTGTCGGATCAAGGATTGATCGTAAGGTGGTCGGCAGCGAATTTTCCGGTGCGCTTGTCGGTGACCAGTTCGTAGGTCACCTTCTGTCCCTCGTCGAGGGCCGTCAGACCGGAACGCTGAACAGCGGAAATATGAACGAAAACGTCCTTGCCGCCGTCATCGGGCTGGATGAATCCGTAGCCCTTTTGACCGTTGAACCACTTTACGGT
>CAZKTH010000365.1:0-2728 GCA_964555575.1 uncultured Devosiaceae bacterium | reverse complement strand
GAGGCGCCGCCGCCGACATCGAGGAAGTTCGCCGGCTCGGCGCCGTAGAGCTTGATGATGTCCATGGTCGCCATGGCCAGGCCGGCGCCGTTGACCATGCAGCCGATGGTGCCGTCAAGGGCGATATAGGCGAGGTCCCACTTGCTCGCCTCGATCTCCTTTGCGTCCTCTTCGCTCATGTCGCGCAGTTCGGCGATGTCGGAATGGCGGAACAGGGCGTTGTTGTCGAAGCTGACCTTGGCGTCGAGCACCCGCAGATGACCGTCCGCCAAAACGATCAGCGGGTTGATTTCCAGAAGGCTCATGTCCTTGTCGGTGAAGGCATGATAGAGGGTCGGAAACAGGCGCTCGGCGTCCCCGGCCGCGACATGATCAAGCTTCAGCGCCTTGGTCAGGGCCTTGACGTTCGAGGCGGTGACGCCGGTCATGGGGTCGATGGCGACGGTGACGATCTTGTCGGGCGTCCTTGCGGCGACGGTCTCGATATCCATGCCGCCCTCGGTCGAGGCGACGAACGAAACCTGGCCATTGCCGCGATCGACAAGGAGCGACAGATAGAGCTCGCGGGCGATGTCGGCCCCATCCTCGATGTAAAGACGATTGACCTGCTTGCCGGCCGGGCCGGTCTGCTTGGTGACAAGGGTGTTGCCCAGCATCTGCCTGGCATTGGCGACGACGTCCTCGACCGATTTGGCCAGGCGCACGCCGCCCTTGGCGTCGGGTCCGAGCTCCTTGAACTTGCCCTTGCCGCGGCCGCCGGCATGGATCTGCGACTTGACGACGTAGAGCGGTCCGGGCAGCGACCGGGCCGCCTTTTCCGCCTCCTCGGCCGAAAAGATGGCGATGCCCTCGGCAACCGGCGCGCCATAGGTCTTGAGCAGTGCCTTGGCCTGGTGTTCGTGAATGTTCATCGTGCCACGACCTCGTGGTTCGACAAGCTCACCATGAGGTCTGCTGACAGAACCCCGGCTTTGCTGAGAACCCCGTCCTGAGCCTGTCGAGGGACGCGGTTCCGGCTCGACATTATCACACCAGTTTGGGCGCGATCTTCTTGCAGGCCTCGACCAGGCCCTCGACCGCCGCCACCGACTTGTCGAAGGCCTTCTTTTCCGAGGCGGAAAGCGCGATCTCGATGACTTTTTCGGCCCCGTCGGCCCCGATGACGATCGGTACGCCGACATACATGTTCTTGACGCCGAATTCGCCGGAAAGGAAGGCGGCGGCCGGCATGACGCGCTTCTTGTCCTTCAGATAGCTCTCGGCCATGGCGATGGCCGAGGCGGCGGGGGCGTAAAAGGCCGAACCGGTCTTCAAAAGACCGACGATCTCGGCGCCGCCGTCGCGGGTGCGCTGGACGATCTCGTCCAGTTTTTCCTTGCTCATCCAGCCCATCTTGACGACGTCGGTCAGCGGGATGCCGGCGACGGTCGAATAGCGCGGCAGCGGCACCATGGAATCGCCATGGCCGCCCAGGACGAAGGCGGTGACGTCCTCGATCGAGACGCCGAGTTCGGCGGCGATGAAGTGCCTGAAACGCGAACCGTCGAGCACGCCGGCCATGCCGACGACCTTGTTGGCCGGCAGGCCGGAGAAACGCTGCAGGGCCCAGACCATGGCGTCGAGCGGGTTGGTGATGCAGATGACGAAGGCGTCGGGGGCGTATTTGGCGATACCGGCGCCGACCTGTTCCATCACCTTGAGATTGATCTCGAGCAGATCGTCGCGGCTCATGCCCGGCTTGCGCGGCACGCCGGCGGTGACGATCACCACATTGGCGCCGGCAATGTCCTTGTATTCCGAGGTGCCCTTCATGATGGCGTCGAAGCCCTCGACGGCGCCGGACTGAGCGAGGTCGAGCGCCTTGCCCTGAGGCGTGCCGTCGACGATGTCGAACAGGGTGATGTCGCCAAGATCCTTGAGCGCAGCCAGGTGCGCCAGAGTGCCACCGATCTGTCCCGCGCCAATCAGAGCGATTTTGGTTTTCGCCATAGGAATATTTCGCTTTTCGAATAAAGGAGGCCGATTGGCGCCCTCCTTAACGCCAGCGGCAATTTGGCGCAAGTAGCGCTAAAAAAATATGCATGCGCATGCAGATATGGCTGCCGACCCGCAACGGCAAGGCCGGGTGGGCTCCGGAGCATCGTGCGAAAAGCCGGGTCCGGGCTTTTCGCAAAAAACGATACGTCCACAAAGACATAGGACACACGTTCTGATTCCGTCGGAACGCTTTTTGCTCTAGTCGGACCCGCCGCCGTCGCGGCCGGCAAGATAGTCCTCGGACTGCATCTCGGTGAGCCGCGACAGGGTGCGTTTGAACTCAAAAGCCGTTTTGTCGTCGTCGGATAGCTCGATCAGAGGCGCGGCGAAACCGGCGGCCAGCGTCGCCTTGCGGTCGTAGAGCGTGTCGATCAAGAGGATGAAGCGCTTGACGGCGTCGGAGCGGGTGCGGTCGAGACGGGGCACCGCGTCGATGACGAAGGCGTGATAGCTTTCGGCCAGGCGCAGATAGTCGCGGGCGCCGAGCGGGCTCTCGCACAGATCGGCGAAGGAAAAGCGGGCGACGCCCATGGCCTGACGCGGCACGGCAATGGAACGGCCGAGCGAAAGGACCTCGCCGGAGTGTTCCGGCTGGCCGCCGGTCAGGCGGTGCCAGATCGTGTCCATGGCGCGCCGGGTCGTCTCGGGCGGCCCGAAGGCGAAGACCTTGCCGCCGGCGAGCTTGAGATGA
>CAZKTH010000364.1:0-2751 GCA_964555575.1 uncultured Devosiaceae bacterium | reverse complement strand
TGATAACTCCGAGCAGGGAACATGGCACGCTCACAGGGCGCAGCAGTGTCGCGCTCGATGCCGAGACGGTGGCAGGCTACGACGCGGTGCTGGTTGCAACCGACCATGACGCGGTCGACTACGAGCTCATCGCGCACCATGCCTCATTGATCGTCGATACGCGCAACGTCTTTGCCAGACAGGGGTTGCCGAACGAGAAGGTCGTCAAGGCGTGACGACGCATCCTCACTCTGCACCCGAGCTGGCACGGCGGAGCAAATAGTGGATCAGCCATGCGTATCGGAATGATCGTCCATGCCTATTATCTCAAGGACGCGCGGGTGCGCCGCTATGGCGAACTGCTCGCGGCGCAGGGACATCAAGTCGATATCCTGTGCCTGCGCGAGGGTGACGAACCGAAGACGGCCCAGCATCTCGGTGTCAACATTCACCGGGTCGACATGGCGCGCATGCGCAGTGGCCGGCTCAGCTACGTCTTCGAGTATCTGGCCTCGTTTTTCCGCTTTTTTTTCGCCCTCAACCGGCTGACCTGGCGCAACGGGCGCTACGATGTGCTGCATGTTCACAATATGCCGGACTTCCTGGTCTTTTGCGCACTGTTTCAACGCCTCGGCGGCACCAAGGTCATTCTCGACGTGCATGACCTGATGGCAGAGGTCTATCAGTCGAAATATTTCCTGAAGCCTGATCACTGGCTGCCGCGCCTGCTCCGGCTCGAAGAAAAAATCTCCGCCTGGTTCACCTCGGCCCTCATCACCGCCAATCATGCCTTTGCCGACATTCTGGCAGAGCGTTCGGTGCCGGCGGACAAGGTTACAGTCGTCATGAACGCGCCCAATGACACGTTCTACCTTTCGGATGGGCAGCGCCAGGCGGCGCGGGCGCAAAAACCCGAAGGCGACTTTCACGTCATCTACATCGGCACGATGGCGCCGCGCTATGGCGTCGAGAATGCGGTACGGGCCATTGCCAAGCTGCATCAGGGCGGCCAGATCCCGGGCCTGCGCTTTTCGATCATTCCCAAGATTTCCAACGAGGGCGACTATCTCGGCCGCATCCTTGCCGATATCGAGGCGGCGGGTCTCAAGGACCGGTTCACGCTGATGGATCCGGTTCCCCATGACCGGATGCCCGCCGTGATCGCCGAGGCCGACGCACTGATCTATACGCCGGTGCCCGACATCCACATGGACATCGCGCTGTCGCTCAAGATCCCGGAGGCGATTGCGGTCGGTCTGCCGGTCGTGGCCTCCGCGCTGTCGGTGAACATGCGCTATTTCGGCGAAGAGGCCCTGTTCGCCTTCGAACCGGGCAATGCCGATCAATGCGCCGCCCAGCTTCTCGAGGTCTACGCCGACCCGGCAAAGACGGCCGAAAAAGTCGGCAAGGCGCGCGAGAAGCTGGCCGAAATCGGTTGGGACAAACAAGCCAAAACCTATACCGGCCTGCTCGAGCGCCTATGTCCGAAGCCGGTCTGAGGAACAGATCCGATGAGCGCGACTGATCCGGATTTTAGCTCGCGCGCCCGCCTCAAGGCGCGCCTGCGGACCCTGTTTGCGGCCCTTGCGACCCTGTCGGGGGCAGCATGGATCTGGCGCATGCTCGTTGCCCGCCATGGCGTGCGCATCCTCGCCTATCATGGCGTCGAGACACCGCCCTCCACCCCGTTTTCGGTCACGGTGGAGAATTTTGAGGCGCAGATGGCCTATCTGGCGGCGAAATACGATGTCGTCGACCTGGCCACGGTTCTGAAGTGGCAGCGTGGCGAATACCAGTCGGACCGGCCGATGATCGTGCTGACCTTCGACGACGGCTTCAGGAACAACCTGCAATTTGCCGCGCCGATCCTGCAACGCCACGGGCTTCCGGCAAGCTTTTTCATCATTGCCGGCAAGCTTGACGGTCGCGATCCCCGGTTCATGACGGCGGATGAGGTGCGCAGCCTGAATCAAGGCGCACATTTGAGCGTCGGATCGCATACGCTCAACCACCGTTCCGTCGCACGGATTGACGATGCCGGTCGGCAGGTGGAAATCGCAGAGTCGAAAGAACGGCTGGAGACGGTGCTGGCAAAGCCCGTCGATCGATTTTGCTATCCCTATGGCACGTTCAGTGATTTCGACGACAAATCCGTCGCCGTTTTGGCCAGCCAGGGCTACGCATTGGCCTGCACCTCGATCAACGGCATCAATTTGCGCCGAACAGATCCCTTTCGGCTACGGCGCACCAAGGTGGAATGGAGCGACGACATGACGACCTTCGGGCGCCTTGTGCACAGTGCCATGGACGGGTGGTTTTTCGTCGACTACTTCCTGCGATTCCTGCAGCGCCCGCGCGCCGTCAGGTTCGACCGGGAAGGCGCTCGTGCCAACCCGTCGGGGCAGGAGACCTGAGCGCGCCCGTGGCCAGGCCGTCCGGGACCGGGGCGGATGTGTTCGACGACATCGGGCGCTTGCACAATCCCCGGCGGCGGCCCGCGACACCGGGCGATCTCAGCCCCGTCGCGTTGGAGGAACAAGCCGTGCCAGCCGGACTGCGTGTCCTTGAAGCCGGCAGCAGCGCGATCGGACATAACCATTTGCGAAATGTTTGCCGGCGCTACAAAGACAGGGCATGCGAAGTATGGTAGCTAGCCGCATATTTTAACGCTTGGTGTCAGATGGCGGATTTGGCTTCACAAAGGAAAACTCGATCGGAGCGGGAGAGACTTCCGCGCCGGAAGGATGCCGCCAGACGCGATGCGTCGAGCCA
>CAZKTH010000363.1:0-2754 GCA_964555575.1 uncultured Devosiaceae bacterium | reverse complement strand
GGCGCGGGTGCGCTTCAGGCCGAGTTCGAGAAAGGCGTCGTCGCCGGTCGCGTCGAACTGCAGGATGGCCGAGCCGAATTCGAAGCCCTGGGTCCAGTCGGTCCAGCCGCGCGGCCGATAGCGCCCCGCCACCGTGTGGACCGGCGCGCCGGCCGACCGGTCGAGCGTTTCGTCGATCGAGACGATCTTGCTGCCCGACAGCTGCCACATCTTCTCGATCGCCGGCAACAGGGTTTGTGGTGTCAGGCTGGTGTCGATCTTCATCGGGCTTCCCTTGCCAGGTCCTGTCCGTTTTGCGCACAAAGGACGGCCGACCGGCGTCATGCCTCAATCGCACGCTTCCGGCCGGACGATGGCCGGTTGATAAGAAGATGACAATTGCAGCCTTGACTCCTCAACGGAGCGCACACTAACACTACCAACCAGTAAGTAACAAGATGTCGACGGGGAGGATTCATGGCCGACGGCAAACGGATCGGCATCATCATGCATGGCGCAACCGGGCGCATGGGGATGAACCAGCATCTCATTCGTTCGGTCCTGGCCATTCGCGCCGAGGGCGGCGTGATGCTGTCGGACGGGACGCGCGTCATGCCCGATCCGATCATTGTCGGGCGCAGTGCCGAAAGGATCGAAGCCCTGGCCAGGCGCTTCTCGATCGCCCGCTGGACCACCGATCTCGACGCGGCGCTTGCCAATCCCGACGACACGATCTTTTTCGACGCCGCCTCGACCAGGCTCCGCCCTGCCCTTTTGCGCAAGGCGATCGATGCGGGCAAGCACGTCTATTGCGAAAAGCCGATCTCCGAGGGGCTCGATCAGGCCGTCGAGATCGCCCGCTACGCCAAAAGGGCCGGTGTCAAGAACGGCGTCGTTCACGACAAGCTCGACCTGCCGGGGCTGGTCAAGCTCAAGCGCCTGAGGGATTCCGGCTTTTTCGGCAGGATTTTGTCGGTGCGGGGCGAGTTCGGCTATTGGGTGTTCGAAGGCGACTGGATGCCGGCCCAGCGCCCGAGCTGGAACTATCGCGCCGAGGACGGCGGCGGAATCGTGTCGGATATGCTCAGTCATTGGCGCTACGTGCTCGACAACGTCATCGCGCCGGTCAGGTCGATCAGCTGCACCATCGCCACGCACATTCCGGAACGCTGGGACGAAAAGGGCGATCCCTACAAGGCGACCGCCGAAGATGCCGCCTATGCGACCTTCGCGCTCGAAGGCGACATCATCGCCCACATCAATTCGAGCTGGTGCTCCCGCGTCCGTCGCGACGATCTGGTGACCTTCCAGGTCGATGGTACCCACGGCTCGGCGGTTGCCGGCCTGCACAAATGCTATTCCCAGCATCGGGTCAACACCCCCAAGCCGGTCTGGAACCCAGACGAACCGCAAGCGCTCGACTTCTTCGCCGACTGGGAGGAAGTGCCGGACAACATGGATTTGGACAACGGCTTCAAGGTGCAGTGGGAGCAGTTCCTGCGCCATGTCCTGGAAGACGCGCCGTGGAACTACACGCTGACCGAAGGCGCCAAGGGCGTGCAGCTGGCCGAGGCGGGCTATCGCAGCGCCCGCGAGCGCCGCTGGGTCGATCTCGACGATCTCGGCATCTAGAGCAAAATGCGTTCCGATGGAATCAGAACGCATGCTCACTCTCTTTGTGGTCGCATCGTTTTTGCGAAATGCCGGGATCCACTTTTTCGCACGATGCTCTAGAGCGGACGAATGGTGACAGACAAGGGATCGATGCTGCAACCGCACCAGCTGTCGCTGAACACGGCGAGTGTCCGCGCGCAATGGGATCTCGGCCAGTGCATCGAGGGCTGTGCCCGCCACGGTTTCGGCGGCATTTCGCCCTGGCGCGACAAGCTGCAGGAAATGGGTGTCGCCGCCGCCGCCCGCGCCATCAGGGATGCCGGCCTCGGCGTCTCGGGCCTCTGCCGCGGCGGCTTGTTCACCGCTGAAGGCAGGCTGACCGAGGCGGTGATCGACGACAACCGGCGCGCCGTCGACGAGGCGGCCGCCATCGGCGCCGAATGCCTGGTCTTCGTTGTCGGCGGATTGCCGGCAGGTTCGCGTGACCTGGAAGGCGCGCGCAGTCTCGTCGAGGACGGGCTCGGCCGCACCCTCGATTATGCCCGTGCCGCCGGCGTCAGGCTCGCCATCGAACCTTTGCATCCCATGTATGCGGCGGACCGGGCCTGCGTGAACACGACGCGCCAGGCGCTCGACATCTGCGACAGGCTCGGCGGCGGCATCGGCGTCGCGCTCGACGTCTACCATGTCTGGTGGGATCCCGAGATCGAGGCGCAGATCGCACGGGCCGGCAAGGCGCGCCTTCTCGCCTTTCATGTCTGCGACTGGCTGGTGCCGACAAGGGACATGCTGACCGATCGCGGCATGATGGGAGACGGCGTCATCGACATCCGGCGCCTGCGTCGCGCCGTCCAGGCGAACGGTTTCGAAGGGCTGGTCGAGGTCGAGATCTTTTCGGCCGACAACTGGTGGAAACGCGACGCGGACGAGGTCATGCGCACCATCGCCGCGCGCGCCGCGGAGTATTGCTGATCCGTCGCCTTCGAGATCGGCCGACGGCAACGGCACGGGAAACAAGGCGACGGGCCCTGCCCGACAGGGCGGCCCGCTATCGCCGGACGCCAAGATTTCGCCCGGCCCGCAGGCACGATCGGTGGCGGAAGACGGGTCCGGCCGCGCGAATCGCGCATTGACCCTCCGGAGCACAAAATATAACCTACC
>CAZKTH010000362.1:0-2756 GCA_964555575.1 uncultured Devosiaceae bacterium | reverse complement strand
AGCGAATTGAGCGCGACAAGGCCGGAAATCGCGGCGATGGATTGCGCCGACATCACGTTGAAACCGAACCAGCCGATGCACAATAGCCAGGTGCCGAGCGCCAGCCAGGGGATGGAGGACGGCGGCGTCGGGCGGCCGTTCGGCCCGTAGCGACCGGTACGCGCCCCGAGCCGCAACACGGCGGCAAGCGCCAGCCAGCCGCCGACGGCATGCACCACCACCGAACCGGCAAAATCGTGGAACCGCGCGCCGAAGGTGGATTCGAGCCAGGCCTGTACGCCGTAATTGCCGTTCCAGGCCAGACCCTCGAAGAACGGATAGATCAGGCCGACGATGACGGCGGCGGCGACGACCTGCGGCCAGAACTGCGCCCGCTCCGCGATCCCGCCCGAAATGATGGCCGGAACGGCGGCGGCGAAGGTCGCCAGGAAGAAGAACCTGACCAGGCCGAAGCCCTGGGGCGGGAAGGCGCCGCCGACACCGTAGAGATCCGCGGCGCTGACAAGGAAGGTGGTGCCATAGGCGATGGCATAGCCGACAAAGAAATAGGCAAGGGTCGAAAAGGCGAAATCGACGATGATCTTGACCAGGGCGTTGACCTGATTCTTGTTTCGGACCGTTCCCACCTCGAGAAAGGCAAAACCGCCATGCATGGCGAACACCAGAATGGCGCCGAGCAGCACGAAAAACACGTCGGTCCCGACGGTGGTATTTTGCATCGATGATCTCCTCGCTCCCTGCCGGACGGAAACGCCCGCCCGCTGGCGCCCGACATCCGGCTTCCGAGTGCATGGTCGCGAGCCGGTTTGGCAGTGGGCGCTGCCCCCCGGGGTACAAATCGCGTGCCAAGGCCGGCGGCGCCGCCGGTACGAGAAACGGCGGAAAAGCGGCGGCACTTGTCGAAGCGCGCGGCCATTGCCGGCCTGCTGCGCAAACTGTAGGCAATCGCCTGCCCAAACAGGCGGCAGGTGCCGAAAAAAGCGCCGGTGGCGGAACCACCGGCGCTTCTGCAACGTCAAGGGTGGGAGGACCCCTGGAATGTGATCCCGTGAGAACCGGCCGGGATCAGACGACAATTGCATCGGAGCGCGACGACATGAGGCGTCGCGCTCCGCAAAGGGCGACTAGTCGACCACGCGTTCGCCATGCAGGGCGATGTCGAGACCTTCCTCTTCCTCGGAATCGGACGGCCTGAGGCCGACCAGGGCCTTGACGACCATGAGGATGATGAAGGAGGCAACGCCGGTCCAGATGATGGTGGCGGCAACGCCGTAGATCTGGATGAGGAACTGGTTGAAGCTACCCGCAGTGCCGCCAACGGCTTTGCTGGCGAGGAGGCCGGTCAGCAGGGCGCCGACGATGCCGCCGATGCCGTGCACGCCGAAGGCGTCGAGGCTGTCGTCATAGCCGAGCATCTTCTTGAGATGGGCGGCGCCGTAGTAGCAGGCCAGACCGGCCAGGATACCGATGATGAAGGCGCCGGTGGGATCGACCCAGCCCGAAGCGGGCGTGACGGCGACCAGGCCGGCAACCGCGCCGGAGATGATGCCCAGAACGCTCGGCTTCTTGATGACGATCCATTCGGCGAACATCCAGGCCAGAGCCGCGGCGGCGGTCGCGACCTGGGTGTTCATCATGGCGACACCGGCAATGCCGTCGGCCGCCAGTTCCGAACCGGCGTTGAAGCCGAACCAGCCGACCCACAGCAGCGAAGCACCGGCAACCGACCAGGTCAGGTTGTGCGGGGCCATGTTGACCGAGCCGTAGCCCTTGCGCGGGCCCATGACGAGCGCGGCGACCAGACCGGCGACACCGGCATTGATGTGGACGACCGTACCACCGGCGAAGTCGAGAACGCCGGCATCAGACAGGAAGCCGCCGCCCCACACCCAGTGCGCCACCGGGGCATAGACGATGATCGACCACAGCCCGGTGAACAGCAGCATGGCGGAGAACTTCATGCGTTCCGCAAAGGCACCGGCGATCAGGGCCGGGGTGATGATGGCGAAAGTCATCTGGAACATCGAGAAGACGTATTCCGGAATGGTCTGTTCTTTGTAGATGGAATCGATACCGACGCCGGCATGCATGAACTGGCCGAAGCCGCCCATGAAGGCGTTGAGCGGACCGCCATCGGAAAAGGCGATCGAGTAGCCAACGACGAACCAGATGATGGTCATCAGGGCTGTGATGGCAAAGCTCTGCATGACGGTGGCAAGAACGTTCTTCTTGCGCACCATGCCACCGTAGAACAGGGCCAGGCCCGGAATGGTCATCAACAGGACAAGGGCGGTGGAGGTCAGCATCCAGGCGGTGTCGCCCGGATTGATGCTGGGTGCGGCTGCTGCCGTCGTGGCGGCAGTCGTGGCCGCATCCTGGGCGAAAGCCGGGAAGGCCAGGAGTGCGGCCAGGGCGGACAGTGCACCGATGAGGCCGTATTTGCGTATGGTCATCTTGATTGTACTCCAGTGGTGGCTATCAGAGCGCTGCCGAACCGGTCTCACCGGTACGGATGCGGGTGGCCTGCTCTAGGTCGAGCACGAAAATTTTGCCGTCGCCGATCTTGCCGGTCGATGCGGCCTCGCGGATGGCGGCAATCACCGCGTCCGCCTGGGCGTCATCGACGGCGATCTCGATCTTGAGCTTGGGCAGGAAATGAACCTCGTATTCGGCGCCGCGGTAGATTTCCGAATGACCCTTTTGGCGCCCAAAGCCCTTGACTTCGGTCACGGTCATGCCGTGGACGTCCAGCGCGT
>CAZKTH010000361.1:0-2763 GCA_964555575.1 uncultured Devosiaceae bacterium | reverse complement strand
AATCGAAGGTCAGCGGCGTGCCGCATTGGGCGCAAAAACCGCGACGGCCGACATCGGAGCTCATGAAATAGCTGATCGTGCCGCGCGTCACCCGGAAGGCCGGTTTCTGGACCGGACAGATGACGGCGAACGGGCCGCCGACCGCCTTCTGGCACATGCGGCAGTGACAGACATGGACGTTCTCGGGTTGCTGATCGAGGGCGTAGCGTACGGCGCCGCACTGGCAACCGCCGGTCAGGATGGGCGTGCTCATGGCCAGGTCTCCGTGTCGTGGTCGGGGTGCTGGTTGTTGGTCGCGGCAATGGCGGCGGCCCCTTCCGGCCAATCCTCCTCGGTGGCGGAGGAACCGGGCAGATCGTGAAGCGCGGCGAACCAGTCCAGTCTGGACTCATTGCCGACCTGGCGTTTGGGCGGCACGCGGTTCGGTTCGTCCAGAGAGCCGATGGTCAGGAAGACCTTGGTGCCGTCGAGATCGCGCATATAGAGCGGCGTCCCGCATCTGGCGCAAAAGCCACGTGCCGTGTTGCCCGAACTCATGAATTCGGTCGCGGCGCCGCGTGTCCAGCTCAGCTTGTCGGTTTCGACGCTGACCAGCGAAATGAACGCGTTGGCGACCGCCTTCTGGCACATGCGGCAATGGCAGATATGGGCGTCGTCGTTGAGGTGCGTCGCGCGGTAGCGCACGGCGCCGCACTGGCAGCCGCCGCTGTAGGTTTCGGCTTCACTCATCTCTGTCTCCCGGCGGCGGCCAGTCCTCGGTGTCGTGATCGGGGTGCTGGTTGGAGTGGATGCCGGCCATGAAGTCGCGCCATTCGTCCGGATTGTCGCGCACCGGCAATTCGTGCAGGTGATCGACGAAACTCAGCTTGTCGTTGAGATTGACCTGGATAGCCGGCGGGACCTTTTCCGGTTCGTCGAAGGCGCCGATAGCCAGTTCGAGCCCGTATTTGGTCTCATAGGCCAGGGGCGTGCCGCATTCGCCGCAGAAGGCGCGGCGGGCACGGTTCGAACTCTGGAACCATTTCGGCGCGCCGCGCGTCCAGCGCCCGTCATGAGACGTGACGAGCGGGCCGAAGAAACTGCCGAAGGCCTTCTGGCACATGCGGCAATGACAGATCGAGGCCCGCCCGATCAGCTTGGTCGCAAAGCGCACGGCGCCGCACTGGCAGCCGCCGGTCAGGGTTTCGCTCACGCCGTTATGCCTCCATGGAACACGGCCTCGACATTGTGGCCGTCGGGATCGAGGACGAAGGCGGCGTAATAGTTGGGGTGATAGTCCTTGCGGATGCCGGGCGGGCCGTTGTCCCTGGCCCCGGCGGCGCGCGCCGCGACATAGAAGGCATCGACCTCGTGGCTCGAACGGGCGGCAAAGGCGATGTGGATCGGGCTGGTGGCGCTTTCCCCGCTCGAAACCCAGAAATCCGGCTTGCCGTCGCGCCCGAAGCCAGCGCCGGAGAAGGTTTCCTCCTCCATCACCATGATCGGCGCGATGCCGAGCGTGGCGAGGACCTTTTCGTAGAAGGCCTTGGCCGTCTTGAAGTCGACGACCTTGATACCGATGTGATCGAGTGAACTCATCTCTTGATCTCCCATTTGGTCCGGCGCTCGCCGGTTGCAGGATCTTTGTAGTCCGCACGACAGACGAGTTTTGGCAGTAGCACGGCAGGAGCTTCAACTCGGACGCAGCAATCCTGACAGGTCATTACAGAACACCTTTCTGCCTTGCCCTGTACCAGATGGTCTCCAGCACATCAGCAGAACGCATAAGCACATCCGTGTTCCAGAATCTCAGCACCTCGAAGCCGCGCTCCTGAAGTCTGGTATCCCGGATGTGATCTCGTTTGCTCTCGGCGTGTTGGGAACCGTCCAGTTCCACGACGAGGCGTCCAGGATAGGAAACGAAATCGACAATGTAGGGGCCAATGGGCACCTGGCGGCGGAACTTGAGGCCGCTCAGCCTGCGATTACGCAACAGATACCACATGCGCTGTTCGGCATCGGTGGGATGGCTGCGCATGTGCCTGGCATGACCACGCAGGTGCCTGAGACGAGGCTCATCCCCCTCATCCGACGCGCTCCGCGCGCCACCCTCTCCCACAAGGGGAGAGGGGAAGCCGGCGTCTGTTGGCACGGCATCGCCCTTGCCGCTACGTCCCTTCTCCCCTGGTGGGAGAAGGTGGTCCGAAGGACCGGATGAGGGGGAAACCTGCCTCACCGTCTGATCTCCCATTTGGTTTTGCGCTCGCCGGTAGCAGGGTCCTTGTAGTCCATGAGCTGGATGCCTTTTGTCAGTAGCTCGGCACGAATGGCATCGGCCTTGGGGTAGTCCTTGGCGGCGAGGGCGGCGAGGCGGGCGGCGATGGCGGTCTCGATACCGGAATTGTCCGCGACATCACCTCGAAACCACTCCGAACTCGTCCGCTCAAGAAGGCCGAGGAAATTGGCAGCCAGCTTCAAGCGAGCAGGCCCATTCTCTTCAGTGGCCTCTTGCGCAAAATCGGCAGACACATGCAATGAAGAGAGAGCCTCGGGGGTATTCAGATCTTCCCTAAGTGCGTTCACGACTCGACTGGCGAAATCGCTTGTTTGCGCCGGTTCGACATCACCAATAATACGATACCAGGCGTTCAGGATCTTCTCAGCCAATTCCAGCTTCTCGACCGAAAAATCGATCGGCTCGCGGTAATGGGTCATCAGCATGGCCAGCCGCAGCACCTCGCCCGGCCATTTGCGGCCGCCGAATTTGTCGGTCTCCAGCAGCTC
>CAZKTH010000360.1:0-2783 GCA_964555575.1 uncultured Devosiaceae bacterium | reverse complement strand
TGGACGCGATGGACAAATCCATGCGATCGGCCACCCGCTCTCGGGAAAGCAAGTATGCGTGATCGCGCGTGGCCGGAGCACCGAGCGGACGCCGACAGCCCTGTTCGAATCGGTTGCGCGGCTGAAAAGCAGTTGGCGAACATGTCGATCGAATCGTGGCCGACGCCGTCCGTCGGCGGTCTTGTTGAGGGCGGGACGAAGGCTGGCGCATGCCTAAGCGACAACAGGACGATCACTATCGGCGCCAAGCCGCTCCTTCGGCCGGGCGCTGCCGACCGGCGCGCCTTGTCCGGTCGAGACATCCGTTTTTTCAAGACCGGAATCCGTCGTGCCTGGACGGAAACACTGGTTCCGCGCTTCCCCTCCTCCTTGCGGAAAAGGTGGCTCCGGCGAACACGGCTCGGGTAGGGAGTGCGCCGTCAGCCTCAGCAGCGGAACCTCAAGCCCGGCACCCTCGCCCCCGATTCCTCCCTGCAAGGCGGAGAGGGCACAGACCGGTGCTTCCGTCGGAAATTGAGACGGGCTTCAGTCCCAGGTCTGCTCGTAAACGAGCGCCAGCGTCGCCGGGTCGTAGAACTGGTTGGTGACGCTGCCGTCGCTGTTTTCCACCCGGACCAGGAAGCAGCCGCCGAACCTGTTAATCGACTCGTATTTGATGCCGTAATAATTGAGTTCGCCGGCCATCATGGCGAAATTCCATTTCGAATCCCTCTCACCGGGCGAGCTGCATGTGGCAAGCGCCCCGGCCATGCTCGATGCCGCAAGGCTCGGCGTTGCGACGAGTGCGGCACCGGGTCCGGAAGCCACAAGGGTGAGGGCGATGAGGGCAACGGCAGGCTTTTTCATCTTTTTGCTCGCGATTGGACGCCTTGCGTCCCGGCCGGCGCCGGCCGGTGAATGATCGAGGATATCAATACCTAATATCACGTTCTTCCTGCTTCCGGTTATGAAAGCATGAAGTATTCGTAATATCAGACATATAGCTGCATTTCTCCGTGTCGAAAACGTGGCAACCTTGTTTGCGATTGTGTCCGGACGCTACGCCTTCCGCCGTCCGACCAGAAGCGCTACGGTCGGGATCGACAGGGTCAGAAGGAAGAACCGCGCCGTGTGGTGGGCGGCGATGAAGGCGGTGTCGAATCCGAGGGCGATGCCGAGCGCGCCCATCGATTCGAGCGCCCCGGGGGCGAGGCCGAGCCAGATCTGGCCAAGCGGCATGCCGACAAACAGACCGGCCGTCGCCGAGACGGCGCTGACGATGGTGACGCAGACAAGGGTCACCATCAGTCCGGCCAGCGCCATGCGTTTGAGTTCGGTCAGGGTGGCGCCGAAAAAACGAGAACCGATCAGCGCGCCCATCAGGACATAGCCGATGGCGGTCAGGATGACCGGCAGCCTGCCGTCGTAAAGCCCCATCAGCTTGGCGCCGGTGGCGACGACCATCGGGCCGAGCACGAAGGCGGCGGGCACGCGCAGCAGGCGGAAGGCGAGGCCGCCGGCGATCGATGCAAGCGAAACCAGCACGAGCGGCAGCAAGGCCATTTCGCTGCCGGTCGGCAGCGGGCTCAGATCGTGCGTGCTTATGAGGCGGGCGAAGACCGGCGCCAGCACCGTCAGCAAAAGGATGCGCATCGACTGGATCACGGCGATCTGGCGGGTTTCGCCATAGCCGGTTTCGGAAAGGGCGATGATGAAACTGAGATGGCCGGGAAAGGACGACAGATAGGCGGTCGCCCTGTCGTAGCCGAAAAGACGATGAAGCATCACGGTCGAAGTGAGGACCATCAGGACAAGACCGAAGGCCAGCGCGACGAGCGTGGCCGGCCAGTGCGGGATCATCTCGAGGGAATTGGCGGCGACATTGGTGCCGAGCGTCATGCCAACGACGACGAAGCCGGCATCCCGCAACCGGTTCGGCAGAAAAGGACGGAAGCCGGTCACCGAAGCGACCGCCGTCGCCAGCGCCCCGCCCATCAGAAGGCCGGCCGGCAGGCGCAACAGATGGGCGACAATGCCGCCGGAGAAGGAGACGAGAAGCGTTGCCAGCAGCGCCCGCGCCGCCGGCCAACGCGATGTTGCAGCCGTCTCAGCCAATCGGCATGGCCCGTTCTGTCAGACGCACCCAGTAGGAGACACCGAGCGGAATGATCGCGTCGTTGAAATCATAGCTGTCCTCGTGCAGGCCGGCGCCGGCTCCCTGACCGAGAATGATGTAGGCGCCGGGCCTCTCCTTCAGCATGTAGGCGAAATCCTCGCCGCCAAGCGTCGGGTCGCATTGCCGGTTGACCTCGGCTTCGCCGACGATCTCGGTGGCGATGTCGGCGGCGAACGCGGTCTGTTCGGGGGCGTTGACCGTCACCGGATAGCCGCGCATGTAGTTGAGCACCGCCCTGGCGCCATAGGCCTGGGCGTAGGCGGGGACGAACTCGTTGAGCCGCCGCTCCATGGTGTCGCGCACCTCTTCGTCCAGGGTCCGGACCGTGCCGGTCATGGCGACGGTACGCGGAATGACGTTGTCGGTGGTGCCGGCATTGATCACCGTCATGGAAAGGACCGCCGACTTGGCCGGATCGACATTGCGCGAGACCAGCGTTTGCAGCCCGACGATCATCTGGGCCGCGACCATGATCGGATCGACCGTCTTATGGGGCTGGGCGGCATGGCCGCCGACGCCTTCGACGTCGATGGTGAACACGTCCGTCGCCGCCATGGTGCCGCCGGGCCGTATGGCGAACTGCCCGATCGGAAGGCCGGGATAATTGTGCATGCCGTAGACCTCGCCG
>CAZKTH010000359.1:0-2799 GCA_964555575.1 uncultured Devosiaceae bacterium | reverse complement strand
TGCCGCTTCTTGAACAGCGTTTCCTCGACGATCCTTGATGGCAGCGCCGGCGATTCTTCCTTTTCCGGCTTGTCGTCTTCGTCGTCGAGGCGGGTGATGGAACCCAGTATCGAGGTCATCTGGTGCAATCCTTTGATCGGCTCATCTTGTGGTCGCATCGTCCTTGCGAAAAACCGGTATCCGCTTTTTCGCACGATGCTCGGTCGTGGCGATTCGGTTGGCGCCAACGCTAATGCGGCGCCCGGCTCGAAGGCAAATCCTGGCGGCGCGTCAGCGGTCGGTCCGTTCCATATCGGTGCGACGCATCCGCTTTTCCACTATGCGGATGAGAAGTGACAGGGAAATCGTCATTACGAGGTAAAGAAAGGCGACGACGTTGTAGGTCTCGAAGAACTTGAAGGTCGAGGCCGAATAGACCTTGCCGAGCTGGGTGATGTCCTGCACCCCGAGGGCCGAGACCAGGGCCGAATCCTTGATCATCGAGACGAAGTCGTTGCCGTAGGGCGGCAGGATGATCCTGAAGGCCTGCGGTCCCTGGATCAGCCGGAAAATGGCCCAGCGTTTGAGCCCCAGCGCCTGCGCCGCCTCGATCTGGCCGTGATCGACCGCCTGCAGACCGGCCCGGAAGATTTCGGCCAGGAACGCGGCATAGGCCAGCATCAGGGCGAAGATGGCCCGCCAGGTGAAATCGAACTGCCGGACCGACAGCGACGGCAGGATGTCCTTGAGGCCGATCGCGGCGAGCGCATCGTTATAGGTCGAAACGAACCAGGGCGCCCCGACAAAGGCGATGTAGAACAGCATGACCAGGATCGGGATGCCGCGGACGATCTCGACGTAGAAGGTGGCGATCTCCCTCAGGACCCTGAGACGCGACAGCCGCATCAGCGCCAGCAGGAGCCCGAGCGCCGAGGCGAGGAAAAAGGCAATGAGCGTCACCCACATCGTCGTGACGACGCCGTTCTTGAGGGCCCAGAAAATGGTCGAATAGGCCTTGTCGACGCTGATCCCCCACAGGACGAGAACGCCGAGCAGAATGATGGCCAGGAGCCAGAAGGGGATTTCCCGCCGGGTCCGGCGCGGATTTGTGCGCGAGCTGGTCATGAAAGCCGGCCCGCAGACGAAGCCGCGGGCCTTTGTCTTGTTGATGCCGGCCTATTGGTTGGCGCTATATTCGTAGAGCCATTTCTGGTTGAGCTTGTCGATGGTGCCATCCGCCTTCATCGACTCGATGGCGGCGTTGACCGGGGCGACGAGGTCGGAGCCGGGGGTGAAGATGAAGCCGAATTCCTCGGTCCCGAGCGGCCCGCCGACGACCTTGAACGCCCCCGGATTGGCGCCGATATAGCCATTGGCCGAGGTCTGGTCCATCAGCACCATGTCGACATCGCCCGATTTCAGCGCCTGCACGCTCGCCCCGAAGGTGTCGAACAGCTTGATGCGCGGATTGGATTCGTTGCCGTCGAGCACGTCATAGACCGCGACATAGAAATTGGTCGTGCCGGCCTGGGCGCCGATCAGCAGGTTCTTGTCGGCGGAAAAGGATTCCGGCCCGGTGATGCGATTGTCGTCGGCGCGGACCAGCATGAATTGCTGGGAGACCATGTAGGGCTCGGAGAAATCGACCTGGGTCTTTCTTTCGTCGGTGATGGTGATGCCGTCCATGCCGACGTCGAACTGGCCGTCATGTACTGCCTGGATCATCGTGTCCCAGCTCGAGAGCTGCCAGTCGACCTTGGCATTGAGGCGCTTGGCGATCTCGTTGAAGGCGTCGTACTCCCAGCCGATGCCCTTGCCGGTGGCAGGATCGACGAAGTTCAGGGGCATATAGGCGTTTTCGGTCACCGCAACGATGGTGCGGCCGCCAAGGTCGGGCAGGGCCGCCGCATTGGCGGCAGTGCCGAAACCGAAGGCGGCGAGCCCGGCGAGGGCGAGGGTGGCGAGGCGTTTCATGAGGCAGCATTCTCCCTGATGCGCGTTGAATTCGCCCGGAGATTAGCGGTTGCGGGAAGCCTTGCCCAGAGGCGAGGCGCAAAGGCTTGTGCTCAGGACGAATTTGCCGCCAACGACCCTGGCGGTCGCGGCTGGAGGAAGGGCGTTCTCGCCCTGTAGGCGCGATAGGCTTCGCCGAAACGGATCTCGCGTTCGCATTCCTCGCTACGGGAAATGAAATGGAGTTCCGCCGGCGCCGCCAGCAGCGCCGCGATGCCAGTCACGATCATCAGTCCCAGGCCGATCCGGCAGGCAAACGGGGCCTTTCCGGCATCGGAAAAGCCCCGTTTCATTTGGCGCAAGAAAGTGCCGCCGACGATTACTGCAGATCGAACCGGTCGGCGTTCATCACCTTGACCCAGGCGTTGACGAAGTCGGTGACGAACTTTTCGGCGTTGTCGTTTTGGGCATAGACTTCGGCATAGGCCCGAAGGATGGCGTTCGAGCCGAAGATCAGGTCCATCCGCGTGGCGGTCCATTTGACCGCGTTGGTGCTGCGGTCGCGGATCTCGTAGATCCCGTCCCCGGCCCGGACCCAGGAATTGCCCATATCGGTCAGGTTGACGAAGAAATCCGTCGTCAGGGCGCCGATCCGGTCGGTGAAGACGCCATGCCTGGTGCCGTCATGATTGGTGCCCATGACGCGCATGCCGCCCGTCAGTACCACCATTTCCGGAGCGGTCAGGCCCATCAACTGCGTCCGGTCGAGCATCAGTTCCTCGGCGCTGACGACATAGTCCTTCTTGAGCCAGTTGCGGTAGCCGTCGGCGAGCGGTTCGAGAACGTCGAAGCTTTCGGCGTCCGTCG
>CAZKTH010000358.1:0-2805 GCA_964555575.1 uncultured Devosiaceae bacterium | reverse complement strand
TTATTGAGTGGTCGCGTTTTCGAACCGGCGAACCGGTATCCACTTCGCCTGAAAATGCTCTAGTGTGGCGTCTGGAAGCGTTCGTCGAAGGCGTAGCCGGTGCCGCGCACGGTGCGGATCGGGTCGGGATTGCGGCCGCGATTGATCGCCTTTCTGAGCCTTCCGACATGCACGTCAACCGTGCGTTCGTCGACATAGACATCGGTGCCCCAGACCGCGTCCAGCAGTTGCTCGCGCGAATAGACCCGGCCGGGCGAACGCATGAGATATTCCAGCAGCCGGTATTCGGTCGGACCGAGATGGACGTCGCGGCCGGAGCGGCGGACGCGGTGGCTGGCACGGTCGAGTTCGAGGTCGCCGGCCTTCAGGATCGAGGTGACGAGCTGCGGGCTCGAGCGGCGCAGCAGCGCATGGATGCGGGCCAGCAGTTCCGGAATCGAGAAGGGCTTGACGACATAGTCGTCGGCGCCGGTTTCGAGGCCCCTGACCCGTTCCTCCTCCTCGCCGCGCGCGGTAAGCATGATGATCGGGATGGTCGCCGTTTCCCGGCGGGCCCGCCAGCGCCGGCACAATTCGATGCCGGAAAGGCCCGGCAGCATCCAGTCGAGAAGAATGAGGTCGGGCCGGGTGTCGCGCACCAGTTCGGCGGCTTCGTCGCCCGACAGGGCCGAGGCCACCTTGAAGCCCTCGGCCTCAAGATTGTACCTGAGCATCAGATTGAGGTCGGCTTCGTCCTCGACGATCATGATGGTCGCTGTCATGACGACGATCCCGCTCCCTAGCCCTTTGCCTTGCGCTCTTCCATCAGAACGGCAAGATTCTTGCCGGTCCGGAGATAATAGGCCGCCTCGGCGATGTTGGTCGCGTGGTCGCCGGCGCGTTCCAGGCTCTTGCCGGCCAGGAGCAGATTGGTGCACTGGGTGATGTTGCGCGGGTCCTCCATCATGTAGGTCAGAAGTTCCCGGAACAGCGAGACATAGAGCGCATCGATCTCGGCGTCGTGCTCGCACACCGCCTCGGCACCTTCCGAATCGCGCGAGGTATAGACATCGAGCGCATCCTTGAGCTGACGAAGCGTCAGATCGGTCATGTGCCTCAGGCCGTTGTAGAATTTCGGCGACAGCCGGGCGCTGTCGAGCTGCAGGGTACGCCGGCAGATGGTCTTGGCCATGTCGCCGACACGTTCGAGGTCGTTGGCGACATGGATCGAGGCGACGATCATCCTCAGATCCGCCGCCATGGGCTGGCGCCGCGCGATCATGGAGACCGCGGTCTCGTCGATATTGCGCTGCATGTCGTCGATCCTGGCGTCAGCGGCGAGAAGCTCGCGGGCCGCGACGTGATCGACCTTCAGCAATGCATCGACTGCAGAGGAAATGGCATTCTCGACCGCCCCGCCCATCTCCGAGATGGAGGCGGCGAGCTGCAAGATCTCGTCGTCATAGGAGGAGACGATATGTTCGCTGGTGGTGTTGGCCATGCCGCTTGATCCCTTTTGGCAAATGCCGCTTTCAATCTGTCGCATTTCCGGACGGCGCGCCGGTATCCGTTTCGCCCGGAAATGCTTTAGCCGATGCGGCCGGTAATGTAGTCCTGCGTTTTCTTGTCGCGCGGATTGGTGAAAATCTCTTCGGTCGAACCTTCCTCGATCAGCTTTCCGAGATGGAAGAAGGCGGTCTTCTGGGAAACGCGCGCCGCCTGCTGCATCGAGTGGGTGACGATACAGATGGTGAAATTCTCGCGCAATTCGTCGATCAGTTCCTCGATGATGGCGGTGGCGATCGGGTCGAGGGCCGAGCACGGCTCGTCCATCAGCAGGACTTCGGGCCTGGTCGCGATGGCGCGGGCGATGCAAAGGCGCTGCTGCTGGCCGCCGGAAAGGCCGGTGCCCGGCTGGCCGAGACGGTCCTTGACCTCGTCCCACAGGCCGGCGCGCCTGAGCGAGGATTCCACCAGTTCGTCCATGTCCGGCTTGCCCCGGACCATGCCGTGGATCTTCGGGCCATAGGCGACGTTGTCGTAGATCGATTTGGGGAAGGGATTGGGCTTCTGGAAGACCATGCCGACACGGGCGCGAAGCTGCACCGGATCGACGCGCCTGTCGTAGACGTCCTCGCCGTCGAGCTTGACCGTGCCGCCGACGCGGCAGCCCTCGATGGTGTCGTTCATGCGGTTGATGCACCGCAAGAAGGTCGACTTGCCGCAGCCGGACGGGCCGATGAAGGAGGTGACCGATTTCTCGGTGATCTTGATGCTCACATCCTTGATGGCGTGCGAGTCGCCATAAAAGACGTCGACCCCCTGCGCCTCGACCTTGACGGTCTCGGCCTGGGCCGGCGCGTCCGCCTGTGCTGTCGCCACGGCTTGCATGCTTGTCTCCTTACCAGCGACGTTCGAAACGACGGCGCAGAACGACCGCGAGAATGTTCATGATGGCCAGAAAGACCAGAAGAATGATGATGCCGCCCCAGGCGCGCTCGTAAAAGGCCGGATCGGCGCGCTTCGACCATTCGTAGATCTGGGCCGGCATCGCCGTATTGGGGCTGAAAAAGCCCTGGATGAACCCGTCCGGATAGTTGGAGGCGATGTAGCCGACCATGCCGATCAGCAGCAGCGGCGCGGTCTCGCCGAGCGCCTGTGCCATGCCGATGATGGTGCCGGTGAGGATGCCGGGCATGGCCAGCGGCAGCACATGATGGAACACGGTCTGCATCCGCGAGGCGCCGACGCCGAGCGCCGCCTCCCGGATGGACGGCGGCACGGCCGTCAGGGCGGCACGCGCCGGAATGATGATGCGCGGCAGGG
>CAZKTH010000357.1:0-2825 GCA_964555575.1 uncultured Devosiaceae bacterium | reverse complement strand
CATCCTCGGACGATCCGCCCTCGAAGGGCTCGCCGTCGATCTTGCCGACGACTTTGAGATTGAGTCGGTCGCCCGGCGCCACCTTGCCGTCTTCGCCCTTGGTCTCGAACGGACGGTTGGTCATGAAGACGCGGTTGACTTCCTTTTCGACGTCCTCGTCGCTGACCTCGATGACCGGCACCTCGAGCTTGATGGTCTTGAAGTCCATCGGCTCGATCTTGGGCAGAACCTCGTAACTGACCTCGAAGGTCAGGTCGGCATCGCCCTCGAGCACCTGGTTGATCACCGTCTGGTCTTCGGGCAGGTCGATCTCTGGCTGGGTCGCGGCGCGTTCCTCGCGCTCGGTCAGGCTGTCCTTGACGGTGGTGTTGATGACATCCTGCATCGCCTCGGACATGACCGAGCGGCCATAGACCTTCTTGAGATGGGCGACCGGTACCTTGCCGGGGCGGAAGCCCTTGATGTTGGCGCGATCCTTGAGATCGTTGAGGCGCTCGTCGCGCCTGGCCACCAGATCGGCGGCCGGAATGACCACGCTCAACTTGCGCCGCAATCCTTCGTTGAGGGTTTCTGTCACCTGCATGGGGACGTCCTGTTCTTCGTAGCGCATCGTGCGAAAGGTCAGATACCGGTTTTTCGCGAAAGCGATGCGATCTTTGGTTGTAACTCGTGATATCGGTCCGGAGGCTTGCCCGGGGCTGGTGCGGGTGAAGGGACTTGAACCCCCACGCCTTGCGGCACAAGAACCTAAATCTTGCGTGTCTACCTGTTTCACCACACCCGCAAGGCGCCTGCCCCGGAGCCATGCTGGCCCGGGGGAATAACCGAAGTTTGAAGGTCAGTCAAAGGGAATGCACCCCGTGGCGCTGCAGCAGCGCGGGACGCCGGGCCGCTTCAGCATCCGCACGCCGGTTCGCGCCGGATGAAATGACGCTTGCCGGCTCGATCCGCTTTTGGCAAAACATCCCCTGCTCGGATGCGCGTTTGCTAATCAAATTGTAGCCGTGAGCGCCGATTTCCGCCCAAATCATCATCGTTTCGCCCAAACTTTCATCAATGAACGTATTGCGACGATACATCTGGAACGGTATTATCAACCTAACCCCTTGTTGAAACTGCTCATTTTGTCCGGGTTCCGGCATGGCATACCCCATGCATCAGCAAGGCCGGCACCCAGCTCGGGAGCATTGGAGGCACCTTAGTATGAAAAAAATCGAGGCCATCGTTAAGCCGTTCAAGCTCGACGAAGTCAAAGAAGCGCTGCAGGAAGTCGGTCTTCAGGGCATTACCGTGACCGAGGCCAAGGGCTTTGGGCGTCAGAAGGGCCACACCGAGCTCTATCGTGGCGCCGAATATGTCGTGGATTTCCTGCCCAAGGTCAAAGTCGAGGTGGTGTGCCCCGACGACATGGCCGACAAGGCGATCGAGGCGATCCGCAACGCTGCCCAGACGGGACGGATCGGGGATGGCAAGATCTTCGTGTACACCATCGAACAGTCCATCCGCATCCGCACCGGTGAACAAGGCAACGACGCCCTCTAGCCGAGGCTCCTCCCGATTGGGCCGTCGCCGCTTCCCGAATCCTTCGCTAATCATAGCAGAACCGAGGAATGACTAAATGAGCTCCGCAGAAGACATCCTGAAAAAGATCAAGGATGAGAACATTCGCTTCATCGATCTGCGCTTCACCGATCCGCGCGGCAAACTGCAGCATGTCACGGTGACGGAAGACTCTGTCGATGCCGACACCTTCGAAGAAGGCGTGATGTTCGACGGCTCCTCGATCGCTGGCTGGAAGGCCATCAACGAATCCGACATGGTCCTGATGCCCGACCCTCAGAGCGCCTATGTCGATCCCTTCTTCGGCCAAGCCACCCTGGCGATCAATTGCGACATTCTCGAGCCGCTGACCTATCAGCCCTACAACCGCGACCCGCGCACCACCGCCAAGAAGGCGGAAGCCTATGTTGCCGCGTCCGGCATCGGCGACAGCGTCTATTTCGGCCCCGAGCCGGAGTTCTTCATCTTCGATGACGTCAAATACGCCGCCACCCCCTACAATACCGGCTTCAAGGTCGACCATTTCGAACTGCCGACCAACAACGACGCCGATTACGAGGCCGGCAATTCCGGCTATCACATCGGCTTCAAGAAGGGCTATTTCCCGGTGCCGCCGCTCGACAGCGCCCAGGACATCCGCGGCGAGATGCTCGCAACCATGGGTGAGATGGGCGTACTGATCGAAAAGCACCACCACGAGGTCGGCTCGACCCAGCACGAACTCGGCATCAAGTTCCAGCCGATCATCAACGCCGCCGACAGCGTCCAGATCTACAAATATGTCGTGCAGCAGGTCGCCAATGCCTATGGCAAGTCCGCGACCTTCATGCCCAAGCCCGTCTATGGCGACAACGGTTCGGGCATGCACTGCCACCAGTCGATCTGGAAGGACGGCAAACCGATCTTCGCCGGCGACGAATATGCCGGGCTTTCGACCGAGGCGCTCTATTATATCGGCGGCATCATCAAGCATGCCAAGGCGATCAACGCCTTCACCAACCCGACGACCAACTCCTACAAGCGCCTGGTCCCGGGCTTCGAGGCGCCGGTGCTTCTGGCCTATTCGGCCCGCAACCGCTCGGCCTCCTGCCGCATTCCGTTCGGCCAGTCGCCGAAATCGCGGCGCGTCGAGGTCCGCTTCCCCGACCCCCTGGCCAATCCCTATCTCGGCTTCGCGGCGATGCTGATGGCCGGCATGGACGGCATCAGGAACAAGATCCATCCGGGCGAGCCGATGGACAAGGATCTGTACGACCTGCCGCCCG
>CAZKTH010000356.1:0-2850 GCA_964555575.1 uncultured Devosiaceae bacterium | reverse complement strand
TTTTGTCGTCGCATCCTTCGGACCTCAGATCGTGCCACCGGCACGATCTGTCCCTCCGGGTCGGTCCTCGGTTGGCGCAAAACCGGCACCCGCTTTTGCGCACGATGCTCTAACCCGCCGCCTTCGCCCTCTGGTCCCCGCGCGCGAACCACACCGAGCCGCCGATGACCAGCGCCGTGCCGACGGCGTGCCAGACGGTAAAGGCTTCGCCGAGGATGAGAACGGCCAGGACGATGGTCATCACCGGGCCCCAGGCGCCGGTCGAGGAGGTGGCGCGGGCGCCGATCCTTGCGATGGCGCCGTTCATCAGGAAGGACGGCACCACCGTCCCGATCATGCCGAGCGCAAGGCCGTAGAACCAGATTTGCGGCGTGAAATCGGCATAGGCACCAAGCCCGTGCTGCAGCGTGTTGTGAGAAATACCGACAAGACCGGCGGCGATCATGGCAATGCAGGTGAAAAGGGCGGACCCGATCGGCTTCATCTCGCGCCGCGCCAGATGCTGATAGAGCGCGAAGGTCAGCGCCGAGGCGATGACGAGGCTGGTGCCGGCGACGAGCCCATGCGGGTTGACCGCCAGATTCCAGCCGAAGATCACCGCCAGCCCGAGATAGCTGACGCCGAGCCCGGGCAGGATGCGCCAGCTGAAGCGGTCGGAAAAGAACAGGGCGCCGAGCACCACCGAAAAGAACGGATAGGTGAAAAGAACCAGACGCTCGTACTGGGCCGAAATGAAGATCAGGCCGGTGAAATCGAGCAGGCTGGCGACGTAGTAGCCGAGAATGCCGACAAGCGCCGAACCGATGAGAGCACGCCAGCTCAGGCGGGCGCGCAGCTCCGGCTGGCGGGCGAAAAGCCAGAAGAGGATGACGAGATAGACCGGCACGGCGACGATCATCCTGAGGGCCAGCACCGTCTCGGCGCCGATGCCGGTCGAATAGGCGAGCTTGATGAAGATGCCCTTGGTCGAAAACAGCGCGGCACCGGCAATGGCCAGACCATAGCCCACGACATCTATCGCGGGCGGCGTGGCGGCGGAGGGAGCGGAAATCTTCATAGGGCAATTCCTTTTGCCCTGCCGCCTTGCCCCCCGACCCGAGTGCCTTGCGGCAGGGCCGGTGCAGAACGGTTGAAACGATCAGCCGCGCCCGCTCCGGCACCAGACGATGCCAAGAAGGCCAATAAGCGTGATGTGACGGACACGGGTGATCATGGCGACGCTGTTAGCGGCTCATGACGATGATGACAAGGCCATCCGCCTCCAAACCGGTCACGCCCTTGGATGGGCCTTGCGATAGACATCGAGCAGGTAGTCGGTGTCGATATGGGTGTAGATCTGGGTGCTCGACAGCGAGGCGTGGCCCAGAAGCTCCTGGATGGTCCTGAGATCGCCGCCGCGACCGAGCAGGTGCGTCGCGAAGGAATGACGAAGCGCATGTGGCGTCGCCGACGCCGGCAGACCGAGGGCCGAACGCAGCTGCTCGACCCGCTTCTGGATGAGGCGCGGCGACAAAACCCCACCCTTTGCGCCCCGGAACATCGGCTCGTTCTGCGAAATTGCGAACGGACACCGCGACAGGTATTCGGCGATGGCCTGCCGCGCCGGCGCGATCAGCGGCACCAGCCGCGTCTTGCCGCCCTTGCCGGTGACGCGCGCCACCTCGCCGTCCAGATCGGCGCGGCAAAGCCCGAGCGCCTCGGAAATGCGCAGGCCCGCACCATAGCACAGCGTTAGGACGGCGATGTCGCGAGCGGCGATCCAGGGCGCCGGCTCCATCTGCCCGGTCAGGGCGATCGCCGCTCGCGCCTCGACCGGCGTCAGCGGCTTGGGCAGGGATCTGGGCAGTTTGGGGCCGCGGATGACGCCGAGAGCTTCGTTGGCGACCAGCCCTTCGCGTTCGAGATAGGAAAAGAAATTGCGAAAGGCCGACAATTGCCGGGAAAGGGTGCGGGCGCCGATCCCGCCCTGCCGCCGCACCGCCATGAAGGCACGGAAATCGGAAGCGCGCAGATCGGCGAGCGCCTTGAGACTCACCGGCCCGCCGAGGTGATCGCCGAAGAATTCCATGAGCATCATCAGGTCGCGCGAATAGGCCTCGAGCGTTTTCGGCGACAGCCGCCGCGCCGATTTGAGATGGCCGAGCCAGGCGGCGATGTGCGGCTTGAGACTGTCGGCGATGGCGAAAGCGGCGTCGGTCATGGCGAGAGACGATAGACCGAACTGATTAGTGAATGGCGAATGTGGCTTGCCCCCTCATCCGGCGCTCCGCGCCACCTTTTCCCGCCGGGGGCGAAGGAAAGACAACATTGGCAAGCGCCGCCAGAGCAAAATGCGTTCTGATGGAGTGAGAACGCATGCTCACTTTCTTTGTGGTCGCATCCTTCAGACCTCAGTTGGCGAAAGACCGGGATCCACTTTTTCGCGCGATGCTCTAGCCCTCGCCCGTCGGCGCCTCGAGCCGACAGGAATAGCCGGACTGCATGCGGTCGTTGACGGTGATGATGTCGCCGGTCGTCATGTCGCCGGATCCCTTCCCCAATGCACAGGCAATATGCCATTGGCAATTGCCGCATGAATCGGCCTAGCTTTGCTTTGGTGCAATCCGGGCGCAAGCCCCCTCAATTCGGGATGTCATGGAGATAGCGGGCGACATCGTTGCCGTCATGGTCGGGGTCGCGGTCGAGACCCCTTATTCCTACCGCGTGCCGGAAGAGATGCACGTCGTGCGCGGCTCCATCGTCGTCGTGCCGCTGGGGCCGCGCCCGACCCTCGGCGTCGTCTGGGGGCCGCCGAAGGACATGGTGGCGCACAACCGCCTCAAGGACATCCTTCACGTCTACGATACACCG
>CAZKTH010000355.1:0-2850 GCA_964555575.1 uncultured Devosiaceae bacterium | reverse complement strand
AACTGACGGCCTCGCCGACGAGCCGGTGCCCGAGGCCGGAACCGCGGGCAAAGGGCTCGACATAAAGCATGCGCAATTGTGCTGACTCCGGTTCGTCGGCGGCCGGCAGGACAAAGACGGAGCCGGCGATGGCACCGCTCCTTTCGGCGATCCAGAGCCTTTTCGGCGGGGTGCCGGAGGCGTCTTCGAATTCGGCATAGATGCGGGCGATCAGCGCCTCGAATGCGCCGTTCCAGCCCTGCTCCTCGTTGTAGAGCACCGCCTGGCGATGGATCAGCCAGCCCAGTTCGCCAATGCGATGGTCGCGCAGAATGGTCCCGCCCTGCGGTTCATGGCCGATCAGTTCCGCGATCGCCCGCATGGCGGCGACCAGCGCCCGCCTTTGCGGCGGCACCAGCGGCGCCATGAGGGTTTGTGCCGCCCTGTCGCTCAGGGCATTGAGTTCGGCGCAGGCGGCGTCGCCTTCCGGGGTCAGGGCCAGATCGTTGACGCGTTTGTCGTCGGCATTGGGCGCGCTGGTGAGCAGGTGCCGGTCCGAAAGCTTCCAGATCAGCCGGCTCAGCTGGCCGGGATCCATGTCGAGGCCGCGCGACAGCACCGCCGAGGTGGTGCGGTCGAGCTTGCCGATCTCGTGGATCACCCGCGCCTCGGCCAGCGAGAACGGGCTTTTCATGATGCCGTCGTCGAGAAGGCCGATCACCTTTGTATAGAAGCGGTTGAAGGCGCGGATGGCGGCGATCTGCTCACCGGTTTCGGACATGGCGGCTTCTCCAGAATAGTTGACACTATCAAGCAATAGGTTGACAGAGTCAAGGAAAACGTGGCGGCAGCGCCGACCTTAACCAGCCGTTAGGGTTAATGACTTATTGCCAGATCATGTTTCGATGCGGGCCGTGCGCCCGTCAGGGAGTCGTCAGGTGCTCTGGTCACGTCCGTTTCCGCCGCAGGTCCTCAAGATCGTTGCCCTTGCCGCCGTGACGGCGGTGCTCCTGTCGGCCTGCGCCACCAACCGCGCTGCGACGATCGGCGACATGCCGGACTATTCCGGCCTTTCCCAGGCCCAGACCGAGGCGGCGGTGGTCCAGCTCAGCGCCCGCTACAAGGCCAATCCGCGCGACACCGGCACCGCCATCCATTTCGCCGCCGCCCTGAGAGCGGTCGGTCAGACGAGCCAGGCAGTGGCGGTGATGGAACAGGCCATGTCCGTTGCCGGCAACGATCCCAAGGTGCGGATCGCCTACGCCAAGGCACTGGCTGCCAACGGCCAGTTCGAGCAGGCCCTGAACGTTATCGAGGCGACCATCGATCCGACCAGCCCGGACTGGAACGCCCTCAGTGTCAAGGGCGCCATCCTCGACCAGATGGGTCGCAACGAAGAGGCGCGGACACTTTACACCCAGGCTCAGGTCACTGCTCCCGGCGAAGCCTCGCTCGAGGCCAATCTCGGCCTGTCCTATGCGATGACCAACGATCTCAAACAGGCCGAGATCCATTTGAGGCGCGCCGTCGCCATGGCAACGGCCACGTCCCAGATCCGGCAGAATCTCGCCCTCGTCGTCGGCTTGCAGGGCCGGTTCGACGAGGCCCGCCAGCTTTACGCCCGCGAATTGCCGGCCGAGCAGGTCGAAAACAACATGGCCTATATCAGGGCGCTGATCACCCAGCAGAACCGCTGGGACGTCATCAAGGACGCCGGCTAGAGCAAAATGCGTTCTGATGGAATCAGAACGGAAAATGCTCCAGGACTCCTCGTCAAACGAAACCGCCATCATTGCCGGATGACATCCCGCGCATCCGCCACACGCAATGGCGCCCGAATGCCGGCTCCGGGCCTTCCCGCCTGGATTCAGGCGCAGGCCGGAATCCAGCACTTGCATGCTGCGATCGATTCCAGGGCGTGGATCGATTCGGCGCCGCTCAATCCGAGGTGTCGTTTCAGTTTATCGGCAGGACGTCGCCGGTCCGGCCTTGAGCGAGCGCTTGAGGCGCGACCAGATCGAGTTGCTGATCGTGCGGGCCGTATACTGGACCGCCACCGCCTGCTTGCCGTCGCAGGAGGAGATGACGCGCTCGCGCAATTGCTGGTGACCGCTCGAACCGGAAATCTCGGCCCAGTCCGTCGTGATCGTCTTGGACACGCTGGAATAGTGATCGTAGTCGCGCGCATGGGTGTAGCGGCTCTCGGCATAAGCCTCGAAATCGCTGCCCGGCACGTCGGCGCCGAAAACGACGATCATCGCCCCCTTGTTGTCCCAGAAGGTCAGCCCGTCGGCATTGGCCATTTCCGGCCCGGTCTTGGTGAAGCCCGGCGGAATGTCGGCCGTGGCGCCGTAGCGGGCATTGGTGTAGCTCGACCAGTCCGCGGCCAGGGCCGGGAGGCCGAAAAGAATCGCCAGAGCGAAAAGAATGGTGCGCATGGGCCAAGATTGATCGGAAAGCCGGGCCCAGTGCAAGATGCAAGCAGAAGGGACGACACAGGAAAAAGGCTTCAAGGCGCTCGTTGTCGCGGCAGAGGCACCAATCGAGACGATTTCACCGCAAAAGGCATTGACGCCTCATGGCCGCGAGGGTGTCGTTTTCGTCGATCTCGGGGAAAAGGGCGAGTTGCGGCGCGACGGCCTTGTCCCGGGAGCGGTGCATGTGCCGCGCGGCATGCCGGAATTCCGGATCGATCCGGTGTGCCCGTATTTCAAGTCGGAACCTGCCGGACCGAAACGCTTGGTCTTTTTCTGCGCCGTCGGGTGGCGTTCGGCCCTTGCGACGCGCACTGCCCTGGAAATGGGCGTGGGGGAGGTCTGCCACATCGCCGGCGGCTTTGCGGCCTGGCAGGAAGCGGGCGGGGCCGTGGCG
>CAZKTH010000354.1:0-2851 GCA_964555575.1 uncultured Devosiaceae bacterium | reverse complement strand
CCGGCGCCATCGCCATGCACGCCGGCCGCTATGACGAGGCGGCCGTCGATTTCGGCCGGGCGCTGGCCATCGCCGATGACGAAGCCATCGCCTGGCTCGATTTCTCACGCGCCAGCCTCGCCCGCGCGCCCAAGGACTATGCCGCGCGCCAGCAGGCGGCGAGCGATGCCACCGGTGCGGCCATCGACGGCTATCTCCGCGCCGACACCACCGCTGCCCGCGCCGTGGCATTGGCGCTGGCCGGCAGCAGCCTTGCCAAGCGCGAAGCATGGAAGCCGGCGATCCGCGCCTATCGCGCCAGCCTCGCTCTCGCCGAGGTGCGTAGCGTGCGCACCGCCTATGACAGGCTGGTCGAACTGCACGGCTTCCGCATCATCGGGCATGACGTCCAGGCGGACAGCGCGACCCCGCAGATCTGCATCCGCTTCTCCGACAAGCTCGCCGTCTCCCGGCCCGACCTCGCCGATTTCGTGACCGTCACCGGCGGCGACGGGCTCGCCGTCGAACCGCAGGCAAGCCAGATCTGCATCAACGGCGTCAAGCACGGCAGCCGCTACCAGATCGGCGTGCGCGCCGGTCTTCCCGCCGCCGACGGCGAGACGCTGCAGAAGCCGGTTCAGCTCAGCGTCTATGTGCGCGACCGCGCCCCCTGGGTCGGCTTTGCCGGCAATGCCTATGTTCTGCCCGCCGGCCCCGGCGCCTCGATCCCGCTCTCCTCGGTCAACACCGACAAGGCCAAGGCGACGATCTACCGGATCGGCAGCCGCGGCATTGCCGCGGCCGTGCGCGACGGCCGCTTCCTCAGCAGCCTGGCCCATTATTCGGCCCAGCAGATCGCCGACGAGACCGGCGAAGAGGTCTGGCACGGCACGATCGGCATTTCCTCGAAGCTGAACCAGACCATGATAACGGCGATCCCCATCGCCGATGCGGTGCCGAAGATGGAGCCCGGCGCCTATGTCATCACCGCTCAGCCGGCGACCGAAAAGAACCAGTGGGGGCCGCTCGCCACCCAGTGGTTCATCGTCTCCGATCTCGGCCTCACCGCGCTCTCCGGCCATGACGGCATCCACGCCATCGTGCGCTCGCTATCCACGGCCAAGCCGGTCGCCGGCGTCAAGCTGCAGCTCGTCGCCGTCAACAACGACATCCTCGGCCAGGCGGTGACCGATCAGGAGGGCTTTGCCCATTTCGCTTCCGGCCTGGCGCGCGGCACCGGCGGCATGGCGCCGCAACTGGTCGTCGCCCAGACCGACAGCGACTATGCCTTCCTCGATCTCACCCGCGCCGCTTTCGACCTGACCGACCGCGGCGTCGCCGGGCGCCCGGCACCGCAGGCGCTCGACACCTTCCTGACGCCCGAACGCGGCATCTACCGGCCGGGCGAGACGATCCACCTGACGGCGCTGGTGCGCAATCCCGAGGCGGTGGCCGTCACCGACCTGCCGATGACCCTGGTGGTCGACCGGCCCGACGGCGTCGAGTTCCTGCGCAAGACGCTCCGCGACGGCGGCCTCGGCGGCTATTCGGAGGATGTCGCGCTTTCCGCCGATGCCATGCGCGGCTCGTGGACGGCGAAGCTCTATGCCGATCCCAAGGGCAGTGCGGTCGCCGAGACCTCGGTCCTGGTCGAGGATTTCGAGCCGGAACGGCTGGCCGTCGATCTCTCGACCGCCGCCAAGACGCTTCGCGCCGACAAGCCGGCCACCATCGATCTCACGGCGCGCTACCTCTACGGCGCCCCGGCGCCGGACCTTCCCATCTCCGGCGATCTCGACATCAAGGCGGTGGACAGCCTTTCTGCCTTCCCCGGCTACACCTTCGGGCTCAGAGAGGACGTGATCGGGCCGTCGCGCCAGCCCCTCGACATCGCTGCGTCGACCGACGGTAGCGGCAAGGCGAGCTTTGACGTCGGCCTGCCCGATCTGCCGGTCACCACCCATCCGTTGCAGGCCGATCTGGTGATCCGCGTTTCCGACACCAACGGCCGCGCGGTGGAACGCACACTTACCCGGCCGATCCAGCCGACCGCGCCGATGATCGGCGTCAAGCCGCTCTTCTCCGGCGATCTCGGCGAGGGCGCCAATGCCCGCTTCGAGGCGATCATGGTGGCGCCGGACGGCACCCGCATGGCCAGGACCGGCGTCAAGTGGAAGCTGGAGCGCATCGAGCAGACCTATCAGTGGTACCGCGCCGACGGCCGCTGGACCTATGAACTGGTGACCAATGCCTCGCGCGTTGCCGGCGGCACGGTCGATTTCACCACCGACAAGCCGGCCACCATCGAGGCGCCGACCGACTGGGGCCGGTACCGTCTCACGGTCGAGGACGACGGCGCCAATCCGGCCGCGACCAGTGTCGCGTTCTATGCCGGCTGGTATCGCGCGGTGTCCTCGTCCGACACGCCCGATACGCTGCAGGTGGCGCTCGACAAGCCGGCCTATGCCATCGGCGACACGGCGAAATTGCGCCTCGACCCGCGCTTCCCCGGCATCGCGCTCATCACCGTCATGGACGACCGGCTGATCGCCATGAAGGCGGTGGACGTGCCGGCCGGCGGCACCACCGTCGATCTGCCGGTCACCGCCAAATGGGGCCCCGGCGCCTATGTCACCGCGACGCTCTACCGGCCGATGGACATCGCTGCCAAGCGCATGCCCTCGCGCGCCCTCGGCCTCACCTGGGCCAAGGTCGATCCCGGCGACCGCAAGCTGAAGGTCGCCACCGACCTGCCGAAGGAGGTGCGCCCGCACGGGCCGATGACGATTCCGGTCTCGATCGGCAATCTCAAGCCGGGCGAGGAAGCCTATGTCACCGTCGCCGCGGTCGATGTCGGCATCCTCAACCTCAC
>CAZKTH010000353.1:0-2889 GCA_964555575.1 uncultured Devosiaceae bacterium | reverse complement strand
AAGAGCGCAAGAGCGACAGAACCGAGTCCAGCGCCCGCGGCGACAGGACGTCGGGTCCCTTCGACAACGGCCCGGTGCCGGCCTTCCTCTTGCGGTCGGCCGTCCGCTCGGACTAGCCGGCAAAGCTGTCCGTTCAGGCGCAGCGGATTGCCCCTGTCGCCTGCCCGTCCATCCACGACATGCACCTGAAGTCAAAGCCGATTTGCCTTCGGCGGCAGCATGGCGCGGCCCAAAAACTGTTGCCGATTTTTATTCGGATTAATCCGACGTTAGGAGTGCATGAGCGACACTTCCGGCCGTTACAAGTGATGGGGCGTATCTTGACCAGCAGCGAATATCAGCGGGCAAACAAATTTGCCGACTCTGCCATGGGTATGCTCCGCGAGCATCTGGTGCCCCCTTATCCGCAATTTTATGAGCTGCTGTACACGTATGTGTCCGGGATCAATCCGCATCTCAACGCGCGCATCGACATGGTGCTTTTCAATGAGGAAGAGGGCGGCGACATCGCCGAGCGGCTCTATCAGGAGTTTCTCAAGACCAACGATATCGAGGAGCGGCTGAACTACCTTTCCGAAAAGGTCTTCACCAATATCGACTCCGTGCGCGGTGCCGTGAAGAACGCCATGCACAGCGCCAAGTCCTATTCCGGCAAGCTGGTCGAGGCCAATGAGAGCCTGAGCGATGAAATCGACCGCGAGGCGCTCAAGCAACTGACCTCGCAACTGCTCGATGAGACCAAAAGGATGCAGGCCAACAACCGCATCCTCGAGGAGCGGCTCGAAGCCTCCAAATCCGACATCGCGGCGCTGCAGCGCGATCTCGACGCGGTCAGGCGCGAGTCCCAGCTCGATCCGCTGACCAAGATCTACAATCGCAAGTTCTTCGACCGCAGTCTCGAAAAGGCCATCGACGACGCTCGCGATTCGGGCAGACCGCTGTCGCTGTTCCTGCTCGATATCGATCATTTCAAGCGGTTCAACGACACGTTCGGCCATCAGACCGGCGATCAGGTCCTCCGGCTGGTGGCACTGACCCTGAAATCGATGATCAAGGGGCTCGACATCGCGTCCCGCTATGGCGGCGAGGAATTCGCCGCGATTCTGCCCAACACCCCCCTCGAAGGCGCCGGGGCACTGGCCGAAATGGTGCGCAAGGCCATCCAGTCCAAGGAATTGCTGCGGCGTTCGACCAATGAGAAGCTCGGCCGCGTCACCGCCTCGGTCGGCATCGCCGAACTGCGTGCCGACGATGTCGCCACTTCGCTGATCGAGCGCGCCGACCGCTGCCTTTACGCCGCCAAGCGCAATGGCCGCAACCAGGTCATCGACGAGAAAAACGATCTGGTCATCGACACCGTCGACGCCGCCTGATCCGGCCCGGCCAGTCCCGTCCGGCGGCGTTCCAGTCGCCAGAGCATTTGACGTTTTGGCTGAAACACCTGTCGTGGCGGATCCGAGATCTCTGCCCGAGAACAAATGCTGCCCGAATTGCGGCGTCGGCGCTCTCACCCTCACCCGCCCTTCAGGCACCCTCACCCGTCAAGGAAGAGGGAAACGCGGTTGAATCGGTACCGCTTTTCTTCTCCTTCTCCCCTTGTGGGAGAAGGTAGCGCCCACGGGTCGCGCAGCGCCCGAGGACAGGCTTGGCGCCGGATGAGAGGAGCACCGCTTTCGCGATAATGTGAAGCTGTCTAAACCGGATCCACAGGAAATCCCCGGAACGCCTTGATCTCCTTGAGGACGAAGGTCGTCTGCATTTCCTTGATGCGCGGCAGGCGCCGGATCACCGTCATGGCGAAATCGGCATAGGAATCGAGATCGGGCGACACGACCTGCAACAGGAAATCGGCATCGCCGGCGACCGAATAGCAGGCGATGACTTCCCTCAGCCGCATGACGCTTCTCGAGAACTCCTCGGCCTCGCCCTCATTGTGGCTGTCGATCTTGACCCGCACGAAGGCAAGCACCCCCAGGCCGAGCTTCTGCCGGTCGAGATCGGCGCGATAGCCTGCGATGATGCCGGTCTGCTCGAGCTGGCGAACACGGCGCCAGCAGGGCGAGGTCGCCAGTCCCACGTCCTCGGCAAGGGCCTGATTGGTCATCCGCCCGTCCGCCTGCAGCGCATGAAGGATGCGGCGATCAGCCGGTTTCAGCTTGCCATCCGACATGTTCTGCCCTGACTGTGGTCCTGTCAGGCAGATCCTACCATATCTTGGCCGAATGCAGCAAACTTAGGAAAGTGTCACCCATCCAATGGGTCTAGTCTGCCGGGCGGAATTCCAACCGGAGCAGCCTCACATGACCGCCGACATCCGTGTCGCCATCATCGTCAATCCAGATCTGCCGCTGGGTCTTGTCGCCAATACGGTCGGCGCTATTGCCATTGGGCTGGGTGCGCGACTGCCGATTCTCGGCGACACCCGGCTCACCGATCTCGACCGCAAGATGCTCGACACCAGTTCGAACCGTCCCGTGCCGATCCTGCAGGCGCCGCCGGACGTCATTGCGGTGGCGATGCGCCGTGCCCTGCCCATTCCGGAAGACGCCTCCGTGGTACCGTTTCCGGCCTTCGCCCGTGCCTTGCACGATTTTGCCGACTATCAGGCAGCATTCCCCGGCCGCCGTCTCGATGACGAGACGATCGACGGGCTCGGGCTCGCCGGCCCGGCCAAATGGGTTAGATCGCTGACCGGAGCGCTGAAGCTGCTGCGCTAGAGCGTTTTCAGGCGAAGTGGATACCGGTTCGCCGGTTCGAAAACGCGACCACTCAATAACCTGGAGCTTGCGTTTCCGCGTGGAAAACTGCGTGCGCACGCGCTGCGCCTATTCCACCGCCGCCCGCGCCTCGGCGACTTCCCTGAGATCGGCCTGGCTGAGGCTGACGCTT
>CAZKTH010000352.1:0-2915 GCA_964555575.1 uncultured Devosiaceae bacterium | reverse complement strand
GTTTTTCGCCAACTGAGGACCGACCCGAAGGGGCAGATCGTGCCGGCGGCACGATCTGAGGTCCGAAGGATGCGACCACAAAGACAGTGAACGTGCGTTCTGATTCCATCGGAACGCGTTTCGGTCTAGCCGTCATTGGCGACGGTATTCGCACTCGCCACCGTTATCGGCGACGGATCGCGGGCCATCAGGTCGCGGATCTGGGCGACGGTCTGCTCGAATTCGCGCTGGGCGCTGGAGGGCAACGACTTGTCGCGCGGCAGCTTGATCGAGAGCGGATCGACAAAACGGCCATTGATGCGGATCTCGAAATGCAGATGGTTGCCGGTGGAGACGCCGGTCGAGCCGACATAGCCGATCACCTGCCCCTGGCGGACGCGGGCGCCGGGCGCCAAGTCCTTGGCGAAGCTGCTCATGTGGCCGTAGCCGGTCTCGTAGCCATTGACGTGCTTGATGAGCACGAACCGGCCATAGCCTGACACCCATTGCGCCTTCTCGATGACGCCGTCGCCGGAGGCGTAGATCGGCGTGCCGCGCGGCGCGCTGAGGTCGACGCCGGTATGCAGCTTGTAGGTGCCGAAAATGGGATGCTTGCGATAGCCGAAGCGCGACGAGATGCGCCCGCCGTCCTCGAGCGGCCGCCGTGTCAGGAAGCGCTTGCCGGTCTGGCCGTCGGGATCGAAGAAATCGATATTGCCGTCGCTCGAACGGAAACGGAAGAACTCGCGCTTGGCATTGCCGATGGTCAGGGCGACATACAGGATGTCCTGCTTGCCTTGCTCGTCCGGCTCGGTCTGCAGCAGCTCGATGGAATCGCCGACGTCCACCCGTTTCGAAAGGTCGACGTCATAGGCGTAAAGCTTGATGATCCGTTCGATCTCTTCGTCGGCAAGCCCATGCTTGCGTCCAGTCTCCCAGATCGAGCGGTAGAGGGTGGGGAGGTTGTTGACATTGACTTCCTCGGTGTCCTCGGCCGGAAAGACGATGTCGGGCGGCTTGGTGGAGATCACGTAGCGACCGCGATCCGTCAGCGCCAGCGTGGCGACGTGCCTGTCCTTCACATAGATCGACAGGCGATAGGGAATGACGGTGTCGGCGATGCGTGACGGACCGAAAAGGATCCTGAGGCGCGCGCCCTTTTCCAGTGTCGTCAGCTCGTAAAGATTTTTCAGCTGCGGCGCGATGGTGTCGACCATGCCCGGCGTGAAGCCGTTGCGGGTCAGAGCGTCGCGCAGGGGCTCCGCCTGCTTCATGGTGACGATGCGCTCGGAGCGGCCGATGCCTTCGCCTTCGTCCCCCATGGTCTTGGGGACCACGGTCATGTTCTCGACGATACCGGGCAGATTGTCCCCGCCGGCCACGCCGAGATCGCGCAGGCTGGTGTCGGTCGAGGCATAGGACAGATAGGCGGCGTCTCCCGCTTCGCTGAAGGCGTTTTCGAAGGCCTGGCGGGCGAATTCCTTGGCGCGCGCCTCGGACAGATACTTGTCCGGCACCTCGGCCAGCGACAGCGGTTCGTTCCTGACCTCGAGCTCGCCCTCGACATTGGCGCCATAGATGTCGGTCGACACATCCGCCGTATAAAGCGGTGTGACCGGCGCGGCCGAATTGAGCAGCGCCACCGGATCATAGGGCGGGACGTTTTCGGTCAGCGCCGTGGCCGAAGTGGCGAGTGTCGCCTTGAGGCGCGAAAAGGGCTGCTTTCTGACGATCGAACGGCCGTCGACGGTTTCGCGGATCGAGGCCTCGACCGTCTCGAGTTCGGAACGGGTCAGGGCGACCGGCTTGACGCGATTGGTCTTCTCCAGAAGGGAGGTCTGTCCGGAGGTCAGGGACGCATCGGCCGGAAGCGCATCGACGGCGGTCGAGAAGGTGTCCTGGCCCTGGAAGGAGACATACAGCCCGCCCCCCATGAGCAGCACCGAGGTCAGCCCGGTCATGACGACGCCGGCAAGCCAGGAAAAGCTGATCTCCCTGCCGGCCGGCATGCGGCCTTGCGTGGCATTCGGCTCGAGCGCGGGCGCGTCTTCATAACCCGCTGCCTTGAGCAGGGCGGCATTACGATTTCGCTGCATGGCGTTCATTCGGCGAATCCCCCCGGATGCCGGATGGCCAAGGAATTGCCGGCACGATGGATCGTGTCAACACAAAGGGTGTCAATGTGGCCCGAATGCGGCGAAAAGCGCCCTGTTGCCGACGCCGTGCCGCCACAAAAAGCCGGTATGACGCGTTTTGCTGCTCCGAGAAGGCTTGAAAACCGGGAGAAATGGCACCAAATGCCTTTTGCCGTTGTGAAAAACGGGCAAAAGGCCTGCGGCAAAAAATCCGGCACAATGCGATTATGAGGTGTTGACACCCCAGAGCCGGGAACCTATAACCCGCCAGCGCTGTCCGAGGCGGTGCCGCAAGGCTCGAAACTGGCAGTCAAGTTTTTGAAGAAAAAGAACATTTCGCTTTCTTCAAATTGGGTGTTGACAGGCTCTAGGGCCGGTCATATAACCCGCCGGCACTGACGACGCTGGGCTTTACGGCCCCCACTGTTCAGTGACTTCTCATCAAGGGCAGGATTTACTGCCGGTTCTTCCGGAGGTAAGCTGCTGCTCTTTGACGCCTGGTCCCGCGAGGGATGGGGGTCGGTTCTTTGACAGTGTGAAGACAAGAAGAAAGAGAAACGTGGACGGCGAGGTCCTTGCGGACCGGTTCGTGAGAACTGGTCAACAGACTTCGATGGGTGCACGTTTTTCTGAGGTACACCTCGTCAATTGCGCAGTGATGCGTGATGACGAAATGTGTGTCCTCGTCAATTGCATCGAAAGATGCAAAGCAAACGTGCATGCGTCGACCAAGTCAGATTCAAACTTGAGAGTTTGATCCTGGCTCAGAACGAACGCTGGCGGCAGGCTTAACACATGCAA
>CAZKTH010000351.1:0-2932 GCA_964555575.1 uncultured Devosiaceae bacterium | reverse complement strand
ATCATCGTCACGACGGCCATCACCGCGCCGACCCAGCCGACCGATTCCGGCACGGTTCCCGCGTCGAGCAGGCCGCGGGCGAAGATGTAGACGCCGACCTTGACCATCGCGGCCGCGTGCAGATAGGCGCTGATCGGTGTCGGCGCCACCATGGCGTCCGGCAGCCACATCTGCAGCGGCAGTTGCGCCGACTTGCCCCAGGCGGCGATGAGGATCGCCATCAGCACGACCGTTTTCATCGTCGGGCCGAGACTGCCGATGGCGGAAAGGGCGAAGGTGCCCGTGGTGGCGAACAGGGCGGCCGCGGCGACATAAAGGCCGAGCGCGCCGATATGGGTCAAAAGCATCGCCTTGCCGGCGGCCTTGATCGAGGTGGGGTCCTGATAATAGGCGATGAGCGCCCATGAGCACAGGCCGGTCATCTCGAAGAACAGCAACTGGCCGACAAGCGTCGAAGCGAAGACGAGCCCCGCCATCGAGCCGATGAACGCCAGCAGCCAGGCGAAGTAGCTCACCCGCCCCGGATCGGGATGCTCCTTGTTGTCGGGGCTGAGATAGACGGCGGAGTAAACGCAGATCAGGAAACCGACCCCGACGACCGCCAGTGCGATGAGGACGCTGATCTTGTCGACGACGACGCCGAGCACGGATGCCGTGCCGATGCTGACGAGATCGACGCTCAGAGCCGGCGCACCGGCGGCAAAGAAGACATAGGCCAGCGCCAGGGCGACGATAAGCGCGGCCAGCGCGAAGCCTTGGGCGATCCATTTCGCCGCGGCACGCCCCGAGAGCCCGGCAAGCGCGGCGCCGACAAAGAGGATCAGGACAATCGCATATGCCAGGTTCTGCATGAGTTCATCGATCCCCAGCTACAAACCGACCGAGTAAAACACCAGCGCAAGCGTCGCGATGCCGAAGCCCATCCAGGTGGCGCGCGACGTCATGAAGAAGCGATAGCGCGCGACGCTGTTTTCGATCAGCGCAACCACGACGAAGACGATCACGAGCTTGACGAGCAAGATCAGTGCCGCCCATATCAGGCTCACCGGATCCAGCGACGCGGCGGCGCCATAGGGCACAAACACGCCGATCAGGAACGTCGCCATCACCAGCTGCTTGAGGCGGACGGACCATTTGAGCAGTGCCAGACCCGGCCCCGAATATTCGGTCAGCGGTCCTTCCTGCAGCTCCTGCTCGGCCTCGGCCATGTCGAAAGGCAGCTTGCCCATTTCGAGGAAGGCGGCGAAGGCGATGGCCGCCGCCACCGCGAGCTCGGCGGCGATGAGCCCTTGCGCCGGCTGTGAGAACATGAGGCTGATGCGCCCGAAATCGGTCGAGCCGGCGAGCAGCGCGGCCACGAACAGCGCCAAGAGGATCGCCGGCTCCATCAGCACGCCCATCGTCGTTTCGCGGCCGGCGCCGAGGCCCGCGAACGTGCTGCCGGACTCGACGCCGGAAAGCGAAAAGAAGAACCGCAACAGCGCCAGCAGACAGACAAACGTGAAGACATTGCCGATAGCGCTGAGCGGCGAAGCAAGCGTCAGTATCGGCAGCGACATGGCAATGAGCAGAAGCGTCGCCATCAGGATGAATGGCATGGTGCGGAAGATCAGCCTGGCGCCCTTCGGCACGATTTCCTGCCGTTTCAGCAGTTTGAAGATGTCGTAGTAGTCCTGCAGCAGCGGTGGACCTGTGCGTGAGTGCATCTTGGCACGCAAGACCCTGGAGAAGCCGGAAACGAGCGGTGCCAGGAAAAGCAGCAGGGCTGCCTGTCCGAGTGCAAGAAGGAATGTCTGAACGCTGGGCATCGCCGATCCTATCCGATTGCAACCACGAGCAGCGCGACCAGCGCCACGACGATGTAGAGGCAGTAGACGCGGAAATCGCCGCCCTGCAGGATTTGCAGATACCCGCCGGTGGCTTCGACACCGCGTCCGAGTGGCGTCAGCAGCCAACGGTCCCACAGCTTTTCGGTTCGCTCCGCCGATGCCGGCAGATCGGTGAACCAGGTCCCGGCCGCCCGCAGACGGTTGTCGGCCCAATCGCGCACGCCATAGAGCGGACGGAACAGAACCCTGATCGGCTCGGCGAAGCCGCCTGGCGAGACCCTCATGCCGGCATCGGGGGCGTAACCGCAGGCCCAGACCTCGGCACCAATTCGTGGCTTGGGCCGCCGGCCGGCATGAAGGCCGACGATGATGATCGGCACGGCGAGAAGGCCGATCAGCAGGACCGCCATCAGCGGCGTTGACAGCAGGCCGATCGCGCGATCGCCCGGGAAGACGGTCAGCCGACTGGCGATGGCGATGCCCTGGCCGGTCAAGGATGCCGCGATGTCGCGCATCAGCGGCGCGATGACCGGCGCGCCGACACCAAAGGCAACGCAGCAGACGGCCAGAAGACCCATTCCCGACACCATCGGCCAGCCGACCTCTGTCGCGGCGGCTGCTTTTTCGCTGCGCGGCTCACCGGAGAACGTCACCCCGAAGGCCTTGACGAAACACATCACTGCCAGAGCGCTGGCGACGCCGAGCATGACGGCCGACAGTGGCGCGAGCAGCTTGAGAAGCGGGGACCCGTTGAGCGCCGCCAGGAACAGCGACTGATAGGTAAACCACTCGCTGACGAAGCCGTTGAGCGGCGGTATCGCACAGATCCCGAGCGCGCCGATCAGGAACGCCAGGGCCGTCCACGGCATGACGTGCAGCAGACCGCCCATCTGGCCCATGTTCTTGGTATGGGTGCGGCTGACGACCGCGCCAGCACCGAGGAACAGCAGCGACTTGAGCACAGCGTCGTTGATCAGGTGATAGAACCCGGCGACGAACGCCAGCACCGGAAGCACCGGCCGGCCGGCGGCAATGCCGATCATGCCGATGCCCATGGCGATGAGGACGATGCCGATGTTCTCGACGCTCGAATAGGCGAGCAG
>CAZKTH010000350.1:0-2968 GCA_964555575.1 uncultured Devosiaceae bacterium | reverse complement strand
TAGGGCTTGTCGACGGTGAACGAGATGGTCAGGGGATCGATCGCCTTGACCTTGTCGGTGACGTTGTCGCCGTTGAGGCCGAACTGGTTGAACAGGAAGGCCGGGCTCTTGTCGAGCTTGATCAGACGCTCGATCGAGAAGGCGAAGTCGTCGGCGGTGACCGGATTTCCGGAGGCGAACTTCAGATCGGGCTTGAGCTTGAAGGTGTAGGTGAGACCGTCGTCGGAAACTGTCCAGCTATCGGCGAGGTCGGGCGTGATCTTGCTGGTGTCGTTGATGTCGAGGCGGACCAGCAGGGAATAGGTGTTGCCGGTGACCTCGGCCGTCGAAAGCTCGAAGGCTTCCTGCGGATCGAGCGAGATGATGTCGTCAATGGCGAAGGCTTCGACCAGCGTGTCGGCTGGCGTTGCGGCAAACGATTGCGGCGCAACGACCGACATGAGCGCGACAGCCGCGCAGGTCATCAGCAGGCGTGAAAATCTCATGGTTCCCTCTTGGCACGGTGTGTTGAGTCGTGGCGACTTGTGGCGCGTTGCATCCAATTATGTGAACCAGGCGGACGTCCTGATGCTCGCGCTTCTGGTTGATCAAAAACGTAACTGATACATATCACTCAAACAAGCCTACTTGGTATGCACGTAACATTCCTGCATATAGTGTAGCCACTTCCGGTTCGGTCGATTGAGGGGTACCTCAGCACCGAACCACCTGCCGGACGATCGCGAAAGGCGAGACAAAAGCATGCTCGACAAACGCCTCAATATCTTCAGGACCGACCTTGCCGATGAGCGGCTGAAAGGCGAGGTCGAGGCCGAGCGCTTTGTCGAGGGCCATCCCGCTCGGGCTCTTTTGCCGGTCGTTTCCCTTCACAGGACGCCGGATTCAGGTGCCGTCGTCGATACGCAGATCCTGCGCGGCGAGGCTGTCCGGGTCTTCGAGCGCGCCCATGGCTGGGCCTGGGTGCAGAGCGAAAGCGATGGCTATTGCGGCTATGCGCCAGAAGCCGCCCTGGGCGATGCCGGCAGGCCGACCCATCGCGTCATTGTGCCGCGGAGTTTCGTCTATCCCGGTCCCGACAGAAAAAAACCAATGCTGGCGTCCTTGTCGATGGGAAGCCTGATCGAGGTGCGCGAGGAAAAGGAGAACGGTGAGGCCCGCTATCTCGTCACCCGCGAGGGCGAGGCGGTGTTCGCCGCCCATTGCGCCCCGGTCGACAGCATACTTGCGGACGACTACGTCGCGATCGCCGAACGGTTCCTGGAAACACCCTATCTGTGGGGCGGACGCTCCGGTTTCGGCATCGACTGCTCGGCTCTGGTGCAGCTTTCCATGCTGATGACGGGGCGCAAGGCCCCACGCGACTCGGACATGCAGGCGCAATCGCTCGGCACCGAGATCGGCCGCGACGCGCTCCGGCGCGGCGATCTGGTGTTCTGGACCGGACATGTCGGCATCATGCAAGACGCGGAAACGCTTCTGCATGCCACCGGGTTCACCATGAGCGTGATCAGAGAGCGCCTTGAAACCGCGATCGCCCGTATCCGCACTACGGACGGCGATCCCACGGTCTACCGGCGTCCGTGACCGACATGATCCGGAATCGTTTCAGCCAGGTTCTTGCCAGGAAGCATCCATGAGCAGCATCGTCCTCGACGTTCGCGAAGACATTTTCCCCGTGGCCGGCGTCTTCACCATTTCACGCGGTTCGCGCACGGAAATCCATGCGGTGACCGTCGAACTGAGCGACGGCAACGTGACCGGACGGGCCGAATGCATGCCCTATGCCCGTTATGGCGAGACAGTGGAGAGCGTCATCGCGACGATCCTCTCGGTGAAAGAAGATCTGGTCGCCGGCATGGATCGACAAGGCCTGCAGCAGCGGTTGCCGGCGGGCGCGGCCCGCAATGGCCTGGATTGCGCCTTCTGGGATCTGGAGGCCAAGCGATCGGGAATGCCGGTCTGGCAGCTTGCCGGTCTTGACGAACCCCAACCGCTCGAAACGGCCTTCACGCTGTCGCTGTCGACGCCCGAAAGCATGCGGGAGCAGGCGGCGAAAAACGCCGACCGGCCGCTGCTCAAGGTCAAGCTCGGCACCGATGGCGATCTCGAACGCATCCGTGCCGTCCGTGAGGGCGCCCCGAAAACCACCATCATCGTCGATGCCAATGAGGGCTGGAGCGCGGCGCAATACACGGAACTGGCACCCGTGCTGGCCGAACTGGGCGTCGCCCTTGTCGAGCAGCCGCTACCGGCGCATGAGGACGACGCCCTTCTGGGCCTTGATCGTCCGGTGCCGGTTTGTGCCGACGAAGCCTGCCACACGCGCGCTTCGCTGCCTTCGCTCAAGGGGAAATACGACTTCATCAACATCAAGCTCGACAAGACCGGCGGCCTCACCGAGGCGCTGGCGCTGAAGGCGGCGGCCCTGAAGGCGGGATTCGGCATCATGACCGGCTCCATGCTCGGCACCTCTCTCGCCATGGCGCCGGCCATGCTTGTGGCGCAGGGCGCCCGCGTCGTCGATCTCGATGGCCCCTTGCTGCTGGCGGCGGACCGGGAGACGCCGATCCGTTATCGCGGCTCGCGCATGTCGCTGCCCGACCGGCGGCTTTGGGGCTGAATTGAAAGCAAAAGACAGTCCAGCATGCCACGCTTGTCCGACGATATTCTGAGCCTGCTTGTCCAGACCTATCACACGCCTCTTTACGTGTTCGACGAACGGACAATTCGCCAAAAAATCGGCGAATTGAGAGCGGCGATCGCCTACCCGAATTTCAAGATCCGCTATGCGAGCAAGGCCCTGACCCTGCAGGCGATCCTGCGCATCATGCTGGATGAAGGCCTGTGGATCGATGCCTCGTCCATCAACGAGGTTCATCGGGCCCTGCGCGCGGGTTTCAACCCGCAAGAAATCTACTACACCGGCGAAGGGGCGACTTCGGCGGTCTACCGCTTTCTTGTCGAAAGG
>CAZKTH010000349.1:0-2974 GCA_964555575.1 uncultured Devosiaceae bacterium | reverse complement strand
GCGGGCGGCGGTCAGCAGATTGTAGCCGGACGCGCGGATATAGCCGGTCTTGATGCCGTCGACGCCGGGCACCGCCCCGAGCAGCCTGTTGTGGTTGCCGTAGGAACGGCCGTTATATTTGAAGACCCGCGTCTGGAAATATTTGTAGTAGTCCGGAAAGTGCTCATAGATGGCGGCACCGAGCCGCGCCTGGTCGCGGGCCGTGGTGACCTGGCGGCTGTCGGGCAGGCCGGAGGCGTTGACATAGGTGGTACGGCTCATGCCGAGCGCCCGGGCCGTCTTGGTCATGCGCCCAGCAAATGCGCTTTCCGTGCCCTCGATCGCCTCGGCGACGACGCGGGCGATATCGTTGGCCGACAGGGTGATGATCGCCTTGATGGCGTCCTCCACCTTGATCGTCGAGCCGGCCTTGAGGCCGAGCTTGGTCGGCACGGCCGCGGCGGCGTGCTTGGAAACGGTCAGACGCGAACCGAGCTTGAGACGGCCCGCCTTCAGTTCCTCGAACAGGATATAAAGCGTCATCACCTTGGTGATCGAGGCGGGATAGCGGGGGGCGTCGGCGGCGCTTTGATAAAGGACCTTGCCGGTCTTGGCATCGATGACGATGCCGGCATAGGCGCGTTCGGCGGTGGCGGCCAGGCCCGGAGCTACGGCGAACCCCATTCCGAGCAGCACGAGCAAGACCAAAAGAATGCCGCGCCAGGCCGACATCCGCGAAAGCTCAGGCACAAATGGGTACCGCACCCGCGACTCCAACTCAACTCGGGCGTTTGCGCCCTTACGCCTTATTTGAGCCGTCATCCCTGGTTGCATGCCGGCCCATTACTCACGCCGTCATGGTGCGCTTTGCGCGTTACGATTGGGTAAAATCGTGAAAATTCTCATCAAAATCCGGCGAAACCGGCAGGACGAAATTCTGATCGGCCTGCCCCTTAACACCGGGCCCAAATTGTTTACATAATAAGTCCAGCCGGGCGTTTGCGTCGGCTGAAGGCAACAGGAAGGATTGTATGGCGACCTGCTCGAACCGGAGCGACTGGAAAAGAGGGCTTTTTGAGCCTGATTTGGTGTATGCGGAGGCTTTCAGCCTGCGTCTGCAGGGGGACGGTAAGGGCAATTCGAACGACGACGACGGTATCGATGCCGGTCTTGCCACAAGGACACGGACCAAGGTCAAACGGCCGAGCCTTTACCGGGTGCTGCTGCTCAACGACGACTACACGCCAATGGAATTCGTCGTCGCCATCCTGCAGCAGGTCTTCAATCGCAATCAGGAAGATGCCATCCGTATCATGATGCATGTCCACAACCACGGCGTCGGCGAGTGCGGGGTCTACCCTTACGAAGTGGCCGAAACCAAGGTGACCATGGTCATGGATGCCGCACGCAAGAACCAGCATCCGCTGCAATGCGTCATGGAAAAGCAATAGGAAACCCAAAAGCATGCCTTCTTTTTCCCGCGGACTCGAAAAAGCCCTGCATTCGGCGATGAACCTGGCGCGCGAACGCGGTCACGAGTTCGCAACCCTCGAGCACCTGCTTCTGGCCCTGACCGACGACCGCGACACCGTCGCGGTGCTGGTCGGATGCGATGTCGACGTCGATGCCTTGAAGGCCGATCTCGAGGAGTTCATCGACGAGGAACTCGACAGCCTGGTCGTTCCCAACGGCCAGGACGCCCGTCCGACGGCCGCCTTCCAGCGCGTCATCCAGCGCGCCGTCATCCACGTCCAGTCCTCGGGTCGCGAGGAGGTGACCGGCGCCAACGTGCTGGTCGCCATCTTCGCCGAGCGCGAGAGCCATGCCGCCTATTTCCTCGAACAGCAGGACATGACCCGGCTCGACGCGGTCAATTTCATTTCGCACGGCATCTCGAAATCCGGCGCCCGCGAGGAGCGGCCGGTCCGCAGCGCCGAAAACGGCGCTGAAACCGGAGAAGGCGAACGCGGCCAGCCGCGCAGTTCCGCCCTGCAGGACTACTGCGTCGATCTCAACCAAAAGGCGCGGGACGGCAAGATCGATCCCCTGATCGGCCGTGAAGCCGAACTGAAGCGGACGATCCAGGTATTGTGCCGGCGCTCGAAGAACAATCCGATCTATGTCGGGGACGCCGGCGTCGGCAAGACCGCCATCGCCGAGGGCCTGGCGCGCCGCATCACCGAGAACGACGTGCCCGAGGTCCTGAAGGACACCGTTGTCTACGCCCTCGACATGGGCGCGCTTCTGGCTGGCACCCGTTATCGTGGCGATTTCGAGGAACGGCTCAAGGCGGTGATGAAGGAGCTTGAAAAGCTCGAGAACGCCGTGTTGTTCATCGACGAGATTCATACGGTGATCGGCGCCGGCGCCACCTCCGGCGGGGCGCTCGACGCTTCCAACCTTTTGAAACCGGCGCTCGCCTCCGGCACGATCCGCTGCATCGGCTCGACCACCTACAAGGAGTATCGCCAGTTCTTCGAGAAGGACCGGGCGCTGGTCCGCCGCTTCCAGAAGATCGACGTCAACGAGCCGTCCATCCCCGACACCATCGAGATCTTGCGGGGCCTCAAGCCCTATTTCGAGGCGTATCACAAGCTCGAATATACCGACAAGGCACTGACCGCCGCCGTCGAACTCAGCTCGCGCTACATCAATGACCGCAAGCTGCCGGACAAGGCGATCGACGTCATCGACGAGACCGGAGCCTCCCAGATGCTGGTGACCGAGGATCAGCGCAAGAAGGTGATCGATGTCGCCGAGATCGAGACCACCATTGCCTCGATGGCGCGCATTCCGCCCAAAACCGTGTCGAAGTCGGACAGCGAATTGCTGGCTAATCTCGAAGCCAATCTCAAGCGCGTCGTTTTCGGCCAGGACAGCGCCATCGATGCCCTTGCAGCCTCGATCAAGCTGGCCCGTGCCGGCCTGCGCGAACCGGAAAAGCCGATCGGCTCCTACCTGTTCACCGGCCCGACCGGCGTCGGCAAGACCGAGG
>CAZKTH010000348.1:0-2988 GCA_964555575.1 uncultured Devosiaceae bacterium | reverse complement strand
GATGGCTCGAAAGGATCGTCTCGACCAGCGTCGTGCCGGAGCGCGGCATGCCGACAATGAAGATCGGCTGGCTGGAGCCGTGCCCCGAACCCTCGAAACGGTCGAACTGTGCCGGGGTGAAGAGCGCGCGCAGCCGGTCGAACCTTGCCCTTGTCTCCTTGCCGGAATAGTCAAGGCCCCCACGCCTTATGGCATTGCCTTCCAGAAGGTAGTCGAAGGCCCTGGCATAGGCTTTCTGGTCTTCCTCGATCTTGCCGAGGGCAAAGGCCAGATGCATGCGGTCCTTGCTGCCCGGTTCGGACCGGGCATAGGCGGAACGTATCCCGGCCGTGGTTTCGTCTTCCGTCCTGTAGCGGCCCGACCAGGCGATGAGTCCGTAGCCCTCGGCCCAATCGGGGTCGATGCGCAAGGCGGATTTGTAGGCAGCGATCGATCCCGCGCTGTCACCGTGCTGTCCCAGAATTTGGCCCTTGATGATATGAGCCTTCATGTGGCGATCATCGAGAGCAAGGGCCTTCTCGATCGAGGCCAGGGCCTCATCCAGGCGGCCAAGATCCGCCAGGGTTTGGGCACGATTGGAAAGGACATCTATGTTCTTCGGTTCGAGCGCCAGGGCGTGGTCATAGGCGTCCAGTGCCTCGGCATAGAGCTGGAGGTTGGCCAGCGCTGCACCGAGATTGTTGTAGTTTTCCGCCACCGGCCCGTATTCGAGGGCTTTCTGGAGCACCTTCGCAGCCGACGCATTCCGATCAACCCGGATAAGCGCGGTCCCGAGATTGCCATAGGCCCTGGCATAACCGGGCGCGATCGCCAGCGCCCTTTCGAAGGCGGTCACGGCCTCGGCGGGTCTGGCACGGCCGAGCAGGCTCAAGCCGAGATTGTTGCAGGCTTCGGCGTAATTGGGATTGAGCGACAGGGCTTTTTCAAAGCTGGCAATCGCCAGGTCGTGGCGACCGGCATCCTGATAGGCAACCCCGAGATTGTTGTGCAGCGCCGGCAGGTTGTCGTTGATCGCAAGCCCCGATCGATAGGCTTCGATCGCCTGGTCATATTGCCGGAGTGCGCGATAGAGGCCGCCGATATTGCTCAGCAGAACCGCGTTTTCCGGATCGAGCGCCCGCGCCTTCGTCATCCGTTTCAGCGCTGCTTCGAAATGACCGTCCTTCTGGTCGATCAGGCCGAGAAGATGATTGGCATCCGGATCGTCCGGGCGGGCACGCAGCACCTTTTCGTAAAGTGGACGCGCCTCATCGGTTCGGTTTCGCTGATGCAGGGCAATGGCGCGGTCGAGCAGTTGATCGGTTTCGGTCGGCAATGGCACGTCTCAGCAATGTTGTCCTGACTGCGCCGCCCACATTGCGCTGCGGCCTTGCCCGGTCAAGAGACAAGCCGGATCGCCTAGCGAAAGGACACGCTTTTTGCGCAGCGCTTCGGTCCGTCCTGTCGGCCGAACGATCAAACTGGCAATCGCCACATTTGTGCGCCATATAGGGCAGGAAAAGCCAGTCGGCTGCCCCAGCAGGTGAGATGCGATCCGCATGGCCATCGCCTATTTGAAGATGAACGGCCTCGGCAACGATTTCGTCGTGGTCGACACGCGCGAAAGCGGGCGGCGATTCACGCCCGATGAAGTGCGCGCCATTTCCGACCGCAAGACCGGCATCGGCTGCGACCAGTTCATCGTCATGGAAAAGGCCCGCGCCGAAGGCTCCGACATCTTCATGCGCATCTACAACGCCGATGGAGGCGAGGTCGATGCCTGCGGCAATGCCACCCGCTGCGTTGCCGCCCTTGTCGCCGAGGAGATCGGCCGCAACCTCGTCACCGTCGAGACCAATACCGGACTTCTGGCAGCCGAAGTCCGGGGCGGCGAGGTCAGCGTCGACATGGGTGTGCCGCGTTTCGGCTGGGACGAGATCCCGCTGGCCGAGGCATTCGCCGACACCAGAGGCATCGAACTGCAGATCGGGCCGATCGACGCACCGGTCCTGCATACGCCCTCGGTGGTCAATGTCGGCAATCCGCACGCCATCTTCTGGGTCGAGGACGACCCGGACGGCTACGATCTCGGCCGTTTCGGACCGCTTTTGGAAAACCATCCGATCTTTCCCGAGCGTGCCAATATCTCGGTGGCCCAGATCCTCACGCCCGAGAACATCAAGCTCAGGACCTGGGAACGCGGCGCCGGCCTGACCCGGGCCTGTGGTTCCGCCGCCTGCGCCACCGGCGTTGCCGCCGCCCGCAAGGGACGGTCCGGTCGTTCGGTCACCATCGAGCTGCCCGGCGGGCCGCTCGGCATCGAGTGGCGCGAAACGGACAGCCACATCATCATGACCGGCCCGTGGTCGCTCGACGACAGGGGCACGCTGCCCGACACCCTTGTGGCGGAGCCCGCGGCATGAGCGATGGCATCCGGACCCTGACCTTCGGCTGCCGTCTCAACACCTACGAATCCGAGGTGATGCGGCATCAGGCCGAAAAGGCAGGTCTGGACAATCTCATCATCGTCAATTCCTGCGCCGTCACCGGCGAGGCGGTCAGGCAGACACGCCAGGCCATCCGCAAGGCACGACGCGAAAACCCCGAGGCAAGGATCGTCGTCACCGGCTGCGCCGCCCAGACCGAGGCCGAAACCTTCGCGTCGATGGCCGAAGTCGATCTGGTTCTCGGCAATGCCGAAAAGCTCGAAAAAAAGACCTATGAGAACCTCGCCTTCGGCGTGAAGCCCAACGACAGGATCCAGGTCAACGACATCGCAAACGTCACCGAGACCGCCGGGCACCTGATCGAGGGGCTCGAGGGGCGGGCCCGCGCCTTCGTGCAGGTGCAGAACGGCTGCGATCACCGCTGCACCTTCTGCATCATCCCCTATGGTCGGGGGCCGTCGCGTTCGGTGCCGGCGGGGGCCGTCGTGGAGCAGATCAGGACACTCGTCGGCAATGGCTACAGGGAAGTGGTGCTGACCGGGGTCGACATCACCTCCTACGG
>CAZKTH010000347.1:0-2990 GCA_964555575.1 uncultured Devosiaceae bacterium | reverse complement strand
GCAGCAGCACGTCGCTCCTGAGCAGGAAATGCTGGTAGAAGGCGCCGGCGATGTGGATGGCGATCAGCAGCAGCAGGACGGACTTCATCAGCTCGTGCAGCGAAATCGCCGCCTCGACGCCGAGGAACCAGCCCGCCATGCCAGAAAGGGGCAGGGCAAACAGCATGAGATAGATGAGCCCGTGCACCGACTTGGCCAGGATCTGGGCCCAGCGCGGCTCGTTTTCGGGCAGTTGCGGGGCACCGTTGCGGATCAGCAGCCAGACGCGCCAGATCATCAGGAGGAAAATGGCGATGCCCATGGCGACATGGATGTCCAGTGTCGGTCCGCCAATGGCTTCTTCGTGATAGCGTTCTTCCCAAAGCTCCTGGATCGATTCATGGGCGACGTACTGGAACAGCACCATCAGCACGATGAGCCAATGCAGGATGATCTGGGTCTTCGAAAAGGATTTGGCGGTCGCCATGATGTGCCCCTCAAACGAATTAGGTCAGGTCGGCAAGATAGGCCGTGTGGCGGCGCCCGATGTCAACACCCTGAATGCCGCCTGCGGCGCATCCCGGGACAAAGGGTCGGCAAAGGCAGCCGCCCAATCCGTCAATACGCCGAACGCCGCAGGCCGGGGCGGGATCAGGCCCGTTGCTGTCTGAGGAACAGATGCAGGGCCGCGCCGGAAAGATGGGCGAGGGCGACCAGGCCGGCAAGGGCCGGAAAGCCGCCGAGCGATGCCAGGGCCAGAAGCACCGGCGTGCCGAAGGTGTTGCCGATATTGCCGGTCTGGGCAACGGCGCCATTGGCGAGGGCCTGCGCCTCGGCATCGGCATTGAGTTCGGGGATGGCGGCAAAGCTCGCGCCCTGAACGATCCCGAGCGCCAGGAACAGGGCGATGCACAGCAAGGGATTGCCGGGCAAAACGATCAGCAGCAAGGCGATGGCGGCGCCGAACAGGAATCCGCCGACAAGAACCGATACGGCGCTGAAATGCCTGAGCAGCGTGGCGCCGGACAGGAAGGAGGCGGCGATCGAGGCCAGTGGCATCAGGCCGGCGATGAGCGCGCGCCATTGCGGATCGACATAGTCGGGCAGAAGCGTCAGCAGCGAGACATAGGTCAGGGTGTAGAAAACGAAACCCGCGGCCGGCGCCGCCATGGACGGCGAGGTGTAGACCTCGACATGGCGTCTGACGATTTCGCCGAAGCCCAGACGGCCGGGCCGGGGGCCGGGAAGACCGGCGCGCGGCAAAAGGAAGAACAGCAGCAGGGCAGCGAGCGCCATCAGCGCCGCATGGGCCACAAACACCGCCTGCGGTCCGTGCGCTGCGGCCAGGGGCAGACCGAGCCAGGCGAAAAGGGCGAAACTGACACCGAAAGTTGTGCTCCATAACGTCATCACCAGCGGGTGGTGGCGCCTGGCGCTCAGGGCCGTGATCAGGGTCGGGGCGGCGACGACGATGGCGATCTGGGTCAGCCCTTCGACGGCGCGGCTCGAAAGCATCAGCCAGAAGGGCGGCAGGCTCGCCTGGTAGAGCGAGATCAGGGCGCCGGCGACCAGCGCGCCGATGAGAAGGCGGCGAAAGCCCATGCGCGCCACCACCAGACCGGCGAAAAGCCCGAGGACGATGCCGACCAGGCTCAACAGCGAAACCAGGAACCCCAGCTCCGCACCAGCATCCGGATAGGCGGCGCGCAGCATCGGGAAAAGCACGCTGACCTTGGCGAACTGGCCGGCGGCGCAAAGGCCGGCGAAAAAGAGCAGAAGGACCTGAAGGATCGGGGTGCGGGTGGCGGGTTCTGTCGTTTCGGGCATGGGCCGGCTTCCTTTGCGGTTCCGTCACTACGGAGCGTGCGGGAAGCGGCGCGTCGAAGCGATGCCTCGGGCGCCTCGCAGCCGCGCGCCATTCAGGCGCACGCACAAACGGCTGCAGCGGCTGTCGTCAGCCCGCCGCCTGGCTCGGCACCGCCTCGGTGACTTCCGGCAGGCCCTTTTGCCTGCGCACCAGGTTCAAAAAGCGGGTGAAAAGGTAATGGGCGTCGTGCGGGCCGGGCGAGGCCTCGGGGTGGTACTGCACCGAAAAGACCGGCTTGTCGGTGACCATCAACCCGCAATTGGAGCCGTCGAACAGGGATTTGTGGGTTTCGGTGACGTTGGCGGGCAGGCTCTGGGCATCGACGGCGAAGCCGTGATTCATCGAGGTGATCTCGACCTTGCCGGTGGTCAGATCCTTGACCGGATGGTTGGCGCCATGATGGCCCTGATGCATCTTGGTGGTCCTGCCGCCAAGGGCGATGCCTAGCAGCTGATGGCCGAGGCAGATGCCGAAGACCGGCAGGCCGGATTCGACCAGCTTGCGGATCACCGGCACGGCGTAGGCGCCGGTCGCGGCCGGATCGCCCGGGCCGTTGGAAAGGAACACCCCGTCGGGCTTGAGTCTGAGGACGTCCTCGGCCGAAGCGGTGCCCGGCACGACGGTGACGCGGGCGCCCTGATCGGCAAGGCGCCTGAGGATATTGCGCTTGGCGCCGTAATCGACGGCAACGATGTGGAATTGCGGGTTCTCGACATGGCCGTAGCCCTTGTCCCATTCCCAGCTCGTTTCGTCCCAGTTGTAGGTCTGGACGGTCGTGACCTCCTTGGCGAGGTCCAGTCCTTCCAGGCCGGGAAAGGCTTTCAGTTCGGCCAGCATCGAGGCTTCGTCGAACAGCCCGTCCGGGGCATGGGCGATGACGCCGTTGGGCATGCCGTTCTCGCGGATGCGGGCGGTCAGGGCCCTCGTGTCGATGCCGGCAATGCCGATGATGTTGCGCGCCTTGAGCCATTGGTCGAGCTTTCTGGCGGCGCGGTAGTTGGAGGGATTGGTGATGTCGGCTTTCAGGACGATGCCGCGCACGCCGGAAAGGGCGGCCATGTTGACCGTCTCGATGTCCTCGTCATTGGTGCCGACATTGCCGATATGGGGGAAGGTGAAGGTGATGATCTGGCCGGCATAGGAG
>CAZKTH010000346.1:0-2997 GCA_964555575.1 uncultured Devosiaceae bacterium | reverse complement strand
AAGGTGACAACGCTTGGCCATCCCGAGACGAACCGGCCGACGCTTCTGGTCTCCAATCACATTTCCTGGACCGACATCATCGCCATCGGCTCGGTCGCCGACATCACCTTCGTCGCCAAATCCGACATCGCCCGCTGGCCGGTGATCGGGTTCATGGCCTCGATGCAAAAGACCATCTACGTCGACCGCACCAAAAGACGTGACGCCAGCCGTGCCACCAGGGAAATGGCCAACCGCCTCGCCTCGGGAGGCGACGTGCTGCTGTTTGCCGAAGGCCAGTCCGATATCGGCACCCATGTCCTCCCGTTCCGCTCGGCCCTGATCGGGGCGGCGCAGACGGCGATGATCGAATCCGGCGCCCGCAACGTCGTCATCCAGCCGGTCGCCGTCGCCTATACCCATCTGCAGGGCATGCCGGTGTCGCGCAACGAGCGGGCGATGATCGCCTGGATCAAGTCGAAATCGGTCAAGGAGAACATCCGCGACATTCTCGCCGGCTCGGTCAAGTCGGTCACGGTCGCCTTCGGCGAACCCAAGCCCCTGAGCGAAGCCGACAACCGCAAGCTGATCACCAAATCCTGCGAGAACGAGGTTCGCCGCATGCTCGTCTCGCTCAACCGCGGCGGCAAGCTGACCGTGGCGACGATCTGAATGCGGGGATTGGACGTTTTCTGCCGTGGCCGAACACGTCCATCGTCATTGCCAGCAGCGTGAGCGACGAAGCAATCCAGGGACAGCGAGGCGTTCGTGTCGGGATGACCGGATTGCCATGCACCCTCAGGGCGCTCGCAATGACGGGGTGTGGCGTCCCGCCCGGATTTCGTGTATTGGCGCGCCATGCACGATACGCGCACCCCCGCATCGACCGGCAGCAAGAGGCTCTATATCCGGACCTATGGCTGCCAGATGAACGTTTATGACAGCGACCGCATGGCCGATGTCCTGACGGCGCACGGCTATGCGCCGACCGAGGACATCGAGAGCGCCGATCTCGTCGTTCTCAACACCTGCCATATCCGCGAAAAGGCGGTCGAGAAGGTCTATTCCGAACTGGGGCGTCTCAAGAACCTCAAGGCGCGGCGCCGGGCCGAAGGATCCGATCTGATGATCGGGGTCGCCGGCTGCGTCGCCCAGGCCGAGGGCGAGGAGATCATCGCCCGCGCGCCCGTCGTCGATCTCGTCTTCGGGCCGCAATCCTATCACCGCCTGCCCGAACTGGTGGCGCGGGCGAAAACGGCGCATGTCGTCCACACCGATTTCCCCGAAGAGGACAAGTTCGAGCATCTGCCGCCGCCGCGCCGCGAGGTGGTTCTGGCGCGCGGGCTGACGGCCTTCCTGACGGTGCAGGAGGGTTGCGACAAGTTCTGCACCTTCTGTGTCGTGCCCTATACCCGCGGCGGCGAGGTCTCGCGGCCGGTGGCCCAGGTCGAGGCCGAAGCCCGGCAGCTTGTGGCCGCCGGTGTGCGCGAACTCACCCTTTTGGGCCAGAACGTCAACGCCTATCACGGCCTCGACAAAAACGGCGAAACGCTGGGGCTGGCCGGTCTGCTGCTGCGGCTGTCGCAGATCGAGGGACTCTGGCGGCTGCGCTTCACCACCTCGCATCCGCGCGACATGAACGAGGATCTGATCGCCGCCCATGGCGATCTCGATACGCTGATGCCCTATCTGCACCTGCCGGTGCAGTCCGGTTCGGACCGGATCCTCAAGGCGATGAACCGGCGCCACAGGCGCGCCGACTATCTCGACCTCATCGCCCGCATCCGCGCCGCCCGTCCCGACATCGCCCTTTCCGGCGATTTCATCGTCGGCTTCCCCGGCGAGACCGACGAGGATTTCGCCAAGACCATGGACCTCATTGAAAAGGTCGCATACGCCTCGGCCTTCTCGTTCAAATATTCGCCGCGTCCCGGAACGCCGGGGGCCGAGCTGCCCGACCAGATCGACGATCGCACCAAATCGGTGCGTCTGGCGGCGCTGCAGGACCTGATCGCCCGCCAGCAAGAATCGTTCAACCAGGCTCAGATCGGCCGCACCCTGCCGGTCCTCATCGACAAGCCGGGACGCAGGCCGGGTCAGATCGCCGGCCGTTCGCCCTATCTTCAGGCGGTGCATGCGGAAGGAAAAATGTCCCTGATCGGCACAATTCAGCCGGTCGAGATCGTTTCGGCAGGCAAAAATTCACTTCTTGGAAAGATTGTCACACTAGAGTAAGTCCGGAACTGCTACTAAGTATGGAGTTTGATGCAATCGCGCCCCGTCGGGCGCAAAAAGGAAAGTAAGCAGGACAGGCTTGTCTAAGCACGTTTCCTCCGGCGCGGACGCCGCGCATCTTACCGATCTGGAACTCGCTTTCGAGGACAATCGGCTCACAGCCCAGCTTTACGGCGATTACGACCAGAACCTCGCCCTTGTCGAACAGCGTCTGGATGTCTCGGCCACGCCACGCGGCAACCATATCCTGTTGCGCGGCCGCGCTTCCAGCGTCGACCAGGCGAGGCGGGTGCTCGAATCGCTTTATGCTTCGATCGAAGAAGGCCGGCATGCCGAGATCGGCGACGTCGACGCGGTTATCCGCATGATCGAGACCGAGGACAGCCAGCTCACCCTCCCGACCCTGGAAAGGAAGGGCCGGGTGCGCATGGCGACCATCGCCACGCGCAAGGCGGCCATTGTTGCCCGCACCCCGGCCCAGGACGCCTATATCCGCGCCATGGAGCGCATGGAACTGGTCTTCGGCACCGGCCCGGCCGGCACCGGCAAGACCTATCTCGCCGTCGCCCATGCCGCTTCGCTTCTCGAACGCGGCGACATCTCGCGCATCATCCTGTCGCGTCCGGCGGTCGAGGCCGGCGAGCGCCTCGGCTTCCTGCCCGGCGACATGAAGGAGAAGGTCGATCCCTACATGCAGCCGCTCTACGACGCGCTGAACGACTTCCTGCCGGCCAAGCAGCTTCAGAAGCTGATGGAGGAAAAGCAGATCGAGATCGCGCCGCT
>CAZKTH010000345.1:0-3003 GCA_964555575.1 uncultured Devosiaceae bacterium | reverse complement strand
GTCGACGGCCAGGGCAATTTCGGCAATATCGACGGCGATAGCGCCGCCGCCATGCGCTACACCGAATCCCGGATGACCGACGTCGCCGCGCGGCTGATGGAAGGCATCACCGAGAATGCCGTCGATTTCCGTGCGACCTATGACGGCGAGGACGAGGAGCCGGTGGTGCTCCCGTCCAATTTCCCCAATCTTCTGGCCAATGGATCGTCCGGCATCGCCGTCGGCATGGCGACCAACATCCCGCCGCACAATGTCGCCGAACTGTGCGACGCGGCGCTGCACCTGATCCACAACCCGGAGGCGACGGCCGCCGATCTGGTCAAATTCGTTCCCGGCCCGGATTTTCCGACCGGCGGCGTCATCGTCGAGCCGCGCGCGAACATCGTTTCGGCCTATGAGACGGGCAGGGGCGCCTTCCGGGTCCGGGCCCGCTGGACGCAGGAGGATGCCGGCCGCGGCACCTATCAGATCGTCGTCACCGAAATCCCCTATGGCGTGCAGAAATCGCGCCTGGTCGAGAAGATCGCCGAACTGCTGCTGGCGCGCAAACTGCCCTTGCTGAAGGACGTGCGCGACGAAAGTGCCGAGGACGTGCGGCTGGTGCTCGAACCCAGAAGCCGGTCGGTCGACGCCAATCTGCTGATGGAATCGCTGTTCAAGTTCACCGAACTCGAATCGCGCGTGCCTCTCAACCTCAACGTCCTCGACCATGGCCGGGTTCCCAGGGTGATGAGCCTCAATGAGGCGCTCGGTGCCTGGCTGCAGCATCGCAAGCAGGTGCTGGTCCGCCGTTCGCAGCACCGGCTCGACCAGATCGCGCATCGCCTCGAGGTGCTCGGCGGCTATCTCATCGCCTATCTCAATCTCGACGAGGTGATCCGCATCATCCGTGAGGAGGACGATCCCAAACTGGTGATGATGGCGCGCTGGGACCTGAGCGATGTCCAGGCCGAAGCCATCCTCAACATGCGCCTGCGCGCCTTGCGCAAGCTCGAGGAAATCGAGATCCGGTCCGAGCACAAGACCCTGACCGAGGAAAAGGCCCATCTCGAACTGCTGCTTGCCTCGGATCGCCGGCAATGGGGCGTGATCACCACCGAGATCGGCGACCTGAAAAAGGCCTACGGTCCGGAAACGGAGATCGGCAGGCGCCGCACGGACTTTGCCGAGGCGCCGTTGGCGGGCGATGTCGATATCGATGCGGCCCTTATCGAGCGCGAGCCGATTACCGTCGTTCTCAGCGAAAAGGGCTGGTTCCGCGCCATCAAGGGCCATACCGACGCCGAAATCAACGGCTTCAAGGCCGGCGACAGCCTGAAGGTCGCGCTCAAATGCGAGACGACCGACAAGCTGCTGATGCTGACCACCGACGGCAAGGTCTTCACCCTCGGCGCCGACAGGCTGCCCGGCGGGCGCGGCTTCGGCGAGCCGGTCAGGATCATGGTCGATGTCGGCGAGGGCCACGACATCGTCACCCTGTTCGTCTACCGCCCGGGGCGGAAGCGCCTTGTCGCCTCGACCATCGGCAACGGTTTCATCGTGCCGGAGGACGATCTTGTCGCCAATACCCGCAAGGGTCGTCAGGTGCTCAACGTTTCGGGCGAGGTCGAGGCCAAGCTCTGCGTTCCGGCCGACGGCGATACGGTTGCGGTGATGGGCCTCAACCGCAAGCTTTTGATCTTCCCGCTCGCTCAGGTACCGGAAATGGGACGCGGCAAGGGCGTCCGCCTGCAAAGATACCGCGATGGCGGCGTCTCGGATGTGCGGGTGTTCGCGGCCGAGGAGGGGCTGAGATGGAGCGATTCCTCGGGTCGCACATTCGTCAAGTCCATGGCCGATCTTGCCGACTGGACCGGCGAACGGGCCCAGGCCGGCCGTCAGCCGCCGACCGGCTTCCCGCGCAACAACAGGTTCACGGGATAGCGCCCCCGACAAGGGCTCAGAGAAGCGGCAAGGGTTCCGACGCAGGCGTCGGCTCGGGCGTTGGCAACGGCACCGGCTCGGGCACCGGCAACGGCACCTTCGCCGAATGCGGTGGCGCTTCCTGATCCGCATCCTCTTGGGTTGCCCGTACCCAGTCCTCGGACTGGCAGAGAATGAGGAAGGCACAACCGACAAGCCGCACCGTATCGGCATCGATCAGTTCGAGCCGGCCGAAATAGTTCTGACCGTCTTCGGGATTGTAGATTTCGCCCTCGAACATGCCGGGCGAAATCTGCCTGTTGAGATTGAGGATCGGCATGCCGAGCAGGGTCCGGGTTCTGAGGGCCGGATCGGGATTGTTGTAGTCGGTGAGGTTCTCGATGCCGATGGCATCGATCGCTTCCTTGTTGGCCTGATAGCGCTCCTCGGGGATGACGATCGTGGTGAGATAGCCGCAATAGCCGGTCTGGCAGGAGGCGATGGTGATTTCGGTCTTGAGGGCGGTTACCCAGGTGCCCAGAATCGGGCTTTCGGTCTGAGCCGCCGCCGGCATCCACAACACCGCCATGAAAAGAACCGCCCAGGCCCGTCGCATGTCCGCCATCTCCCTGCCGCCGGGAACATAGTGCACGACAATTGTTAACGCCCGATTCCGCCATCGGCATGCGGGAAAGGGCCGCAAACCCGCCTGATCCGTAACCGGCCGCGCACGACCGTCAAGGATGCAGGCAAACCGAGACGGGACTTGATTGTTGGCGCCAAACCGGGTTTAAGCGGCGGCGGAGAGGTGGCCGAGTGGTCGAAGGCACGCCCCTGCTAAGGGCGCATACGTCAAAAGCGTATCGAGGGTTCGAATCCCTTCCTCTCCGCCAGGACTTTTTTCCTATTAGATTCAAAGCTTTAGCATCGGTCTCCGAGTCAATTGTATCACGGAGTGTATACCGATGAATGCACGCTATTTGACCCGCGTTCGCAACAGGTGGGTCTTCCAGATTCGGGTTCCGAGATCGCTCGACCCGGATTCGACTCTTTCATTGATCCGGGTGACCATTGGAGCACTTGACAGGCGAAAGGCGATTC
>CAZKTH010000344.1:0-3005 GCA_964555575.1 uncultured Devosiaceae bacterium | reverse complement strand
CTTCGATGTCCTTGCCGGCGACCATCATCAGGTCGGCCATCTCGTCGACGATGACGACGATGAAGGGCAGCGGTTCGAGATCGAATTCCTCGCTCTCGTAAAGGGCCTCGCCGGTTTCCTTGTCGAAACCGGTCTGGATGGTGCGGGTGATGGTCTTGCCCTTCTTGACCGCCTCGGCGACGCGGGCGTTGAAGCCGTCGATGTTTCTCACACCGATCTTGCTCATCTTCTTGTAGCGGTCTTCCATCTCCCTGACGGCCCATTTGAGGGCGACGACCGCCTTGCCCGGATCGGTGACGACCGGCGACAGCAGATGCGGGATGCCGTCATAGACCGAAAGCTCCAGCATCTTGGGATCGATCATGATCAACCGGCACTGCTCGGGCGTCATCTTGTACAAAAGCGACAGCACCATGGTGTTGATGGCGACCGACTTTCCCGAGCCGGTGGTGCCGGCGACCAGAAGATGCGGCATACGGGCCAGATCGGCGACGACCGGTTCGCCGCCAATGGTCTTGCCGAGGCAGATATTCAGTTTGCCCTTGGTCTTTTCGAAATCGGCCGAGGCCAGCATTTCCTTGAGATAGACGGTCTCGCGCTCGGCATTGGGCAATTCGATGCCGATGACGTTGCGCCCCGGGACGACGGCGACGCGGGCGGAAATGGCGCTCATCGAGCGGGCGATGTCGTCGGCAAGCGAAATGACCCGGCTCGACTTGATGCCGGGCGCCGGTTCGAGCTCGTAAAGGGTGACGACAGGGCCCGGGCGGACATGGATGATATCGCCCTTGACGCCGAAATCCTCAAGGACGCCTTCGAGCTGGCGGGCCTGGGCCTCAAGCCGATCGGGCCGGTGTTCCTCGGCCAGGCCCTTGTGCCGGGGCTCGTTCAGAAGGCTCAGTTCCGGCAGGGCGAACCCTTCCGGCTCGAGCAGGGATCCCTGTGCTTCCCGGGCGGCGCGACGGCCGGTCTGTGGCCGCGCCGCGGCAGCGATATGCGGTCCGGGATGGCCCGCGGAACCGATCGGTTCGGAAGGCGTCTCGTTGGCGTCGATATCGGCATAATCGATGCTGTCGCGGTCGGCATCGAAACGAGCCGATCCGTCGGCCACCAAATCGAGCCGCGGTTCGATGCGGGCGCTGCCGGCGCCGGTTTGATCGCCACGACCCCTCTCAGCCATTTCGCCGGTCTGCGTCGGCATCTGTGGGCGAGGGCCGGTATTGCGTTCACGCGCCAGGGCGCGGCGCCAGGCGGTCCTCAGGGAAAAGCCGAGATGAACGAAAGCACCGATGGCGATGTCGAACGCGCCGGTACGGTCGGCCGCGTCCGGATCGGATGGCCTGATGTCGGTCTTGGCGCCGCCCAGGCCGGTCGAGAACCACAGGGCGGCGAGCGTCGGAGGCAAAAGGATGAGGCCATAGAGAATGGCGGCGGCCCCGCCGGGCGCTTCGCCGGTGACGATGCGGGCGAGCGCCGTGAAGCCGGCGCCGACAAGGCCGCCGAGCCCGGTCGGCAGGGGCCAGGTCGCCGGCGTCACGAAACAGGACAGGAAGCCGGCGGAAAGGACGACGGCGGCCGGCCAGACCAGGGCGCGGGACCCCATATGGGCGGGTTTGCGGCGTTTGAGATAGCTGACGGCCCAGACCGCCGGCGGCACGACGACGAGGAAACCGGCAATGCCGAAAAACTGCATCATGAGATCGGCGAAAGCCGCGCCGGCAAAGCCGAACAGATTGGCCGGATGCTTGTCGGTGGCAAACGAGAAGCTCGGATCGGTCGCCGACCAGGTGGCGAGGGCGGCCAGCGCAGCGAGCGCGCCCAGAGCCAGAAGGGCGCCGGAAAGCCGCGGCGGCAGGCTGAGATTGGCCAGCGCCGCGAGCTTGAAATGTTCAGGGGAGGCGGAGGAGGAGGACGCCATCAACACCGGCCGGACTTGTTACGCAACATCGGACACGATGCTATCCGTGCGTGGTTAATTGGAGGCTAATTGCGGCCTCGGCGGCCGTCGATTTCACCTGAACGCGGTCATGTAGCTGTCGGGCCCACCCGTCAATGCGCCGAGCGGCGTGACGAAGCGATCCACACACGGCGCGGATTGGTGGTGTTGCCTTGTGGATTGCCGGGCGCCCTTTGCGCGCTCGCAAGCACGACGGCGGTGATTCCATCGCCATGCGACCTGCCCTAGACCTCCGCCTCCGGATTGGCGCCGATCGAGTGGATGGAAAGGTCGGCACCGCGCATCTGCTCGGCGTCGGATAGCCGGATTTCCATCACAAGGCTCGAAAGGTAATAGAGCACGAATCCCGCCGCGAAAGCGAAGACGACGCCGGAAAGCGTGGCGACGAGCTGGCTGACCGGCGATACGCCACCAAGGCCGCCCAGCGCCTGCAGCCCGAAGATGCCGGCGGCCAGACCGCCCCAGGTGCCGCACAAGCCGTGCAACGGCCAGACGCCGAGCACGTCGTCGATCTTGAAGCGTTCCTGGGTCACGTGGAACATGTAGACGAAGATGGCGCCGGCGACCGCGCCGACGATCAGGGCGCCGACCGGATGCATGACATCGGAACCGGCGCAGACGGCGACGAGGCCGGCAAGGGCGCCGTTATGGACGAAACCGGGGTCGCGCCGCCCCACGATCGTCGCCGAGACGATGCCGCCGACCATGGCCATCAGCGAATTGAGTGCGACAAGGCCGGAAATCGCGGCGATGGATTGCGCCGACATCACGTTGAAGCCAATCTCGATTCACCTCAATCCAATGCTCAAGCCCCTTTATCACGATATCCAGACGCTCCAATTGATTCTGCAGCAGTAAAGCGGAGCGCTCCCGGGTCAGTTTATGCTCCAGAATCTGTTTTAAGCGCTGCAACTCTTCATCCGATTGGACAATCAGCTTGCCGGACTTGCGCCATTGGCTCAAGCGCGCTTGATCTTTGGGAGATAATTTGGCTTTGCGACTGTTAAAAAGATGGAAGAGCGCTGAAAAAACAAAACCGAACAACAGA
>CAZKTH010000343.1:0-3011 GCA_964555575.1 uncultured Devosiaceae bacterium | reverse complement strand
GAAAAAGGTCTCGGCGGCGTAATTGGCGAAGAGGATTTCGCTATTGGGGCCGCAAAGCAGCACCGGCTGCGGCAACGCCTGCAGAACGCACCATTCGAGCGTGTGGTTTTCAGCCGTCATGCCGCTGCCTCAAGATTCATGTCGAATGCTTCGGGCAGAAGCGCCAGAACGCTTTCGGGCCGGGTTTCGGTCAGAAGGGTGCGGCGCAGCCCGGCGGCGATGCCGGGTGCGTTGGCCTTGAGATACCAGTCGAGATGCTTGCGCGCCACCCTGACGCCGATCCCTGCGCCATATTCGTCAAGGATCGCCTCGTAATGGCCGGCAACGAGATCGGCAAGCGCTGCGCCGGTCGGAGAGGCAGCGACGGCATGACCGGCAAGAGCGGCGCCGATCTGGCCGACGAGCCAGGGCTGGCCTTGCGCGCCGCGCCCGATCATCACGCCCCGCGCGCCGGACAAACGGAGCGCTTCGCGCGCCGTTTTGACATCGACGATGTCGCCATTGACGACGACCGGCACATCGACGGCCTCGACGACATGACGAACCGGGGCCCAGCGCGCCCTGCCCTTGTAGAATTGCTGGCGGGTGCGGGCATGAACGGTGACGAGCCGGGCGCCGGCATCGACTGCCATGGCAGCGAATTCAGCGGCATTGAGGCTTTGATCGTCCCAGCCGAGACGCAGTTTGACCGTTACCGGCAGATCGGTGGCGCCGGTGACGGCATCGATCAGCCGCCGCGCCTGGTCCGGCGCCCGCATCAGCGCCGAGCCGGCATAGCCATTGGTGACGCGCTTGGCCGGGCAGCCGAAATTGATGTCGATGACGTCGGCGCCGGCTTCGGCGGCCAGTCCGGCGCCCAGGCCCATCCAGTCCGGTTCGTTGCCGGCGAGCTGGACGACATGCGGCAGATTGGCGGCCCATTTGCTCAGCCGCCGCACCATGTCGCGCTGGCCGGTCGACAAGGCATTGGACGCGATCATCTCGGAAACGACCCAGCCGGCGCCGAACCGCGCCGCAAGGGCGCGCATCGGTCGATCGGTGATACCGGCCATGGGAGCGAGGGCGGCGAAACTGCCCAATTGATGGGCGCCAATGCCAGGCAATTCGGAAAAAAGCACCAAAAATGCCCTCAATTAAGTCAAAATGCACATCAAGCCTGCACAATAGTCATTATTTTCGCCGTTGCAATGGGCAATAATCGCTGACTGCCTCATATTTTCTCTTTTCACTCCTGCCAGCCGTTCCAAGGACCCTTGCCGGACGGACCGGCGGCGGATAGACACGCCCCAGGGGCACATGTGCCGGAGGCGGGCGTGAGGAACGGCAGGACAATCGCGGCACTGATCGTGGCGGCCGGCAGCGGCAGCCGTTTCGGCGCGGACAAGGACATTCCCAAGCAATACCAGACGATCGGTGGCGTGCCGGTGCTCCTGGGCTCCATCTCCGCCTTTGTCCGGCATGCCGATATCGATGTGGTGGCGGTGGTGATCCGGGACGGCGACCAGGCGCTCTACCAGGACGTGCCGCTCATCGGCGCCGACAGGATGCTGCCGCCCGTCATCGGTGGCGCGACGCGGCAGATATCGGTGCTGCATGGCCTGGAGGCCCTGATCGAATATGCACCCGACCTTGTGCTCATCCACGACGCGGCACGACCACTCCTGTCCGCCGATCTGATCGACCGGGTGATCGCCGGGCTCGATACCGCCGATGCGGTGCTGCCGGCGCTGGGGGTGACCGACACGATCAAGCGGGCGCCCGATCACCGCGTGATCGCCGAAACGCTCGATCGCCACGAACTCTACGCCGCCCAGACGCCGCAGGGCTTTTCCTTCGCCAAGATCCTCGATGCGCATCGGCGGGTGCGCGTGGTCGGCGATGGCTTCACCGACGATACGGCGGTAGCGCAATGGGCCGGCCTCGAGGTGGTGCTGGCCGAAGGCAGCCCGGACAATGTCAAGATCACCCTGCCCGGCGATCTCGTCCGGCTGGAAAAAATCGCGAAAGCGAACACCGAGATGGAAACCCGCATCGGCAATGGCTACGACGTGCATCCCTTCGTTGCGGGCGATGCCGTCATCCTCGGCGGTGTCACCATTGCGCACGACAGAAAGCTCAAGGGCCATTCCGACGCCGACGCCGGGTTGCACGTCCTGACCGATGCGATCCTTGGCGCCATCGCCCATGGTGACATCGGCAAGCACTTCCCGCCCGGCGACGAGAAATGGCGCGGCGAGCCCTCGGAAACCTTCCTGCGCTTTGCCGTCGATTGCCTCGCCGGGTATGGCGGCCGCATCGTCAACCTCGATCTGACCATCGTGGCCGAACGTCCGAAGATCGGGCCGCATGTTCAGGCGATGCGCGAGAACATCGCCCGCATCTGCGGCATCGATGTCTCCCGCGTCTCGGTCAAGGCGACGACCTCGGAGAAAATGGGCTTTGTCGGCCGCGAGGAAGGCATCGCCACCATCGGCAGCGCCAGCGTCGAAATGCCGAGGTATCGATGATGGACGCCCTTCCCGATCCCATCCCGGCCCGTGCCGCCGAGGTGATCGCGGCACTTGTCGCCAGAGGCGAGACCGTTGCCACGGCCGAAAGCTGTACAGGCGGTCTGATCGCCGGGGCGTTGACTTCGGTCACCGGTTCTTCTGCGGCGGTCTATGGTGGGTTTATTACTTATGCAAATAGTGCAAAAATAAAAATGGTTGGTGTTTCTGCCGAAACCCTTCTCGCCCACGGTGCCGTATCGGCTGAAACGGCGGGCGAGATGGCTGAGGGTGCGCGAAATGAGGCCAGCACGACCTACGCGATTGCGGTCACCGGCATTGCCGGACCGGATGGCGGGTCGGTGGAGAAACCGGTTGGTCTTGTGTGGTTTGGCTTGGCGGGGCCATCGGGCATACAAACCGAGAAGTGCCTGTTCGGCGATATCGGACGGGCTGAGGTGCGCGCCGGAACCGTGCTGCACGCGCTCGATATGCTGCTGATGGCGGCGAAAGGCGATTGATGAT
>CAZKTH010000342.1:0-3022 GCA_964555575.1 uncultured Devosiaceae bacterium | reverse complement strand
TCGCCGGGCTTGAGGTCGCGCTTGGCGACGGCGCAGACTTCGGCGACGGGGCGGGCGAGGGGAACCATGTCGGCCTTGCCGTAGAGCATGATGCGCGCCGCCGAGAGCGGGACTTCCAGACTCGTCAGGTGGTAGGGGCGGAAAAAGCCGTAATAGGGGCCGTGGCCGACATGGAGGTCGTCCATGCGCTCGATGATGCGCGGATGCTCGGCCTTGACGACGACGAAAACGCCCGGCGCCACGCCCTTGCCGATGGTGTAATCGACCACCCCGATCCGGTTGAGGATGCCGCCGTCTTCCTTGGGGATGAGGACGCCGGGCAGTTCCTCGCGGCTGGCGCGGGGGCCGTGCATGCCCGGGATGTCGGGGACAAGGCCGGTGGCGTTGGCGATCGCCGCCATCTCGACGGCGGTCTTGGAGCCGTCGACGAACTCGACCAGCATGCGCGGGTTCATGTTCCGGCGCGCCGCTTCGGCGCGGTAGTCGTCGGGGACGGCGTCGTGGTTCAAAGGATTGTTCTTGCCCTTGCCGGCCGAAACGATGGTGTATCCCAAGGCTGACGCGAACTCGATCAGCTCCATGGCCGAACTCGGCTCGTCGCCGGCGCCGACCGTATAGATGACGCCGAGCCGGTCGGCCTCGTGCTTGAGATAGGGGCCGATGGTGACGTCGGCCTCGACATTCATCATGACGATGTGCTTGCCGTGCTCCATGGCCAGAAGGTCGAAATCGGCGGCAACGCCCGGCTTGCCGGTGGCGTCGATGACGACGTCGATCTCGGGGGCGGTGACCATCAGGGCCGTGTCGGAGGTGATGGCCGTGAGCCCCAGATCGATGGCGGCGGACATCCTTTGCCGGTTCCCGACCTCGCGGGCCTTGTCGCGGTGGCCATAGGCGATGTCGTGGGCGGCAAGAGCGGTCGGCGGCCGGCGGGTCGAGATGGCGCTCAGTTCCAGCCCCTCCATCAGCATGAACTGGGTGACGAGGTCTGTGCCCATTTCACCCGAACCGATGACGCCGACGCGGATGGGTTTGCCGGTTTTGGCCCGTTCCCTGAGATCGCGGGCGATGCCGGTGAGATGGATATTGGTCATGCGAGGCGGTTTTCTTTTTGTTTGCTCTGGATTAGCACTCACCAGCGCAATTTGGAACGCAGTTTTGAGCCGGGCAGGGAGTAAGGTGTGACCAACGAGGTTGTGATCGGGCGCGACGGGGCGTGTGGCATTGTCACTCTCAACCGGCCGAAGGCGATCAACGCCCTGAGCCAGCAGATGGTCGATACGATCTACGGGACGCTTCTTGGCTGGCGCGACGACGAGACGATAAAGGCGGTGCTGTTCGAGGGCAACGGCCCTCGCGGCTTCTGCGCCGGCGGCGACATCCGGGAGACCCGCAAGGTCCTGATCGAGGGGCGGACGGCGGAGGCGCTCGCATTTTATCGGCACGAGTATCGCAACAACCTGCTGATCGCGACCTATCCCAAGCCGGTCGTCGCGCTGGCGCACGGCATCGTCATGGGCGGCGGCATCGGCCTGGCCGGGCATGCCGGCATCCGCATCGCGGTCGAAGGGGCGCAATATGCCATGCCTGAATCGGCGATCGGGCTGTTCTGCGATGTCGGGGTCAATGCGCGACTGGCGCGGGTGCCGGTGCAGCGGGCGCTGCTGTTTTCCTTCGCCGGGCTACCGGTGGGGCCGGCCGACGCCATCGCCCTCGATCTCGCCGACTGGATGGTGCCACGGGCGGCAGTGGCCGAGCTGCGTGCGGCGCTGATCGCGGCGGCAGGCGAGGGGCGCGACGCGCTCGAACGGGTGGCGGCCCGCTTTGCCACCGATCCGGGAGGGGCGATATTCTGCGCCCTTGCCGACCGGCTGGCGCCGGCCTTCACGGCGCGGAACGCCGCCTCCATGCTCGAACGGATCGCCGAGTTGGCGGGACCGGATGAATCGGAAGTGGCCGCAACGCTCGGCACGCGCTGCCCGACCAGTCTCGAGGCGATCCTGCAGAACTACTGGCTGGCGATCGGAGACCACGACATTGCGGCCGCGCTCGATCGCGACCTCAGACTGGCGCACTATCTGACGGTGCGGGACGACTTCGCCGAAGGGGTCCGGGCCGTGATTGTCGACAAGGACGATGCGCCGGTCTGGGAGCCGGCGCGGGGTGAAGATGTCGATCGCGCCGCCATCACCGGGGTGCTGACGCAAACCGGTCCGCGACTCTGACCGGCAGCGGGTCAAATCCTCTTCGGAGCCTTGGCAAAAATATCCTCTGCCACAAGCAATTGATCCAAGTTCTCGCGAGCCAAAACATGCCTTTTGCTGAGCGGGTTAGGAGTTCTTAAACCAATCCGGTGTGAAACTCTGACCGGGTTTCTGGGTCAGGAGGTTCGTCCCACATGGCTGCCCAGGCTATGGCTCTGCCTGCAATCGTCGATCTCGATGCCTTGGACTCGTTCCGCGACAAGCTGACCGATGCCATCGATCGCGGCGATGCGGCCGTAGACGGCAGCGCGGTGGAACGGGTGGCGACCAACGCCTTGATGATGCTGCTGAGTGCTGCCGAGACCGCCCGTCGCAACAAGAGCAAGTTCTTCGTCGTCAAAACAAGCGAGCCGATGCAATCGGCCATAGAACGGCTGGGGCTGATGCCCCATTTCGCGCCGCTCATGAAAGGATAAGACCGCATGCGCGTACTCACGGTCGATGATTCCCGCACGATCCTGGCCATGCTTCATCACACGCTGACCGGGGCGGGCTTCGAGGTCCTGCAGGCGGAAGACGGGCAGAAGGGTCTGGACGTCCTCAAGACCGAGGATGTCGACGTGGTCATTACCGACATCAACATGCCGGTCATGGACGGTATCCAGTTCATCAGAAACGTGCGTGCCTCCGGACAGCACCAGAGCCTGCCCATTCTCATTCTCACCACTGAGACGAGCCAGGAAAAGCGCGATCTCGGCCGATCCGCCGGCGGCACCGGCTGGATCGTCAAACCGTTCGATCCGGAGAAGCTGATTTCC
>CAZKTH010000341.1:0-3054 GCA_964555575.1 uncultured Devosiaceae bacterium | reverse complement strand
GACAACAAGAACATGGAGCGGCGAAGCGATTCAACTTGAACGCGCGCCGCTCCAGGGTCTTTCAGATCTGGAGGGAAACACCGGCCCCTCGCCGGACCATCGGCGATTCCATCAAGTCCTGAAATGCTCCGGAAGGCTGCATGCGCCGGTGTCTTTCGTTCCCGGATTGCCTCGTCCCCAGGGCGCCGCGCAATGACGGGAGCGATACTTGCGGCACCAAAGTAGCAAAAGGGCGCCCGAAGGCACCCTTTGACAAGCCCGTCGAAGTGGAGGCGGACTACATCTCGTCCTTGGTGCCGGCGACGATGGCATGCAGATCGATCAGCCCGACCATCGCATTCTCGTGGGTGATGATGCCGCTGAGCAGTTCCATATCGGAGGCATTGCCCTCCGGCACGGCGTGGATGTCGTCCTTGGAAATGGTCAGGATGTCGCTGACCGCGTCGACGAGGATGCCGACCCATTTGTCGCCGACCGACATGACGACGACGACATGGTTCTTGGTCGGTGTGGTCTGGCCGTCGCCGAACCGGGCCCTCAGATCGTAGATCGGCACGATCGTGCCGCGCAGATTGATCACGCCGCGCACGAATTCGCGGGTGTTGGGCAAAGGCGTCGCACCGTTCCAGGCCCGGATTTCCCGGACCGTTGTAATCTCGACCCCATAAATCTGCTCGCCGATGGAAAAGGCGATCAACTGAAGCGAACGGGATTCGCCACCCTTTCCGGCCGACGCTTCGCCTTCGCTTTCTCGAATATCCAATGCTTCCATCTTTGTCTCCTTCCGGCCCGCGTCGTGCCGTTTTCAGATTGAATGCCGGCTAGGCCGCACTTCTATGCGTCGAGTGAACTCTGAGCCCCTGCACGTCCACGATCAGCGCCACGCTTCCGTCGCCGAGAATGGTGCCGCCCGCAATGCCTTCGATCCGCTCGAAATTCTCTTCCAGACTCTTGATGACCACCTGCTGCTGGCCAATGATCTCGTCGACGATCAGGGCGACCTTCTGGGTGCCCTCGGCCTCGCACAGCACCACGAAACGCTGCTCCTCGGGCGTCTCGTTCGGCAGTTCGAATCGCGCCGCAAGGTCGATGACCTGCACATATTCGCCCCTGACCTGCAACACATGGTTGCCCGTCGGCATGCGACCGAAATCGGCGCGCGCCGTCTGCATGGTCTCGACGATCGATGAAAGCGGGATGACATAGGGACAGGTTCCGACCGCCACCAGCATGACGTCGAGCACCGCCAGGGTCAGCGGCAGTTTGAGGGTCATGCGCGTGCCCCTGCCCGGCCACGACCGGACATGCACCATCCCGCCGATCTTCTTGATGTTGGAAAGGACCACGTCCATGCCGACGCCGCGCCCGGAGATGTCGGAAACCTCGGTCGCGGTCGAAAAGCCCGGCGCGAAGATCAGATTGTCGATCTGTTCCTCGGTCAGTTGCTGCTCCGGCCCGACCACGCCGCGCTCGCGGGCAATCTGCATCACGCGTTCGCGATTGATGCCGGCGCCGTCATCCTCGACCGTGATCAGGATATTGCCGCCCGCCTGTTCGGCCGAAAGCCGGACGATGCCGGTCTCCGGCTTGCCGGCGGCAAGGCGCTTCTCCGGCATCTCGATGCCGTGATCGGCCGAATTGCGGATCATGTGGGTGAGCGGATCGGAAAGCTGTTCGATGACGGTCTTGTCGATCTCGGTGTTCTCGCCGACCGTTTCCAGCTTGATCTTCTTGCCGGTCTTGCCTGCCAGTTCCCTGACCAGACGCGGCATGCGCGAGAAAACCGACTTAACCGGCTGGGCCCGGATGGCCATCACCGAATCCTGCAGCCCGCGCGTCGTCTGGGCCAGGACCTCGAGCCCGCGCACCAGTTCCTGGTATTTCTGCCTGAGGTTCTCGTCCATCTGCTGGGTCAGCATGGACTGGGTGATGACCAGTTCGCTGACCATGTTGACGACGCGATCGACCTTGTCGAGATCGACGCGGATCGACTGCACTCCAACCGGACGTGCGCCACCATTCTCGTGTGTTTCGTGGTCGGCTTTGGTGGCGGGCTCCGATGCGAGCGATGCCGTTTTCGTTGCCGTCGGGGCAGCGGGCGCCGCGGGTTTTTCCGGCTTGATCTCGGCCGCGAGCTCGGCAAAGCTCGGCATGTCGTCGTCGAGCGCAGCCTCGTCAGGCTCGTCCTTCCTGCGCCCGCCTTTCGAGATCTCGATATCGCAGTCGCCTTCGACGAATTCGAAGATCTCGCGGATCTTTTCCTCTGTCAGTTCCTCGGCGACGATCTCGACCTCCCAGGAGCAATAGACGCCGAAGGGCTCGAATTCGTTGAGGTTCGGCAGATCGCCGACCCGGGCGGTCACGACGACCTCGCCCAGCTCGGCCAGCTCGCGCAGCAACAGGAGCGGATCGTTGGCCCGCGAATAGAGTTCGGCATGCGGCGTGAAAACGACGAGCCAGCTGTCGCCGCCGCCGCCGCCTTCGGCCGGTTCGTCCCTGTGTTCGAGATCGACGGCGATCGGGGTGAAGTCGATGTCGAACTCCTCCATCGGCTCGCCGTCCCGGTCCCCGTCACCGGAGGCGCCATCACCCTTGCACAGGGCGATGAAACGTTCCTTTTCCACGGCGCCGTAGTCGGCGGCCAGTTCCTCGCCAGCGCGGGCCGCCGCGACGAAATCGGCGACGATGTCGTTGGAACGGATGCACAGGGCGACGACGTCGTCGGTCAGATCGACCTTGCCGTTGCGGACAAAGTCGAGAAGCGTCTCGAATTCATGGGCGAAACCGACCAGACCGGCGAAGTTGAAGGCGCCGGCGCCGCCCTTGATCGAGTGGATCGCCCGGAACACGGCATTGAGCCGTTCCGCGTCACGCTCTCCTTCCTCAATGACGGCGAACTGTTCCTCAAGCTCACCGAGCAATTCGGAACATTCGTCGAAATAGGTCGCCTTGAAATCGTCGAGGTCGCTCATCTTTCACCGGCTGGTCCCGTGCCGAAGTTCTTCCTAATGCACAACGCGCCGGATGACGGAAATCAGCTTCTCCGGATCGAAC
>CAZKTH010000340.1:0-3056 GCA_964555575.1 uncultured Devosiaceae bacterium | reverse complement strand
GAACCCCTGTTTGCGCCGTGAAAGGGCGCCGTCCTAACCGCTAGACGATGGGCGCGCGCGGTGTGCCGCGTCCGTATAGGGTGGTTGGCGTTCCGGCGCAAGAGCCCCGATGCCGTTTTCCTGGCGTTCAGCACCCGGCGAAGGTGACCGGTCCCTTGGCGCCCCAGGGTCGGGCACGCACGTCGACATGGATGAAGTCGCGACCCGGATAGCAGCCCAGGCCCCCGATCATCGGCACGCGCCTGGCATAGGCGATCAGGTCCGATTTCGCCACGCCGGGAATGAAGAAGTCCGCCGCCAGGCAGCGCTTGTGATAGGACTCCTCGGCGCCGCCCACTTCCGCGTTATAGGCCGGGGTGCGGTAGCCCGAATTCACCACGACCTTTTTGCCGAAATGGCCCTCGATATCCATGATGGCCAGGCGCAGTACCGGCGACAGGCAAACGGTGTTGACCTTGCTGGAGGCGACGACCGTGCCCCAGGACGATTTGTAGCCGCTATATTCCGGGCCGCTGCTCTTGGCGAACAGCGACATGGGAACGCAGCCGCTCACGACCAGCGGCAGCAGAACGATCAGGATCCCGAGTTTGCGCATCGACCGTTTCGAGGAACCGCCAGAGGCGGCCTCCCGCCTTCAAGATGGCAGAATGCCTAAAATTGGCGGATTGGCCCTAACTCCACGCTAACCGGAAAGGTTAGCAGACCATTAATGCATCATCCCGGACCCGGATGGTAATGTGGATATATTTTATCATATATTTCCGTGTCGCGTCCCGCACTGTGCTCTCGCCTGCCTTTGGCTGGAGGCAAGGCAACCATGCTCGGCCTTTTCGGCCTGGCAAGGATGCGGCTCGACAAGGCCCTGGCCAACAAGGACTGGACGGCCGAGCCGGGCGCGCGCGACTTCCCCAGATATGCCGTCTCCAAAGGCGTCAGGACAAGATTGACGCCCTCGCTTCCTGGACGCCGAGGGACTGACCGGCGGTTTCCCGGGGGTTCGGGCCGGCTCCGGGTGCGCCCCGGAGCCGGTCTTTGGTCGCGGCGCTACCAGCTGCCGGTATTGGCCATCGAGGCCCAGGGTTCGGCCTGCGGCAGGGCGTCGCCCTTCTGGATCAGTTCGATCGAAATGCCGTCAGGCGAGCGGACGAAGGCCATGTGGCCGTCGCGCGGCGGCCGGTTGATGACGACCCCCATGTCGGACAGGTGCTGGCACAGGGCGTAGATGTCCTCGACGTGATAGGCGAGGTGGCCGAAATTGCGGCCGCCCGCATAGGTTTCCGGGTCCCAGTTATAGGTCAGCTCGACCTCGCCGCCCGCATCGCCGGGCGCGCCGAGGAAAATCAGGGTATAGCGGCCTTTTTCGTTTTCGCTGCGCCGGATCTCCTCGAGCCCGAGGCCGTCGCAGTAAAATCTCAGGCTCTGCTCGATGCTGGTCACGCGGACCATCGTGTGCAAATATTTCATCACAAAACTCGCTGAAATGGAGTGGAAGGGACGCATTTTCGCGTTGCGGCAAGTCTATCCGCGGTCGGAAGGTGCGACAAGCTGTGTATGGTTGAATGCTGACGCAAAACATTTTTGTGAGAGTGCCTTAACTTTTTGTTTTGAATCGGCCAGACTGGCCCGCAATGTGTGAGGCGTACCTCGCCAGCGGCGGGGCCGAGTGGAAGGCGTGATTATGGGGGCCAAACTTTCCTCAGAAGGCGGCAAGGAAGCCGCCGGGACGGTTCTTTCTGAGCAGTCCAAGGACAATGGGCTCGATAGTATCGAGGCGCGCGACACCGCCCTTGATGCAATGGAAATCGTCGGGACCATCAAATGGTACGACGTCTCCAAGGGCTTCGGTTTCATCGTGCCGGACAATGGACTGCCCGACGTTCTGCTGCATGTCACCTGTTTGCGACGAGACGGCTACCAGACCGCCTATGAAGGTGCGCGCGTGGTGTGCGAGGCGCTGACCCGCCCGGGCGGGCTGCAGGCCTTCCGCATCCTGTCGATGGATGAATCGACCGCCCGCCATCCGGCCCAGATGCCGATGGCCCGCACCCATGTCACGGTCGAACCCACCTCCAAGCTCGAACGGTTGCAGGTGAAATGGTTCAACCGTGTGCGCGGTTTCGGTTTCCTGTCCAAGGGCGAGGGGCATCCCGACATTTTCGTCCACATGGAAACCCTCAGGCGTTACGGCTTCACCGAATTGCGCCCCGGCCAGTTCGTGCTGGCGCGCTATGGCGAAGGCGCCAAGGGCCTGATGGTCGCCGAGATCCGCCCCGAGGACTGGGGCGACGCACCCTCGTCGCACTGACGGGCGCGGCATGACATCCCTGTTTTCCGATCTGGCGCGGCGCCTCGGTGTCGCGCTTTTGAGTCTGCTGCTGTTTTTGCCGGTCGCGGCCTGCAGCGACGAATCGCATCTGACCGTGCACACCGCCAAGGGCGATTTCGGCTTTGCGGTCGAGATCGCCGACACGCCGGCCCTCAGGCAGAAGGGCCTGATGTTCCGGCAGTCGCTGGCACCTGATGCCGGCATGCTGTTCGATTTCGGCAGCGAGCAGCAGGTGGCGTTCTGGATGCAGAACACCCTCATTCCGCTCGACATGCTGTTCATCGCCGCCGATGGCACCATCCGCAACATCCATGTCAACGCCCGTCCGCTCGATCCCACCGCCATCCCCTCGGACGGCGCGGTGCGCTTCGTGCTCGAGATCGCCGGCGGCCGTTCGGTCGAGATCGGCGCCAAGGCGGGGGACAAGATCAGCTATCCGCGGGTGGAAGCGGGGGGTAAGGAGTGAAGTGGTGAATGGCGTGCGGCGGCGGGGGTGTCGTCGGCGCCTGTCGCAAGGGTGCGACAGGCGGCAGTATCGTTTCACGGTTTCGCTGAGACGCCCTTCGTCATTGCGAGCGAGTGGAACGAGTACGGCAATCCAGCTTGCCACGGCCGGCGCTTCCCGATTGCTTCGTCGCCAAGGCTCCCCGCAATGACGGCCGAGGTGTTTCCGCCGGAACTTGCAGCTATCGCCATCTGGCTCAAATAGTTAAATCGTCACCACAACCTA
>CAZKTH010000339.1:0-3118 GCA_964555575.1 uncultured Devosiaceae bacterium | reverse complement strand
GAAATCGTCCGATCTGAGGGCCATCGTAACGCTCGCTTCCGACTTGGGACGGGCGTCCGGGGCGACGATCCAGCTTGCCAAGAGCCTTCGGCAATCCGGCCAGGTCCCCTGTAAATGGAAGCCGAGCTTGTTTTGGCCGACCTTCGCCGCACCTGCAAACGGCCTCTGCCAACGTCACAATCCAGTATGAAACCGGAGCTTTGACACTCGGTTCCGGCATTGGTGCGGCAAGCGTGCGGCCAATGCCCCACCCCTCTCCTCAGATCATTATTTGTTCCGTGGCGCACCGCATCGCCTGCGGACAACCGGCGCAGCATCCGTCATTTAGTAACGTCTTGGCGTACTAATGATACATTTCAATGGTGCATCAAACCCTTATGGAACAAGGCACGACATTTTTGATTGCACATAAATTGCAATATGATAGCGAATTTCCTGCTCACGAATATCCACTGGCGCTACTTTCCGCCTTGCGTGTTCCAACCGAAATATGTAGCATAAATACAAAATCAGGAGGGGAAGGCAATGACCTTTCAGGAGCCCGCCATCTGCACGGTGAACGTGGCCGAGGGCAAACTCACCAACGCGACCGGGCGCTACATCAAACGCCTGCGCGATCTTGACGGGTTGTTCGTCGATACCGCCGCCTTCGACACCGCCACGAGCAGCAACGGCGACGCGGTGATCTACGATGTGACCGACTATCGGCCGAGCAATGACAGCGGCGACATGATCTTCGGGGTCACGCGGATCGCCCCCGGCGTCATCGGTGACGAGTTCTATTTCACCCGCGGCCATATCCACCAGAATGCCAACCGGCCGGAAATTTACTACGGCGAGGCCGGTTCCGGTCTGATGCTGCTCGAATCTCCCGACGGCGACACCCGCGTCATGCCCATCGGCCCGCGCACCATCTGCTACGTGCCGCCCTACTGGATTCACCGCTCGGTCAATGTCGGCCACGAGCCGCTGGTCATGACCTTCATCTATCCGGCCGATTCCGGCCAGGACTACGAGGTAATCGCCCGCACCGGCGGTATGCGCCAGCGCATCATGCGCGACGGCGCCGGCGGCTGGAAGGCCGTCGACAACATCGCCTATCGCGAGCGCCCCGCGCAAGACATCCAGGCCATTTTCGCAACCGCGTTATGAAGAACGGGCAATGATTTCTGCCTTTGACAAGATCGCTTCGCTCGGCATCGTCCCGGTCATCGCGATCGAGGACCCCAAGAGTGCCATCCCGCTTGCCGACGCGTTGCTTGAGGGCGGCCTGCCCGTTGCCGAGATCACCTTCCGTACCGCGGCCGCCGCCGAGGTCATAGCGACGCTCAGTTCGGAACGGCCCGAACTCATCGTCGGCGCCGGTACGATTCTTGATCTTGCCTCGGTCGCCGCGGCGACAAGGAGTGGCGCCACATTCGGCCTGGCGCCCGGCTTCGATCCGAGAATCGTCAAGGCTGCCGCCGAAGCGGGCCTGCCCTTCGCCCCTGGTGTCATGACGCCGAGCGATATCAGCGGCGCCACCGGCCTGGGTGCCCGACTCCTGAAGTTCTTTCCCGCCGGACCTGCCGGCGGGCCGGCGTTGTTGCGGGCGATTCTGGCGCCCTTTGCCCATCTCGACTTGAGTTTCATTCCGACTGGCGGCGCCTCCCTCGACACGCTCGGTGAATGGCTCTCCCTCAAGCAGGTGGCCGCGGTTGGCGGCACATGGATCGCCCGCAGCAACGATATCGCCGAAGGTCGCTTCGGCGTGATCAGGGACAACGCCCGCGCCGCCGCCGAACGCGCCCGCCAACATCTGGAGCAAAGAAAGTGACCGCTTATATGCCGGCGACCGAGCCGACCCTTTATTTCATCGGCGTGACCACCGGCCAGAGTTCGATCATGACGGTCTTTCCGGCCTGGGCGAAGGAACTCGGCCTCGAAGGTGCCGTCATCAAGGGCATAGACTTTCCGCTTCACGCCGACCCGGCCGCCTATCGCGAAATCGTTGAATTCATCAAGACCGATCCGTTGTCGCTCGGCGCACTGGTCACCACGCACAAGATCGATCTGTACGCCGCCTGCCAGGACCTGTTCGACGTCATCGACAAGCATGCGCTGTTCATGGGCGAGACGAGCTGTCTGTCCAAAAAAGACGGCAAGCTGGTCTGCCACGCCAAGGACCCTATCTCCTCCGGCCTTGCCCTCGATGCCTTCCTCAAGCCCGGCTATTTCGCCAACACCGGTGCCGAGCTGTTTTCAATGGGCGCCGGGGGCTCGACCATCGCGTTGTCATGGCATCTGCTCCGCGCCGAACGCGGCGGCGACGTGCCGGCGCGCGTCGTCATCTCCAATCGCAGCCAGCCGCGGCTCGATGCCATCCGCCGCATCCATGAAGAACTGCGCATCAGGGTGCCGGTCGAATACGCCTTTGCGCCGCAACCGGAAGGAAACGACCGCGCGCTGGACACCCTGGCACCAGGTTCTCTGGTGATTAACGCAACTGGTCTCGGCAAGGACGCGCCCGGTTCGCCGCTGACCGATGCCGCCGTCTTTCCCGAACGCAGCATCGTTTGGGATCTCAACTACCGCGGCAATCTCGTCTTCCTCGACCAGGCACGGCGCCAGGAGAAAAGCCGTGCCCTGCAGATCGAAGATGGATGGATCTACTTCATTCACGGCTGGACCCAGGTCGTGGCCGAAGTGTTTCACATCGACATCCCGACAGCCGGCCCGCGCTTCGACATCCTCGCCGACATCGCGGCACGAGCGGCGCGGAGCTGACCATGGATCGGATTCTGGTTACGCCACGCTCTCTCACCGCGACGCCGCACAAGGCGATTACGGCCCTAAAGGCACGAGGCTTCGATATCGTCTATTCGACACCCGGCAAGTTGCCCGACGAGGCCGAGTTGCTGACATTGGTGCCCGATGTGGTGGGTTGGCTCGCCGGTGTCGAACCAATTTCCGCCGATGTCCTGCGCGCCGCCGAAAAGCTCAAGGTCATCAGCCGCAACGGCACCGGCGTCGACAACCTGCCGATGAATGTGGCGGAAGAACGCAACATCGTGGTGCGCCGCGCCGAGGGCGCCAATGCTGCCGGTGTCGCCGAACTGACGATCGCACTGATGCTCGC
>CAZKTH010000338.1:0-3164 GCA_964555575.1 uncultured Devosiaceae bacterium | reverse complement strand
TTCGGCGGCGGCGCGGTAGCGCTTGAGCAGGCGGTTGCCGATGAAGCCTTCGCAGATGCCGGACAGCACCCCGATCTTGCCGAGGCGTTTGCTGAGGGCGAAGGCGGTGGCAAGCGTCCGGGGGCTGGTTTCGGGCAGGCGGACGATTTCGATGAGCTTCATGACATGGGCGGGGCTGAAGAAGTGCAGCCCCACCACCCGGCTCCTGTCGGCAACCGGTTCGGCGAGCTTTTCGGGATCGAGATAGCTGGTGTTGGTGCAAAGGATCGCATCGGGCCGGGCGATGGCGTCGAGCCTGGCAAACAGCTCCTGTTTGACCGCCAGATCCTCGAACACCGCCTCGACAATGAGGTCCGAGGGGGCGAGGTCCTCGAATTCCACCGTCAGGGCCAGCTTTTCGAGAACGGCGTCGGGACCGGCGGCCTTGACGAGGCCGCGCCTGGCGGCGGCAGTCACTAGCTTCCGGACACGCGCGCGCGTGTCCGCGAGCGCTTCGGTGTTCGTTTCGACCAGGGTCACCTCGAAACCGCTTTGCAGCAGGGCGGTGACGATGCCGGTGCCCATTGTGCCGCCGCCGACAACCCCGATCCGGGTCAGCGGCAGGGCCTCGGCCTCGCCCAGCGCTTCGGGGCGGTTGGCGCGGCGTTCGGCGAAAAAGACATGGCGCAGGGCATCGGCTTCCTTCCCGTCGCGCAGGGTTTCGAAGGCGGCGCGCTCCTTTTGCCGGGCGGCCTCGAACGGCTCGGCGAAGGCGGTCCTGATGACGTCGAGGGCCACAAGCGGGGCCCTGGCGCCCTTCGCGGCTTTTTCGGCCTGTTTGTCCGCTTCGGCCCAGAAAGCGTCGTCCGGCATGCCGGGCGGGTCGCGCAAGCCAAGCGGGGTGGGCAACGGTTCTCCGGCCTTTTCGGCGGCGAAGTCCTTTGCCGCTTCGATGAGATCGCCGACAACGACCTGGTCGACTAGCCCCGCATCGAGCGCGTCGGCGGCCTTGATCGGCTTGCCGGTGGTGATGAGATGGACTGCTGTTTCGGGCTGAAGGCAGCGGACGGCGCGGACGATGCCGCCAGAGCCGGGGATGACCCCGAAGGTGACTTCGGGAAAACCGAACCTGGCGTCCTCGGTGGCGAGGCGGTAGTGGCAGCCAAGCGCGACTTCCAGCCCGCCGCCAAGGGCACTGCCGTGGATCGCGGCGATGACGGGAAAGGGCAAGGCCTCGATTTGCGCCGCGACTTCGTAGATGGCGGGCGGGACGGCCGGGCTGCCGAATTCCCTGACGTCGGCTCCGGCCATGAAGGTGCGCCCGGCGCAGGAAAGGATCACGGCCTTGACGCCGTCCGTCCTTTCGAGGGCGACAAAGGCGTCCAGGAGGCCGGCCCGTACCTGCTCGGAGAGGGCGTTGACGGGCGGGCTGTCGACAGTGACCAGGGCGATGCCGTCTGCGATTGTGGTCGTGACCGGGCTCATCTCAGGCTCCGAGATAGGCTTCGCGGATGCGGGGGTCGGCGATCAGTTCCGCGGCGCTGCCGGAAAGGGCGATGGCGCCGGTTTCGAGCACATAGCCCCTGTCGGCGATCGACAGGGCCGCATAGGCGTTCTGCTCGACCAGCAGGATGGTGACGCCGCGCCCCTTGAGGGAGGCGACGGTTTGAAGGATCTGGTCGACCAGAATGGGCGCGAGCCCCATCGAGGGTTCGTCGAGCAGCAGCAGTTTAGGGCGGCCCATCAGGGCGCGGCCGATGGCGAGCATCTGCTGCTGGCCACCGGAGAGGCCGGCCGCGTGCTGGTGGCGCTTTTCCCCGAGGATCGGGAACATCATGTAGATGTCCTCCCGATCGGCTTCGATCTCGTGATCGCGGCGGTGATAGGCGCCCAGCGCGAGATTTTCCGCGACATTCATGTCGCCGAAGACGTGCCGCCCTTCCGGCGCATGGGCGATACCCAGACCGGCGCGGGCATGATCGGGCTTTGCCGCCAGATCGGCGCCGCCAAAACGCATCGTGCCTGCGCCGATGGGGAGGATGCCGGAGATGCAACGCAACAGGGAGGTCTTGCCGGCGCCATTGGCACCGACGAGGGTGACGATCTCGCCTTCACGGACATCGAGATCGATGCCGTGCAGCGCCTCGATGGCGCCATAGGCGGCTTTCAATCCCCTGATCTCAAGCATGGGCACCCTCCCTGGCCTCGGCGGCACCATGGGCACCGAGATAGGCGGCGATCACTTCTTCGGTGTTGCGCACGACCTCCGGGGTGCCCTCGGCGATCTTGCGACCCCGGTCGAGCACGACGATGTGGGCGGAGATGCGCATGACCATGCGCATGTCGTGTTCGATCAAAAGGACGGCGGTGCCTTGATCGGCGATCCTGGCGATCAGATCGTCGATCTCGCGCGTCTCGACGGCGTTGCAGCCCGCCGCCGGTTCGTCGAGCAGCAGAAGCGGCGCTTCCATCATCAGGGCGCGGGCGATTTCGAGGCGCTTGAGCTGACCATAGGCAAGATCGCCGGCCGGGCGATGGGTGTAGCCGTGAAGGCCCACTTCGAACAGGGCGGCATGGGCCGCCCTGGCGCTATCGTGGTTGCGGGCGCGAGTCGCGGGCAGGCCGAAAAGGTCGGAGAAGACGCTGCCGCGTTCCTTGAGGTGCCGGCCCGCCATGACATTGTCGAGAACGCTCATGCGGGCGAAGATCTGCAGGTTCTGGAAGGTGCGGGCCATGCCGAGGGCGGCGCGCTTGTGGGGCGGTTCGCCGGTGACGTCGCGCCCCTCGATCAGCACCCTGCCGTGACTGGGGCGATAGAGCCCGGTGATCATGTTGAAAAGCGTCGTCTTGCCGGCCCCGTTCGGCCCGATGATCGAGGTCACCTCGCCCCGGTTGGCGGCAAAGCTGACCGCATCGACCGCCTTGAGGCCGCCAAAGGTGATGCCGAGGTCCTCGACCGAAAGAGCGCTCATCTGCCCCTCCTTCTCACAAGGGCGGCCCAGCGCGTCGACAGGGCCGGCACCAGGCCCTCGCGCATCAGCACCATGGTCAGGATCAGGATGGCGCCGAAGATCATGTTCTCGTAGTCGGAGAAGACGGTCAGGGCCTGGGGCAGGGCGGTGAGGATGATGGCGCCGACCAGGGCGCCGAAGATGCTCGAGGCGCCGCCGAGCACGGCCATGGTG
>CAZKTH010000337.1:1452-3170 GCA_964555575.1 uncultured Devosiaceae bacterium | reverse complement strand
CAGTTGGTCCGCCACGGTGATGAAGGCATGGATATTCGGGTTTTCCGTGGCATCCAGAAGCACGGCCGGCGTGCCGTCATAACCGCTCTCGGCCACCATCTTCTTGGCCTTCTCGATGTCCGGCTCCGGGAACCCGGCCGTCGTCGCATAGGGCGACGAGCAGGTGTAGAAGGACCGGCACGAACTGCCTTCGGACGGGTCATTGATCACGGCGGCGAGGAAGTCGTCGCCATTGACCGCGGTCAGCAGCGCCTGACGCAGCATCTGGTTGTTGAAGGGCGGCTGGATCTGGTTGACCCGGATCTGCTGGGCCACGCCGATCTCGTCCTGATGGGTGACGACGATGCCCGGCGCCGACTTGGCCAGCGGTATCAGGTCGACCGCCAGATCCTCGTCGATGTCGATTTCGCCCTTGCGCAGGGCATCAAGGGCGGTCTGCTGGTCGGGGATCCACAGCCATTCGACGCGGTCGAACCTGGCGAGCTTGCCGCCGGCGAAGCCGCTGGCCGCTTCTTCGCGCGGTTCGTAGGCCGGGTTCCTGACGAAAACAAGCTTGGCGCCCGGCACCCATTCGTCGGCCTTGAACATGAACGGTCCGGAACCGGTATAGTCGGTCACCGGTTCGTTCGACGGCGTCGCCTCGGCAATGCGGGCCGGCATGATGAACGGCACCGGCGCGCCGGGCTTGCCGAGCGTGTCGATGACCAGACCCCACGGCTCGTCGATCGTGAGGGTGAAGGTCTTGTCGTCGACCGCCACATAGGTGGCGCCGTTCTTGTTGAGCTGCTGGCCGAGGCTGTCATTGACGCTCCAGCGCTTCAGCGACGCGATGACGTCGGCCGTGGTGATCGGCGTGCCGTCGCTGAACTTCAACCCGTCGCGCAGGGTAAAGGTATAGACCCTGCCATCGTCCGACCGCGACCAGGTGTCGACCATCTGCGGCTGCATCTCGAGACTGGCATCGACGGCGAACAGGGTGTCGTAGATCATGTAGCCGTAGTTGCGCGCCATGGAATCCGACCCCAGCATCGGGTCGAGCGTCTTGACGTCGCCGGACGGCTTGACCTTGAGAACGGATTCGGCGAAGGCGCCCGAGCCCGACACTGCCAGTCCCAGCGCCAGAACGCTGGCGACCAGTAATCTTGTGAGTTTCATCCTCTCCTCCCTAAAGAGCTGCGTGCTGCCCCGGAGCCGCCTCCCTGACGGCACGGGTTCTTTGTCCCTGTCCATCCGGGGGCAGGGCACCCCGCCCGAGATGGACAAAGGTCGCGAACGCGAGCGCCGAAACCGGCTCGCGTCCCAATTCCGACTGAACGAACTGGAGGCTGACCTTTTCGCCGCCCCCGAACATGCAACTGTCGATTCCCGCCGCGATCGCCCGCCTGGCCTTGTCGGTCAGTCCGACCGGCCAGCCGCCGACAAGCACCTTGCGGGCCGGCAGCGCATTGAGCGCGTTGCCGATGGCCATGCCGAGCTTGAACAGCCGGTCGTCGAGTTCAACCGAGGCTTTGGCCGAAATTGGCACCTTGTCGGGCCAGGCATCGCCCAGTGACAAAAGTTCGGCTTCCTCGACCTTGAGGCTCGGGGCGATCGCCGAAGTGGATACATAGGCTTCCATGCAGCCGTAATGCCCACAGCGGCAGAGCGGACCCTTGGGATCGAGTACACCGTGGCCGATCTCACAGGGCAGGACCTGCTGGACATCACGCGTTCCGTCC
>CAZKTH010000337.1:0-1442 GCA_964555575.1 uncultured Devosiaceae bacterium | reverse complement strand
CCGTCCACCATCGCCGCAGCAACACCGTGGCCGACATAAAGGTAGAGATAGCGCGGCCGGACGTTTTCGCTCGGCTGCTTGAGTTGCTGCGCCACCGCGCGGGCAACGATTGAGTTTTCGATCTGCACGGGCAGGTCGCCGAAAGCCGCCATCAAGCGATTGCTTAGCTTTTTCGGCGAAATGTCGAAAATCGGATTGTGGCTTTTGGTCGCATCGAACCCCGGCAGCGTCACCGCGATCTGTTCGAGCGGCACGCCGAGCCGCTCCATGCCTTCCTTCAGCCGATCAACGGCGCAGTCGAAAGCCGCGGCGACCTCGGTCGGATTGGCTCCGTCCTCGAGCGTGACGCGCTCGGAGAACCGCAACTCGCCGGAGATGGAGCCAATACCGACATGAATGCGGTTGTTCGAGACTTCGATGGCTCCGACGAGCTTATTGTCACTCAATGTAATGAAGGCGCTTGGACCACCCTGATAGGGCGCAGTCCGGCGCGTCTCGGTGATGACATTCTCGCTCATGAGTTCGGCAACGATGCGCGAAACGCTGGCTGTCGTAAGCCCGGTATTCTCGGCAATTTCAGGCCTGAACGCGCCAGAAAACAGCCAAATCCGATTGAGGATGGCTGCACGTGTTTCTTGACGACTACGAGCCTGACGCACTTTCTCCCCCCAAGCGCAGTTCTTATTGCTACATAATGTAATAATACAAATTGCACCGAATTCTCATCGTGTCAACAGGAAACGCCGAGGTTGGAAGCAGAGGCATAACATATTGAAATATATAACTATTTCGGCGCATAAATGACATGGGCACGCCGTCTGGCGCCACCTCATCGCGGTTAACGTCACCTTGCTGGGCGCGAGCTTGCCGACCGCGCCACCGCGCTTGTCCGGCGCCATGCGGACGTCTTCCAGCGGCAGGCGGATGCGTTGATAGAAGACGGCAGGGCGATGGCTGAGCGCGCTCTTGCTCCCCGTGGGGGCGCGCATGCCCCAATCGAGGCTCAGACCATCAGTTGGGTGCGCGAAGCGGCACGTACACCGGAAGGGATGGCCGCGATTGCCGAAGCATATCGTACCGACATCAATGTCGCTTCGGTGATCTTTTCGACGTTCCACCCCCTGCTCGGCCTTTCCAAAGACGCGCACGGAAAAGTCTGTGCGAATATCATTGACACGCATGTCCCCAAGGCCGCTGCGAAGATGCGTGAAGGGCAGGAGCTTTCCAACGCGGTTAGCCGATATGCCGGCGTAGAGGCCGCTGTACATCGTTCCTTTTATAGCGCTTCGGTCGTCACCCGCGCTGAAGCCACGCGGGTGGAAGTTTAGTACCGCCGCCGTTGCCCTATTTATGCGCGCTCATTTACCCGTTTGCAGGCGCGCAAGCTGAACCCCCGTCGAAAAAGGCGGGGGTTCTTCTTGACTTGAGGGGGCTGGTTCAAT
>CAZKTH010000336.1:0-3193 GCA_964555575.1 uncultured Devosiaceae bacterium | reverse complement strand
AGCGTCGTCGAAGCCAATAGCGAGACTCTGGCGCGCGGGGTGATCTCGGGCGACCTGGATTTTGCCATAGGCAACCGCCCGGCTTCGAAGACCGATCTCAAGCTTCAGCATCTGTTCAGCGATCGCATCGTGCTGGTCTCGGGACCAAGTGCCAGATTCTCCCCGCTGGAGCCGATCGATCTGTCCGCAGTGCCGGATCTCAAACTCATTCTGCCCTCTGCGCAGCACTCTCTGCGTCGCATGCTGGATCGCCAGATCAAGGCCAGAACCATTCGCGCCACCGGCCTCATCGAGATCGACGGTCTCAGCGGGACCATGCATGTGGTGGAGTCCTCGGACTGGTCGACCGCACTCCCAAGCGTAGCGGTCATCAACGACATAGATACCGGAAGATTTGTTATCAATCCGATCATAGCTCCTAATTTGACTTCCGATATCTACGAAATGCATTCTCCTGATAGACGTATTTCGCTGCCATCCATGAAATTCTCGGAAATGATACGAAGTGAGCTCGTCAGAAGCTCAAAACTATTTTGATTGAACGATTTGATATAGGAAAAAGCTATAGCAGGTATACGACCTTAAAATTTGCAGTCGCCTCAAAAATCTCTTCCTATGACCGCACATACGACGGTTCGCCGGAACTGCCCTTGTGGGCCGACGGGTCGCGTGAGTGTCAGGAAAAAAGGAGAAAGAAATGCGCTTGAAGGACAAGGTGGCCATCGTCACCGGCGGCTCGCGCGGCATGGGCCGTGCCTATTGCATCGGTCTGGCTCGCGAAGGAGCCAAAGTCGTCGTCAACTACGCGAGTCGCGCCGACGCTGCGGAAGAGGTCGTGAAGCTGATCAAAGACGCCGGCGGCAATGCCGTTTCCTACAAGGCGGATGTCGGGAACAAGGCCGAGGTTGACGGAATGGTCGATTTCGCGGTCAAGACCTACGGCACGCTCGACGTCATGGTCAGCAATGCCGGCCTTGTCCGCAAGGCGGATCTGCTGGACAATACCGAAGCCGACATCGACCGGATCTTTCACACCAACGTCAAGGGCAACATCTTCTCTACCCAGGCCGCCGCCCGGGTGATGATGCCCAAGAAGTCGGGCAAGATTATCCTTTGCGCCTCGATCGTCGCAGTGGTCGGCGAACCCCTGCTATCGGTCTACACCGCGTCCAAGGGTGCGATTCTCGCCTACTCGCGAGCGGCCGCCCTGGAACTGGCGCCCTACCAGATCAACCTGAACTGCGTCCTGCCGGGCACGACCAAGACGGACATGTCCGAAGACGTCATCGCAGATCCGATCGTCGCCAAGGCGCTGATCGATCCGATTCCCCTGGGGCGGCTCGGCACGCCGGAAGACCTCGTCGGCATCATCCTCTATCTGGCTTCGGACGAAGCTGCATGGACGACCGGCCAGACCTTCATCGTCGATGGCGGCCACACGGCCAAATAGGACTGCCGGGCCGGTCCACCGGCCCAGAGCCTTTGTCTGTCGAACGGAGGGATGAAATGGACGGCATGATCACACTTATAGTTCACCTGCACGCCAAGCCGGAACAACTGGAGGTGCTCGAGGAAGCCCTGCACGCGCTGGTCGTCGACGCCCGCAAGGAAGCGGGTTGCGTCGATTTCCATTTCCATCGCGACGCCAAGGACCCGAACCACATCGTGTTCTACGAAAACTGGCGGTCCCGGAAGGACCTCGAGGAACACCTGCAGACCCCCATCCAGGTGTCTTTCGGCAAGGTCGTCGACCAGTATCTGGTCAAGAAGATCGACATGCAGTATTACGAAATGATCAGCCCCTACAATAAGTTGGCCTGATCTCGACCCGATGCGGGCGGCATCTGCATGCCGCCCGCGCCATTTTGCGGGCGCCGTGGGAAATCGTACGAGGAAGAGGCGCTCTCGGACCACAAAGGGAGAAAGCTGATGAAGATCGGTGTTGCCGGATTGGGGCGGATGGGCGCCGCCATCGCTGCGCGCCTGATGGAGGTCGGCCACGAACTGGTCGTCTGGAACCGTTCGCCGGGCAAGGTGAAACCGTTGCAGGAGGCCGGCGCAGCCGTCGCCGCCAGCCCGGCCGATCTCGCCGCACAGGTTGAGACCGTCATCACCATTCTGACCGATGCGGCTGCCATCGATGCGGTCTATCGCGGAAAGGACGGGCTTTTGTCGTCCGGCGGGAACAGCAAGCTGTTCATCGAAATGAGTACGGTGTTGCCGGAAGTCGAAATTGCGCTGGCCAATGACGTGCAAAAAGCCAATGGCATTTTCGTCGAATGCCCGGTTGGCGGAACCGTCGGGCCGGCACTCTCCGGCAAACTGCTCGGGATCGCCGGGGGCGCCGCCGCCGATTACGAGCGTGCAAAACCGATCCTCGAACAGATGTGCAGTCGCGTCGATCTTGTGGGTGAAGTCGGCGCCGGGGCGAGCATGAAGCTGGCGATCAATCTGCCGCTGGCTCTGTCCTGGCAGGCCCTCGGCGAGGCCTATGCCCTATGCCGTCATCTCGGCCTCGATACCGAATGGCTATTGACCCTGTTCTCGGAAACCTCCGGCGGAACGAACGTGCTCAAGCGGCGCGGATCGGCGGTTGCCAAGGCCCTCAAGGCCGAAGATCCTGGGTCGGCGACATTCGACTGCGATGGCGTCCGCAAGGATCTGCGGACCATGCTCGCAGCAGCGAAGACTCAGGGGTTCTCGCTTCCGTTGACGGAGAAAACCCTGGAGATTTATGACGAGGCGAGCGGAAAGGGCTGGGGCGCGCGCGACTGCGTCGAACTGCCTGCCTACTGGACAAGTCGCAGCGGCTAGACTTGCGCCCGCTCAAGGCTTCGGCTGCGATCGGGGAGAGGACTCATCGTGTCTGGTACCAAAACTAATGCGACGTCCGTCGGCATCATCGGCCTGGGTATCATGGGCTCGGCCATGACCAAGAACCTGGTCGAGGCCGGGTTCACCGTCTTCGGTTACGATACGTCGGCGGCGGCAATGGAAACGTTCCGCGCGGACGGCGGAGCGGCAGCCGGCTCAGTGTCGGAAGTGGCCGACAGGACGGATCGTCTCATCACCTGCCTGCCGACGCCCGAAGCGCTGTTCGACACCGTCGAGGCCCTCAAGACCGTGCCGCGTGGCGACCTCATCCTTGCCGAAACCAGCACATTCTCGCTCAAGGACAAGGAAACCGCCCGGT
>CAZKTH010000335.1:0-3238 GCA_964555575.1 uncultured Devosiaceae bacterium | reverse complement strand
CCGCAGGGACCTGTTCGGAAGGCTCAGGAGCGTTATTTCGGAACTGCCGGAGGTGCGGGTGCTCGACGTGGGCTGCGGGGAGAGCCCGTACAGGTCCTGGCTGAAGGAACGGCATGAATATGTCGGAATCGATGATATGGTTGAAAGCGCCCAGGTGATGGCACTGACCCTCGCCGATCTGCTGGCGCCCAGAACGTAACGATAACGACGTGACGACAACGACAACAACGACGAAGACCGCTACGGGGAAGGAAACCGAACATGCGAACACCCATCAGGACCCTGGCCCTTGCCGCCGTGCTCGCCCTGGCGAGCGTTACCGGCCCGGCCCTGGCCGCCCGCACCGACATCAATATCGGCATGCAGCTCGAACCGCCCAGCCTCGATCCGACGACGGGCGGCGCGGCGGCTGCGATCCGGTCCGTCACCTATGACAACATCTTCGAGGGCCTGACCCGCATCGACCGCGACGGCGCCGTCAAGCCTCTGCTCGCCAAGTCCTGGGACATCTCGGATGACGGGCTCGTCTATACCTTCCACCTCCAGGAGGGCGTGACCTTCCATGACGGTCAGCCCTTTACCGCGGCCGACGTCAAGTACTCGCTCGACACGGCGCGCGGGCCGGATTCGGTCAACGCCCAGAAGCAGCTTTTCGAAAAGATCGCCTCGGTCGATGTCGTCGACGACATGACGGTCAAGGTGACGCTCAGCGGACCGCAGGGCGATTTCCTCTACAATATGGGCTGGGGCGACGCGGTGATCGTGTCCGAACGCAACGCCAAGACCAATGGCACCGATCCGGTCGGCACCGGACCCTACAAGTTCGTCGAATGGGTCAAGGGCGACCACGTCACCCTTGCCGCCAATCCGGACTACTGGGGCAAGAAGCCCGAGATCCAGACGGCGGTGATCAAGTTCATCTCCGATCCGACGGCGGCGCTCGCCTCGGTCCTTTCCGGTGACGTCGACTACTATGGCGGCTTCCCGGCTCCCGAGACGCTCGGCCAGATCAAGGCCGATCCGCGTTTCCAGGTCATCGTCGGCACCACCAATGGCGAGACGGTCCTTGCGATGAACGACGGCAAGCCGCCGCTCGACAACGTCAAGGTGCGCGCCGCCATCGCCCACGCCATCGACCGCAAGGCCATCATCGACGGGGCGCAATACGGTTACGGCACGCCGATCGGCAGCTTCTTCCCGCCATCCGATCCGGCCTATATCGATCTGACCGCGATCTCCAACTACGATCCGGCACTTTCCAAGAAGCTCCTCGCCGAAGCCGGGGTGAAGGATCTCAAGCTGACGCTGAAACTGCCGCCGGCCTCCTATGCCCGCGCCGCCGGCCCGATCATCCAGCAGGAGCTGGCCCAGATCGGCATCAAGGTCGAGATCATCAATGTCGAATGGGCCGACTGGCTGACCAACGTATTCAAGAACAAGGACTACGACCTGACCATCGTCAGCCATGTCGAGCCGAACGATTACGGCGTGTTCGCGCGCAAGGACTACTACTTCAACTACCACAATCCGGCCTATGACAAGGTGATCGCCGAGATCGGCAGCACCACCGATCCGAAAAAGCGGATCGAGCTGAAGCAGGAAGCCCAGAAGATCCTCGCCGACACTTTCGCGGCCGGGTTCCTGTTCGAATATCCCTACATCACGGTCGCTTCCGCCGACCTCACGGGCATGTGGGCCAATCAACCGGTCCCGGCCATGGTGATCGATTCCATGAGCTGGTCGAAATAGGATAACGGGGCGGCCGGCACCGGCTGGTTGCCCCTCCTCACCGAAAACTGCCAACGGCCAGAGTCTTTCATGCAGAGGCAGAAGCGCTTCGACATCGTCACCCTCCCCTTGATGGGGAGGGACGGGGAGGGGGGGTGCCCATGGTACAGCGCCGGGTATTTCCCCCCTCTGGCAAAGGCTAACGACTTGGCTGCGCCAAGCCGAAGCTTTTGCGTCTCCCCCACTTCGGGGGGAGATGGGCGGCGATACGTCCACAGAAAAAGTGAGACGCCGTAGCCATGCCCTCCTATCTCGCCGGCCGGCTGGTATCGTTGATTGTCAGCCTCATCGTCGCCAGCATCGTCATTTTTCTTGTCATCGAGGTCGTGCCCGGCGATCCGGCCCAGTTCATGCTCGGGCTCAACGCCCAGCCCGACACGCTGGCGGCGCTCAGGAAGCAGATGGGGCTCGATCAGCCGGCCATCGTCCGCTATTTCTCCTGGGTCGTCGGCATGCTGCACGGCGATTTCGGCATTTCCTACACCTACCGGACACCGGTCAGCGAACTGATCGTCCAGCGCATCGGCGTCTCGGCGCCGCTGGCCCTTTTCTCGCTCGCCCTGACCGTCATCATCGCCTTTCCCGCCGGCATCGTCGCGGCGTCTCGGCGCAATTCGGCGGCCGATGTCACGGTGATGGGGGTGACCCAGTTCGGCGTTGCCATTCCCAATTTCTGGTTCGCCATCATCCTGGTCTGGATCTTCGCCGTCACGCTGCACTGGTTCTCGGCCGGCGGCTTTCCCGGCTGGGACAAGGGCTTCTGGCTCGGCATCAAGGGGCTGTTGCTGCCCGCCATTGCCCTCGCCCTGCCGCAGGCCTCTATCCTGGCCCGCGTCATGCGCTCCTCCCTGCTCGACACGCTTGACGAGGATTATGTCCGCACCGCCCGCGCCAAGGGGCTGAACCGCGGCCAGGCGTTGAGGCGGCACGCCTTGCGCAACGCCCTCATTCCGGTGCTGACCATTGTCGGGCTGCAGTTCTCGTTCCTGCTGGCCGGTGCCATCATCATCGAGAACGTCTTTTATCTGCCGGGCCTTGGAAGGCTGATCTTCCAGGGCATCACCCAGCGCGACCTCATCACCGTCAAGTCGGTGGTGATGATCCTGGTTTTCGCCGTCATCTTCGTCAACTTCCTCGTCGAGATCGCCTATGTGCTCGTCGACCCGCGCCTGAGGAAACGGGCATGAGCATTTTCGGCCCGCCCGTCGAGGAGGTCGACGAATTCGATCTGTGGCGCGCGGCACGCCACTCGCCGAGCTTTGTCACCGGCGCGGCGCTGACCTCGCTGATCATTCTCGCGGCGCTCGTCTCGCTTGTCTGGACGCCCTACGACTTCGCCGCCCAGGACATCCCCAACAAGCTGCAAGGTCTTTCGGCCGACCACTGGTTCGGCACCGATCAATATGGCCGCGACGTCTTCTCGATGATCCTTGTCGGTGCGCGCACCTCG
>CAZKTH010000334.1:0-3273 GCA_964555575.1 uncultured Devosiaceae bacterium | reverse complement strand
CAGGGCACGGGCGTTGATCTTGTCGTCGACGTCGGTGATGTTCCTGACATAGGCGACGTGGCTCTCGCCGTAGACATGGCAGAGCAGGCGGTAGAGCACGTCGAAGACGATCACCGGACGCGCATTGCCGATATGGGCGAAATCGTAGACCGTCGGTCCGCACACATACATGCGCACATTGTCGGCATCGAAGGGGGTCAAGACCTCCTTTTGGCGGGTCAACGTGTTGTGGAGCCTGATTTCAGTCTTGGTCATGACGCGGTCCTGCGCAGCCTATACGGTTTCTGGCCGGTGGCAGGCTTCGGGTCACTAGGCTGTCAAGAAGGACAAGAAAACCGGGCCGCCACCGAGAAGTCAGCGGATAATAATGCAGCCGATAATGGAAATCGGGTGAACGGTTTTCATGGGCGCGGAGAATGCCGGCCCTTGACGTTCAAATCAAGCGCTTTGTTTTTGCGGCGCGATCCGCCGCAGGCGGCGCGCGGGCGACAGGGACGGCGCCGACAGCGGCGCCGTCGCACAGATGCGGATCACGTCCGGCTACTGGGCGCGATATTTGATGTGGCAGCCGCCGCAGGTGGCGCCCATGGACTTGAGCGCGGCGCCCCAGTTCGCATCGTCGCCGTCCTGGGCGGCGGCAAGCAGACCGGCCGACGCCATGACGGCATCGTTGTAGGCCTGCATGAAGCCGGCCTGATCGGTCCAGATCGCCGGCAGTGCCCTGGTGTTGGCCCCCATCTGGGAGTCCTCGGGAAAGAGTTCGCCGACCATGGCGAAATCGTCGACCAGTTTCTGGGCCGCCGCGACACGGGCGTCGCCGCTGAGGCCGCTGGCACTGCGCAAGGTGGCGCCGATGTCCTTCATCACTTCCTGACGCTTGACGATGGCATCAAGGCCGGTCAGCTTCTCGCCCTGGGCGAGGACGGGCACCGCCAGGGCGACGGCGACAAGGCCGGCGACGGTGAGGGCGGTCAGTTTCTTGAAGCTCATCTGTTCTCCCCTTTGTTGTCCCTGTGCCGCGGCATCCGGAACGACGGGTCCGGCCGTCGGTTTTGCCACGAAGCTCCAACATGCGAGCAGCATTCGGGCGAATGAATGGCACGAGCCTAAGCGACAATCCCCGCAGGGATCATGAACTTTAGCGCCGGGTCCTGCCACCGCCGGTTCAATTCCACGTGAGAGCCGGTCGCCGGCGGCGCGCCCTCAGCCGGTCTCGACGCCCTGGCGGATGGCCCCGAACAGGGTGGCGCCGCCCGCATCGAACGCCTCGATCCTGATGCTGTCGCCGGCGCCGAGAAATCGCGTCTGCGCCTTGCCGTGCGCCGCCTTCTCGACGGTACGCGCCTCGGCGATGCAAGCGTAGCCGCTGGTTTTCCGGCCGTGAGCCGGCTTGTCGTGACGGTTGGAGATGGTGCCGGCACCCAGAATGGTGCCGCAGCCGAGCGCCCGCGTATTGGCGGCGGCGACAATGAGGTCAGGAAAGGCGAAATCCATGTCGGCGCCGGCGTCGAGATCGCCCAGGGGCTTGCCGTTGACCTCGACCCTGACCCGCACATGCGCCCGTCCGCCGCGCCAGGCCTCGCCGAGTTCGTCGGGCGTGACGACGACGGGAGCGAAGCTCGTCGACGGCTTGGAATGGAAAAAGCCGAAACCGTCGTTAAGGTCGGCATCGACCAGGCGACGGTAGGACACGTCGTTGCAAAGGGCGACGAGACGGATGGCGGCACTGGCCTGCTGCCGGCTCGGCCGCATCGGCACCGGACCGAGAATGACGGCGATCTCGGCTTCGAGATCGATGGCCAGATCGGCTTCCGGGGCGCGGATCGGGGCATGACCGGCCGCCAGGGTGTCGGAGGCCCCCTGATACATCAGCGGCCGTTCGGCCTGTGCATCGACATCGCGCGATCCCTTGAGGCTGCGCACCCGTTCGAGATGGCCGAGATAGGCGGCGCAGTCGATCCACTGATAGGCGCGCGGCAGCGGCGCCAGCGCCTTGTCGGCATAAAAGGGCTCGGCCGCGACCGCCTTCAGTTCGAGCTGGTCGGACAAATGGCGAAGTTGCGGCGCCGCCACCTCCCAGCCGTCGAGCGCGGCCTGCAGCGTCGGCGCGATGCGGCCGGCCGAAACGCAGGTCCTGAGGTCCCGGGAGACCACCACCAGCCGCCCGTCGAGCCGATCATTTTCAAGACTTGCCAATTTCATTGCCGCATTTCCAGACAACCAGGGCACCGCATACCGGACGATACCATCACAATAATTGAGCAGGCGTTCCGATTCCGTTGCCTTGCATCGTGCGCGGGCAACGAATCCGTCATACTATAGGTGTTGTTTCACCTTATGCCGAAGCGCATGGCTGCACCAAGGTGCCATGCAGCCCGTCCGGCGTTCGAGGTTTCGCGGGAGTTCGCTTGAAGACCCAGGTTCTCTCAGCCGTCCTTGTGGCGCTCATGTTTGCCGTCTCGCCGACCGAGACGGCCCAGGCGCAATCGGCGAGTTGCGCCCAGCTTAACGCGACACTGAAAACGCTCAGCAACAACAAGGACTTCCGCGTCCTCCAGGTCAATCAGACCAAAGCGCGGGACTTGAGCGCACAGGTCCAGAACGCCGAAAGCGTCTTCGTGCGGGGCGGCTGCCAGACCCTGCTCAACAAGGGTCAGAAGCTGACCGTCGAGTGCATGCGGGTGGCGCGGGTCATCGTCAAGGGGCGCGACGACTACGCCAGGCTCTCCGCCAGCGTCGAGACCGGCCAGGCCGTAGCCCAGCAGCGCGAGGTCGCCCTGCAGCAGATCGCCCGTTTCGGCTGCAATACCGGAATGAGCACCGCCAACACCACCCGGACGGAGCCCCAAAGCCCCTTCGCCCGCCTGTTCGAGCAGTTGTTCGGCGGCGGCCAGCAGGTGATCAACGATTACGGCTACAATCCCAATGGCTCGACGCTTCGCACGGTTTGCGTCAGAAGCTGCGACGGCTATTACTGGCCGATCAGCTTTTCGACCGTCCCGGAATTTCTGGGCGACGACGCCGCGACCTGTTCGAGCCAGTGCACCGGCTCCGACGTCGAACTCTATTACTACCACAATCCGGGCGAGAACCCGGAAGACATGATCAGGTTCGCTGTCCAGGCGATGTGTTCGCGAGATGAGGAGCGGGTTAAGCGGGCAACGGCCATGGTCAGCGCTCTGGGGGAGCGGGCTGAGGAACCGCTGCTGGACCTGCTGGACCGCGCTCCCGAGGCGCGCGAGGCGACGTTCGTGGCTCTGGGCCGTATTGGCG
>CAZKTH010000333.1:0-3273 GCA_964555575.1 uncultured Devosiaceae bacterium | reverse complement strand
TTGTCGCATCGTTTTTTGCGCAAAACCGGGACCCACTTTTGCGCACGATGCTCTAACCGGCGAAAGCCCCTTCGACCGGCACGTGGTCCGAGGGCTTGTCCCAGCCGCGCACGTCGCGGTGGATGGTGACGCCGGAAAGCCGGTCGGACGCCTCGGGCGACAGCATCAGGTGATCGATGCGGATGCCGTTGTCCTTGCGCCAGGCGCCGGACTGGAAATCCCAGAAGGTATAGGACGGCGCCGAAGTGACGGCGCGGACGGCATCGGTCAGACCGAGATTTTGCAGAGCCCTGAACTTTTCCAGCGATTCCGGCCGGAACAGGGCATCGCCCCACCAGGCCGCGGGATCGTGGCAGTCGGCGCCGGTGGGGATGAGATTGAAATCGCCGAGCAGGACGAAGGGTTCTTCAAGGGCCAACCGGGTTTCGACGAAAGCGATCAGCCGTTCCATCCAGTCGAGCTTGTAAGGGAATTTCCCGCTGTCGACCGGGTTGCCGTTGGGCAGGTAGATGTTGCAGACGCGTACGACACCGCTGTCGGTCGAGAACACGCCCTCGATCAGCCGGGCCTGTTCGTCGGTCTCGTCGCCCGGCAGGCCGCGCGTCACCTCGTCGAAGGGGAGCCTGGACAGGATGGCGACACCGTTGAAGCTTTTCTGGCCGTGCGTTTCGACATTGTAGCCCAGCGCCTCGAAGGGCTCGCGCGGGAAATTCTCGTCGACGGACTTGATCTCCTGCAGGGCGACGATGTCCGGCCCGGTTTCCTTGAGCCAGTGCTCGACGACGCCGAGCCTTGCCTTGATGCCGTTGATGTTCCAGGTGGCGATGCGCATGCGGTCTCCCCTTCGTTCGGCCCAGTCTAGTCGAGTGGATAGGCCGCGTCGCGGATTTCGAAGCGGAGGGGACCGTCGCAACCCTCCAGGGCGGTGTTGGTATAGGCGACAAGAGCCAGGCGATTGACCGGATCGACGAACCAGTTGCTGCCGTAAACTCCGCCCCAGCGTACCGTTCCCGCCGGCCAGGGCGCGCCGAGTGCTCCTGGATCGCGGATCAGGGCGCCGAAATAGGAAAAACCTTCGCTGGGATCGCTGCAGGGAAGGCCGCCCGTCTTGTCGACAAAGGCGGTCGCGGCCGTTTCCTTGTTGAGGATCGGCTGGCCGTCATCCAGCAGGGCGTTGAGAAAACGCATGAAATCCGGCGCCGTTCCGGCCATGCCGCCGCCGCCCGACTGGAAGGCATCGGGATTGAAGATCCGGTTCGGATGAAAGGTGATCTCGTCGCCCCAGGGCGCCAGCATGGTGTGGATACGGCGCATGCATTCGGTCCCGCCGCGGGGAAGGTTGGCATAGGCGATCGACAGGCGCGAGCGGTCGGAGAGGCCGAACAGGGTGTCGTTCATGCCGAGCGGGCCGGTGACGTAGCGGGCGACGGCTTCGCCAAGGGTTGCGTTCTCCACGTTGGCGATAACGGCGCCGAGAACGTCGATCGCCATGGAATAGGCCCATTGCGTACCCGGCTCGTAGAGCAGGGGGACAGTCGCCAGCCGCCTTATGTTTTCTTCAAGGGAAATGCTGACGTCGGTGTTGTCGAGGCCGCCGGAGACGCCCGCACGGTCGAAGTCTTCTCCGCCATAGGTGAGACCGGCCGTGTGGGTCAGAAGGTGATGGATGGTGATGACCGGTTGCCGTCCGTCGGGTTGGCGCGGCGCGAACCAGGGCAGATAGTCCGTCACCGGCGCGTCAAGCCGCAGCGCGCCCTTGTCGACCAGTGCCAGTGCCGTTGCCGCGACGATCGGCTTGGTGACCGAAGCCATGCGGAAAATGGTGTCGTCACCAACCGGCGTGCCGGCCTCGCGATCGGCGAATCCGGCGACGCGGTGGTAGATCTCCCTGCCATCACGCGACGCGATGACGACGGTGCCGACAATGCGGTCTTCCGCCAGGGCCCGGTCGACAACCGCATCGAGACGCTCAACGAATCCCATCTTATCCTCCCGGAACAATAAGGGAACAATAGCCATTCCCGCGCCGAAGGAAAGTCTTTCGGCGCATCCAGTGTGCGCGCCTTGTCAAGAGGCAGGCCGACAATGGGGGAGGAGCTGTCTAGATCGAGAAGCTGGTGCCGCAGCCGCAGGAGGCGACGGCGTTGGGATTGTCGATCTTGAAGGCCTGGCCGATCAGATCGTCGACGAAATCGATCTCGGAGCCGCCCATGAACTCAAGGCTCATCGAATCGATCAGCACCGTCGCCTCGCCCCGCGTCAGGACGAGATCGTCCTCGGCGGGGGTTTCCTGCACCAGATTATATTCGTATTGAAAGCCTGAGCATCCGCCGCCGGCGACCGAAATGCGCAGGACCGTGCCCTCCGGTTCCTTGGAAAGGATCCTGGCGATCCGCTTGGCGGCGCGTTCGGTGAGCGTTACGGGGCGGTCGGCGACATTGGCTTCGGACATTGCGGCTCCGAGGGCTCTTGCAGGTTCATCGGCTCGTGAGATTTCTCTTCAAGATAGGTGGACGTCATGGAATTGAAAAGAGGCGGATTCGAGACGTGCGCAGCCTAGCCCCCTACGCCTCCGATCCGGCAGCGACCCGAGGCCGGCTTTTCGACGCCGATCTCAGCCGGACGCGTTCGCCCTTCCAGCGCGACCGCGACCGCATCATCCACTCGACCGCCTTCCGGCGCCTGCAATACAAGACGCAGGTGTTCCTCCATCATGAAGGCACGCATTTCCGCACCCGGCTGACCCATACCCTCGAAGTCAGCCAGATCGCCCGCTCGATCGCCCGGGCCCTCAGGCTCGACGAGGATCTGGCCGAGGCGGTGGCGCTGGCCCACGATCTCGGTCATCCGCCTTTCGGTCATGCCGGCGAGCGGGTGCTGAACGAGAAAATGGCCGATTTCGGCGGCTTCGACCACAACATGCAGGCTATCCGCGTCGTCACCATGCTCGAAAGCCGTTATGCCGAGCATGACGGGCTCAACCTTTGCTGGGAAACGCTCGAGGGCATTCTGAAGCACAACGGTCCGCTTCTGGAACGCAACGGCCAGCCCTTCGGCCGCTACAGCAAGGAAGGCCTGCCCTTCGGCTGGCGCGAGGCCCGGGACGTCCTCAAGCTGCAACTGGCGAGCCACGCCTCGCTCGAAGCGCAGGCGGCCGCCATTGCCGACGACATCGCCTACAATGCCCACGACATCGACGACGCCTTGCGGGCCGGACTGCTGCAGATCGAGGATCTTGCCGGCGTGCCCTTTGTCGGCGCCATCGAGGAGGCC
>CAZKTH010000332.1:0-3357 GCA_964555575.1 uncultured Devosiaceae bacterium | reverse complement strand
CACCGTCACCGGCGGCGAAGGCATCCGCTACGTCGTGCCCCAGAAACTGGCGCCGCCCGGCGGCAGGCCGACCGTGCGCTTCTACATGCGCGCGACCGAGCCGATGGGTGAGTCCGTCCTGCAACTTCACGTCGATGGCAAAGTCGTCTGGGAGAGCCACCATCCCGTCGTCAAGCCGAGCGAGATGATCGTCGCCGACATTCCCTGGAAAAAGATCGGCAAGTCCCGCGAGATCAGCTTCTCGGTGGTGCCGGCTCCGGAGGAAGCATCCTCCCCGGACGAACCCGCGGCCGAGGTGACGCTATGACCAAGCACGTGACGACGCGGGAGGTGCGGCCCGTTCTGTGTATCGGGTGCCCGACCGGCTGTAGCGGCGAGGTCATCCTCGAGAACGGCGCCGTTGTCGACATGCACGGCTACACCTGCGAGATCGGCAAGGCCTATGTCGCCGAAGAGGTCATCGCGCCCAAGCGCACGGTGACCACGACCGTCCGCGTCAAGGACGGCGCCCTCGGCCTGCTGCCGGTCGTTTCCGACCGGCCCGTTCCGAAAGACTCGATCTTCGATGTCCTTGTGCTGTTGCGGAAGGTCTCCGTGGCCGCGCCGGTCATGACCGACAGCGTGGTCCTGGCTGACGCGCTCGGTCTCGGCGTCAACTTCATCGCGACCCGCGACTGCCCCGTCTACGGCACACCCGAATGGATCGAGCCCGAAAGGGAAGAGGACACAGCGGCGGACGAGGCCGACGATTTCGCCATGGAGATCGAACTCGCCGACAACGACGAGGCGCCCTGGCACGACGCGACCATGCCGATCGACGCGCGCATGGCCCTGGCGGAAAGCAAACCGCTGGCGATGCGCCTGATGGCGGCGATGGCGCAGGACGACTGCCGCAAGTGCGGCTACGACTGCGCCGGCTACGCCAATGCCCTGGTGCTCGGAGAGGAGAAGCGGCCGACGCTGTGCGAAACCGGTGGCAAGCAGACCGAACGCCTGCTCAAGCGGCTCGTTACCGAAATCGATACCAGCCGCGCCGCGCCGGAGACTCCCGACGGCGGCAGCGAGGCAGTGCCAGCCGTCGCAGACGTGCATTCGCTGAAGGCGATGTGGCACATCGAATTCGACATCAGCGCCAAGCTGGCGCTCAGCCGCGATTTCACTCTTGGCCTGTGGGATATCCTGCTGCGCGGCGACGTCCTGTCGGAGATCGCCCAGACATTCATCTGGGACGCGCCGGTCAAATACAAGATCAAGTTCATCGAGGCGATCGACAGGCATCTCTCGGATCGCTACCCGATGTTCAAGGGCCTCAGTAAGGGCTGGCCGACCGCCAACCACATCGTGCCCTATGTGCGCCCGGCAGAAGCCCGCAATAACGATTTCGAGCTGGTGACGACCGGCTATCTCGGCTATCGCGAACTCGGTTATTCGATGCGCGAGGTCGACCTCCTGGTCTGGCTCGAAGTCTTGCGCGACAAGCAGTGCGAGGACCGTCCCTGCGAGGTCGGGTGCCTGGTCAATGGCGTCAAAACCGGCGGCTGTCCGGTGGTCATTCACATCCCGGACATGGTCAACCTTCTGGGCCAGGGCAAGCTCAAGCAGGCCCTCGAACTGATCGAGGCGTGCAACCCGCTGCCCAACGTCACCGGCCGCGTCTGCCCGCAGGAACATCAGTGCCAGGGCGTGTGCAAGCTCGCCGGCCTGCCGATGGAGATCGGCCAGCTCGAATGGTACCTGCCCGAGCGCCAGCGCCTGATCGAAAAGGAACAGGGCGTCGACGCGTCGCAATGGGCCGGTTACGTCTCCCCGTGGGAAAAGGCCGAAAAGCCGCCGATCGCCGTCGTCGGCTCCGGTCCCGCCGGACTGATCAACGCCTATCTCCTGTCGGCCGAGGGCTACCCCGTCACGGTATTCGAGGCCTTCCACGAACTCGGCGGCGTGCTGCGCTACGGCATTCCCGAATTCCGCCTGCCCAACGCGCTGATCGACGACGTGGTCAAGAAGATCGACCGGCTCGGCGGCAAGTTCGTCAGGAACTTCGTGGTCGGCAAGACGGCGAGCCTGCAGGATCTGCGCGACGCCGGGTTCTTCAAGATCTTCGTCGGCACCGGCGCCGGCCTGCCGCGCTTCATGAACGTGCCGGGCGAGCATCTGAACGGCGTGATGAGCGCCAACGAGTTCCTGACACGCGTCAACCTCATGCAGGCGCGCGACGAAGACCACGAGACCCCGCTGCCACAGGTTCGGGGCCAGAACGTCATCGTCATCGGCGGCGGCAACACCGCCATGGACGCGGCGCGCACCTCCAGGCGCCTGGGCGGCAAGGTCACGATCGTCTACCGCCGCACAAGGAAGGAAATGCCGGCGCGGGTCGAGGAACTGGCGCACGCCCTCGAGGAAGGCATCGAACTCATGCCATTGCGGGCGCCGCGCGAATTCACCAGCGGCAGCGACCACCACGTCTGCCACGCCATCCTCGAAATCATGGAGCTGGGTGCACCCGACGCCTCGGGCCGGCGCAAGCCGGCGCCGACGGGCGAAACCGAGACCATCAAGGCCGATCTCGTCATCATGGCGCTCGGCAATGACTCCAATCCGATCATCAAGGATTCCGAACCGCGCATCAGGACCTCGAAATGGGGAACGATCATCGTCGAAGACAGCGGCGAAACGACCCTTGACGGCGTCTATTCGGGCGGCGATGCCACACGCGGCGGTTCCACCGCCATCAACGCGGCCGGCGACGGCAAGGCGGCGGCGGAACAGATTGCCGGCGAGATTCCCTTCTCGCCCGCCGAGATCGGGGATAGGGTCAAAAGGGCCTTCGCCTACACCGAGACGGCTTCGGCGCAAGCCACGCTCGTCAAAAGGACCGAGCTGTCACCGGGCATCGTCGCGTTCACCGTGAACGCCCCGGTCATCGCCCGTTCGGCCCAGCCCGGCCAGTTCGTCCGCGTCCTGTCGACGCCCAAGGGTGAACTCGTTCCATTGACCATCGCCGACTGGGACGAAAAGGCCGGCACCATCGACCTCGTCGTCCAGGGCGTCGGAGTGAGTTCGATCCTGATGAACAAGATGGCGGTCGGCGACGCCTTCGCCGGGGTTGCCGGTCCACTCGGCCGGCCTTCCAGGCTCCATCGCCACGAAGGCAATCAAACCGTGGTGTTCTGCGCCGGCGGGCTCGGCCTGCCGCCGGTCTATCCGATCATGCGCGAACACTTGCGGATGGGAAACCACGTCACCCTGATCGCCGGCTACCGCAACAGGGATCTAATGTTCTGGATGGGTGAAGGCGAGTGCATCGACCGGCTGCAACAGGAGTTCGGCGACCGGCTCGACGTAATCACCACCACCAAT
>CAZKTH010000331.1:0-3364 GCA_964555575.1 uncultured Devosiaceae bacterium | reverse complement strand
TGGTCGCATCCTTCGGATCTCAAATCGTGCCGCCGGCACGATCTGCCCCTTCGGGCGCCCGCAACGACGGTCGATGCGCTTCCGCCAGACCTGAAACCATCCAAACGCCGGCCCTGTCGCTTTGGCACTTGGCGAAATGCGCACACGATTTCGTGATTAATCAAGCGGCTGGCACAGAACTTGTTTGATCCGGCAATTGCTGCGATGATCCCGAACCGGTAGGCAACCCGGCTTCAGACCGGATCGGATGAGTAGAAGAATGGCTATCGGGCCGCGCCTCGAATATCGGCAATCGCAGACCCTGTCGTTGACGCCACAGCTGATGCAGTCCATCCGGCTGCTGCAGTTGAGTCATCTCGAACTCAATGCCTTCGTCGAGGCCGAACTCGAACGCAATCCCCTGCTCGAACGCGAAGAAACGAGCGAGACCGAAACGCCCGACAGCGAGGAAGAGGACGCCGCGCCGCGCGAGGACATGGATGTCTACGAGCAGGGCGAGGCGATCGGTACCGCCGAATCGATGGCGGCGGCACTCGATTCCGAGGCGGCGGACATCTTTCCCGAGCAGAACGGTTCGGAGCCGTCGATCGAAACCGGCCGCATGATTTCCGAAGGGATCACCTCGGGCGAGCAGCCGGACATCGACGCCTATGTCGCCTCCACCAGGAACCTTGCCGATCATCTGCACGAACAGATCTCGTATCTGCTGCGCGAACCGGCCGAGCGTCTGATCGCCACCCATCTCATCGAGAATCTCGACGAAAGCGGCTATCTCACCACCTCCTGCGAGGCCATCGCCGAAACGCTGGGCATCGAGCCGGCCGAGGTCGAAGACGTCCTGCACATTGTCCAGAGCTGCGAACCGACCGGCGTCTTCGCCCGCAATCTGGCCGAATGCCTGTCGCTGCAGCTCGAGGAGCGCGACCGGCTCGATCCCTATATGCAGCGTCTGATCGCCCATCTCGATCTCGTCGGCAGCCATGATCTTTCGGCGCTCATGCGCATTGTCGGCTGCGACCGCGAGGATCTTTCCGACATGCTCGCAGAACTGCGCGAACTCGATCCTCGCCCCGGCCGCGCCTTCGACGGCGCGCCGATCCAGGCCATTGTTCCTGACGTCTTCATCCGGCACGGACCGACGGGCGGCTGGGCCCTCGAACTCAATACCGAGGTTCTGCCCAGGGTGCTGGTCAACCGCGCCTATTACGCCAATGTCATCAAGAAATCCCAGGGCGCCGATGAACGCAATTTCCTTGTCGACTGCCTGCAGACCGCCAACTGGCTGACCCGCAGCCTCGACCAGCGGGCCCAGACCATTCTGAAGGTCGCCGCCGAGATCGTCCGGCAGCAGGATGCCTTTCTGGTTCACGGCATCGCCCATCTGAAGCCGATGACGCTCAAGATGGTGGCCGAGCCGATCGCCATGCATGAATCGACCGTCAGCCGCGTCACCGCCAACAAATACCTGGCAACGCCGCGCGGCCTGTTCGAGATGAAGTATTTCTTCACCACGGCGCTCAGTTCGACCTGTGGCGACGAGGATCATTCGGCCGCCGCCGTCAGGCACCTCATTCGCCAGATGATCGACGCCGAAGAGGTCACGGCGATCCTGTCCGACGATACCATTTCCGAGCGCCTGAAGAAGGAACAGGGAATCGACGTCGCCCGCCGGACCGTCGCCAAATACCGCGAGGGCATGAACATTCCGTCCTCGGTGGTCCGGCGTCGCCAGAAACGGGCCCGCCTGCAACTTGCGTAATCCCGTCTGGTCCCTTATAGCGGCCCATCCCGCGCGCATTCGCCGTTGCCCGGCCATCATGGCCTCGCTAGACTCGCGGCATCGGCGGGTGGTTCGCCGTAAAATAGGAAAGTGAATAGATGAGCCACGAGGGTGAGATGGTTTTACGGGTTACCGGCAAGAACATGGATGTGGGCGACGCGCTCCGCACCAAGGCCGAGGATGTGATCGCGGCGGCTGTCACGAAATATTTCGCTGGCGGCTATGAAGGTCACCTGACCGTCGAACGCGAAGGCATCGGCTTTGCAGCCGAATGCATGCTTCATCTCGACACGGGCGCCATCCTGCATGCCCATGCCGCGGCCGGAGAGGCGACCGCGGCGTTCGTAGACATGGCCGAGCACATCGAAAAGCGCCTGAGGCGCTACAAGCGCAAGCTCAAGGCCCATCGCCGCAAGGACAACGCCACGCCCCATGCGGCGCAGAGCTATATTCTGGCCGCGCCGAACGACGACACCGAGCTCGAAGAGGACTTCAGCCCGCCGATCATCGCCGAATCGACGGAGAACCTTCGGCAGATGAGCATTGGCGAAGCGGTGATGGAGCTCGATCTCAGCCAGTCGGCGGTTGTGGTATTTCGCCACGCTGGACATGGCGGCGTGAATGTGATTTACCGCCGCCCCGATGGAAATATCGGCTGGATCGATCCGGCCCTGACAACCGGCTGAGCCGAGCAACCTCCCTTTTCACAGTCTTTGAAGGTCCTGATGGAACTGTCAGACATCCTCTCCAAGGAGTCCGTCATTGCTTGCGCAAGAGTGTCGAGCAAAAGACAGCTTCTGCAATTGCTCGCCGATCAGGCGGCGGCTCCGGCCGGCGCCTCGGCGCAGGAGATTTTCGACACGCTTCTGGAACGCGAGCAGCTCGGTTCGACGGGTCTCGGGAACGGCATCGCCATTCCGCACGGCAAGATCGCCGGCCTCAAGGGTGTGACGGCGGTGTTTGCCCGGCTCGACCGGCCGATCGATTTCGACGCCGTCGACGACCAGCCGATCGATCTGGCCGTCATGCTTTTGGCGCCGATGGGATCGGGCGCGGATCATCTGAAGGCGCTGTCGCGCGTCGCCCGCGTTCTGCGCGAGGACCGTATCGTCGAGGAATTGCGCGGTACCCGCGACGCCGGCAAGCTCTATCAGATCCTGACCAACCCTTTGGAGGCCAACAACGCGGCCTGAAGACGCGTGCCCTTCAGAAATTCAGGACGTAGAGCCAGAACGAGATCGTCAGCACCGACAGGGCGGTCGAGATCAGGATCGTGCTCGCCGCCACCTCTTCGGAGCGGGCATACATCATGGCAAAGACATAGGTGTTGATGCCCGCCGGCATGGCCGCGGTGATCACCGCGATCTTGCCGATCTGGGGATCGATCCCGAACACCCAGATCACCAGCACGAAGACCATGGCCGGCATCAGGAGTGTCTTGATCAGGCTCATGGTGGCGGCGGGAACCCAGTTGTCGCGGATGCGGTACTCGTTGAGGGCGCCGCCGAGGCCGAACAGGGCCGCCGGCAACACCGCCTGCGCCATCATGCGGGTGAAGGCGTCGACCGGTTCGATCATCTTGAG
>CAZKTH010000330.1:0-3387 GCA_964555575.1 uncultured Devosiaceae bacterium | reverse complement strand
AAGATCGGCGACCGCGCCGCCGGTGCCATCAAGTCGGGCGGCACCACCCGCCGCGCCGCCAAGATGGTGGTGGTCGACATCGACCATCCCGATATCGAGGCCTACATCAACTGGAAGGTGAAGGAAGAGCAGAAGGTTGCCGCTCTCGTCACCGGTTCCAGGATCGTTTCCAGGCATCTCAAGGCGGTTCTCAAGGCCTGCGTCAACTGCCAGGCCGAAGACGGCGCCTGCTTCGACGTCGCCAAGAACCCGGCCCTGAAGCGCGAGGTCCGCGCCGCCAAGAAGGCGCTGGTCCCCGAGAACTACATCCAGCGTGTCATCCAGTTCGCCCGCCAGGGCTATACCGAGATGGAATTCCCGGTCTTCGATACCGATTGGGATTCGGAAGCCTATCTGACCGTTGCCGGCCAGAATTCCAACAATTCCGTCCGCGTCACCGACGACTTTTTGAAGGCCGTCGAAAACGATGGCGACTGGAACCTGATGGGCCGCACTACGGGCAAGATCGCCAAGACCCTCAAGGCCCGCGACCTGTGGGAGCAGATCGGCTATGCCGCCTGGGCCTCGGCCGATCCCGGCATCCAGTACCATACGACGATCAACGACTGGCACACCTGCCCGGCCGCCGGCGAGATCACCGCCTCCAACCCGTGCTCGGAATACATGTTCCTGGATGACACGGCCTGCAATCTCGCCTCGATCAACCTGCTGCCCTACCGCAATCCCGATTCAAGCTTTGACACCGAGGCCTTCGAGCACACCGTCAGGCTGTGGACGCTCGTCCTCGAGGTTTCGGTGATGATGGCGCAGTTCCCCTCGCGGGCGATTGCCGAACGCTCCTACCAGTACCGTACCCTCGGGCTCGGTTTCGCCAATATCGGCGGCCTGCTGATGACCTCGGGCATTCCCTATGACAGCGACGAGGGCCGCGCCATCTGCGGCGCCGTCTCGGCGGTGATGACCGGCGTTTCCTACGCCACCTCGGCGGAAATGGCCAAGGAACTTGGCGCCTTCCCCGATTACGAGCGCAACGCCAAATCGATGCTCAGGGTCATTTCCAACCACCGCACCGCCGCCTATGGCAAGGCCGAAGGCTACAAGGGCCTTTCAACCCTGCCGGTGCCGCTCGATCACCAGTCCTGCCCGGACAGGAACCTCGTCAAGCGGGCCATGTATGCCTGGGATCAGGCCTACGACCTCGGCCGCCAGCACGGCTATCGCAACGCCCAGGTCTCGGTCGTCGCCCCGACCGGCACGATCGGTCTGGTGATGGATTGCGACACCACCGGCATCGAGCCGGACTATGCCCTGGTCAAATTCAAGAAGCTGGCCGGCGGCGGCTATTTCAAGATCATCAACCGCGCCGTGCCCCCGGCCCTCAGGACCCTCGGCTATTCCGAGGCCGATATCGCCGAGATCGAGGCCTATGCCGTCGGCCACGGCAATCTCGACCAGGCCCCGGCGATCAACCCGGCCTCGCTCAAGGCCAAGGGCTTCACCGACGACAAGCTCGCGGCGCTCAACGCGGCCCTCAAGACCGCCTTCGACATCAAGTTCGCCTTCAACAAGTTCACGCTCGGCGAGGATTTCTGCCGCGACGTGCTCGGCATCTCCGAAGACGATCTCAACGATTTCACCTTCGAGATATTGCCGGCGCTCGGGTTCTCCAAAAAGGAGATCGAGGCGGCCAATATCCACATCTGTGGCGCGATGACGCTCGAAGACGCCCCGCACCTGAAGGCAGAGCACCTGCCCGTCTTCGACTGCGCCTCACCCACTGGCAAGACCGGCAAGCGTTACCTTTCCGTCGACAGCCATATCCGCATGATGGCGGCGTCCCAGCCGTTCATTTCGGGCGCGATCAGCAAAACCATCAACATGCCGAACGACGCCACGGTCGAGGACGCCAAGAACGCCTATATGCTTTCCTGGCAGCTGGCCCTCAAGGCCAACGCGCTTTACCGCGACGGTTCCAAGCTCAGCCAGCCGCTCAACGCATCGCTGGTCGCCGACGCGGAGGAGGACGAGGAGGATGCCGTCGAGGCCCTCATTGCCCAGCCGGCCGCGGCCCGCACCGCCGCCGTCGCCGAACGCGTGATCGAGCGTGTGGTAGAGCGCGTGTCTCGCGAACGCGAAAAGCTGCCCAACCGGCGCAAGGCCTATACCCAGAAAGCCATTGTCGGTGGCCACAAGGTCTACCTGCATACCGGCGAATACGAGGACGGGCGCATCGGCGAGATCTTCATCGACATGCACAAGGAAGGCGCTGCCTTCCGGGCGATGATGAACAATTTCGCCATCGCCATCTCGATCGGGCTGCAATATGGCGTGCCTCTGGAGGAATATGTCGAGGCCTTTACCTTCACCCGGTTCGAGCCGGCCGGCATGGTGCAAGGCAACGATCGCATCAAGAGTGCCACCTCGATTCTCGACTACGTGTTCCGCGAGTTGGCGATTTCCTATCTCGACCGGACCGATCTGGCCCACACCACGCCGGACGGCGGCTCGACCTCGATCGGATTGGGCGTTGCCGAGGACCCGCAACTCACCGACCGCGAAGCGAGCCATGCGCCCGACCCGGTTCCGGCCTCGCATTTCGTCTCCAAGGGTCTGACCCGCGGCCGCGTCGCCAACCAGAAGCTGATGATCGTTTCCTCGGAGGCCCAGCCTTCCGACAACCCGGTCAAGGCGCTGCAGGCCAGCGTTGCCTCGGTGACGGCTCTCAAGACGGCGAACGCCCTGAAGCCCGCCGACGAGCCCCTGCCCATCGGCCACGCCGAGCCCGAAGCGTCCCCCGCCGCCAGGCCGATCCACAAGGCCGAGGCCCTGCGGGCCGAAGCCCAGATGAAGGGCTATACCGGCGACCAGTGCTCGGAGTGCCACAACTTCACCATGGTGCGGAACGGCACCTGCCTGAAGTGCGAGACGTGTGGGGCAACGACGGGGTGTAGTTAGGCACATAGCCTGACTTGTTGCGTCCACCAAAGTTTGGGTCTGTAAACCAAAGTTTGGGTCTGACGAACAATAGCTAGACCGGTGTTCACCAATGAAGAACAACGGGCGGCGATGGGAACATCGCCGCCCGTTGTCGATTCCGGCCTGACGCGTCATTGCATCTCTCTCATGCGGCGCATGAAGTTCGCTTGCCTGCTTTCAGGACGGCAGAGATGTTCGACACAAGGATCAATCGCCGCTCCTTGCCAGATACCGCATCCGGCTCGGCAATAGGTGTGGGACGTTTGCGCCTGCCGGTCGAACGATGGATCGCCAGCAACCACCGTGCGATGGCGCAGGCGGTTGCCCATCGCCTTCATCATGTAACCCGTCGATGTCCTGGTCCCCTCGTTTCATCATGGCCCGACAAACCGCTTGACTGCGACACCATGT
>CAZKTH010000329.1:0-3459 GCA_964555575.1 uncultured Devosiaceae bacterium | reverse complement strand
GTCGCATCCTTCGGACCTTAAATCGTGCCACCGGCACGATTTACCCCTTCGGGTCAGTCCTCAGTTGGCGGAAATCCGGGATCCACTTTTTCGCCTGATGTTCTGGGCTCGTTGTCCCCTTTCGGCGCATGGCCTTGTCGTGCGCCGCAACTGTGCCGCGCCGGCACGGCAATCGCACCAAGCGCATGACGTCAGGCCGGGCGGCGGCCTTTTCCGCAAGGCCGGCATCGCCCGTTCAGGGCACCGGATGGCGGCGCGCCGCAGCGCCGCCATTCACCATGAACAACAGCATTGTCCTTCCTGCTATTTTCTTGGGGCGCGCCTCCTGCTATTTCCGCAAGGACCGCCGGAGGACGTATTCTTGCTGAGCGTCGAAACCACCCCGCTTGCCGATCTCGTCGTCGTCACGCCCCGTCGTTTCCGGGACGGGCGCGGTTTTTTCGCAGAGAGCTGGAATGCCCGCACTTTCGCCAGGGCGGGCATCACGACCGAATTCGTCCAGGACAACCATTCCTTTTCCGAGGCGGCGGGGACGATAAGGGGCCTGCATTTCCAGGCGCCGCCCAATGCCCAGGCCAAGCTCGTCAGGTGCGGTCGCGGCCGCATCCTCGATGTCGCGGTCGATGTCCGGCGCGGTTCGCCAAGCTACGGACAATGGTACGGCATTGAACTCAGCTTCGAGAACGGCAGGCAATTGCTGGTGCCCGAGGGGTTCCTGCACGGTTTCATGACGCTCGAGCCCGATTGCGAGATCGTCTACAAGTGCTCCGATTTCTACGCGCCCGCCAGCGAGGGGGCGGTGCTTTGGAATTCCTGCGGCATAACCTGGCCCGATCTCGGCATGGCGCCGGTGCTGTCGGACAAGGACGCCGCCGCGCCGACCCTGGCCGAATTCGACACGCCTTTTGCATTCAAGGACAGTCCATGAAGATCCTCATCACCGGCGGCGCAGGCTTCATCGGCTCGGCGGTCATCCGGCTCGCCGTCGGGCGTGGCCATCATGTCGTCAATGTCGATGCTTTGACCTATGCCGCCTGTCTCGACAATGTCGCCTCCGTCGCCAGGAGCCCGCTTTATGCCTTCGAAAAGGTCGATATCCGCGACCGTACCGCCCTCGACGAGATCCTTGCCGTACACCGCCCGGATGCGATCATGCATCTGGCGGCGGAAAGCCATGTCGACCGCTCGATCGATGGTCCGTCCGATTTCATCGAAACCAACATCACCGGCACCTTCAACATGCTCGAAGCGGCCCGCCGCTACTGGCAGGATGCGGGCAGGCCGGACACTTTCCGTTTCCACCACATCTCGACCGACGAGGTCTTCGGCTCGCTGGGGCCGACCGGCCAGTTCACCGAACAAACGCCCTACGACCCGCGCAGCCCCTATTCGGCGTCCAAGGCCGCCTCGGATCATCTGGTCAGGGCCTGGCTCGAAACCTACGGCCTGCCCATCGTTCTGACCAATTGCTCGAACAATTACGGGCCATTCCAGTTTCCGGAAAAACTCATACCGGTCGTCATCCTCAACGCCCTGGCCGGCAAGCCCATACCGGTCTATGGCAGGGGCGAGAATGTCCGCGACTGGCTGTATGTCGAGGACCACGCCAATGCGCTGTTGCTGGTGCTCGAAAAGGGGACGATCGGCCGCAGCTACAATATCGGCGGCGAGAACGAACGGACCAATCTCGACCTGATCAAAACGATCTGCGCTGTTCTCGACGCGAAAAAGCCGAAAAACGCCGGCTCCTATGCCGACCAGATCCGTTTCGTCACCGACCGGCCCGGCCACGACATGCGCTATGCCATCGATCCGGGCCGTATCCGCAAAGAGCTGGGCTGGCGGCCCTCCGTCACCGTAGAGGAGGGGCTGGAGCGGACGGTGCAGTGGTATCTCGACAATGCCGACTGGTGGCAGGCGCTGCAGTCGCGCGGAGGGGTAGGCGAACGCCTGGGGACCAAGACATGAATCTGATATTCGGCAGAATTGGCCAGGTCGGGACAGAACTGACGCGGCTGGCGCCCGAAGCCGTTTTCCTCGATCGCGACGAGATCGATCTGACCCGGCCCGAGACCTGCGTCGCGGCGATCAAGGAGGTGCGGCCGGACGTGGTAATCAACGCGGCAGCCTATACGGCGGTCGACAAGGCCGAAAGCGAGGAGGCAATTGCCGAGCGCATCAACGGCGTCGCACCGGGCGCCATGGCCGCTGCCTGCGCCGCGCTCGATATTCCTTTGGTCCATATCTCGACGGACTACGTGTTCGATGGCGCCGGAACCATGCCTTTTGCGCCGGATGCGCCGACCAGGCCGCTCGGCGCCTATGGGCGCACCAAGCTCAAGGGCGAGATCGCCGTGCGCGACTCCGGTGTCGTCCATGCCATTGTGAGGACGAGCTGGGTCTTCTCGGCCCATGGCGCCAATTTCGTCAAGACCATGCTGCGCCTCGGCGAAACCCGCGACAGCCTGGACATCGTCGCCGACCAGATCGGCGGTCCGACCCCGGCCGCGGCGCTCGCCAAAGCCTGCCTCGTCGTCGCCGAGGCGCTCAGGGCCGATCCCGGCAAGACCGGCACCTATCATTTTTCCGGGGCGCCCGACGTCAGTTGGGCCGACTTCGCCCGCGAGATCTTCCGTCAGGCCGGCCGCGCCGTCACGGTGACCGACATTCCGAGTTCCGCCTATCCGACGTCGGCCCATCGGCCCGCCAATTCGCGGCTCGAGTGTTCGACGCTCTCGGTCTTCGGACTGACCCGGCCGGACTGGAAGATCTACCTCGATGAGACACTCAGAGAACTCGGAGCAGCCAGATGAGCGGCATGAAGGGCATCATTCTCGCGGGCGGCAGCGGTACGCGGCTGCATCCGATCACGCGGGCGATCTCCAAACAGCTGATGCCGGTCTATGACAAGCCGATGATCTATTATCCGCTGACGACGCTGATGCTGGCCGGGATCAGGGATATTCTGGTCATCACAACCCCGCATGACGCCGCCAGTTTCGAGAATCTTCTCGGCAACGGATCGCAATGGGGCCTCTCGCTGAGCTATGCCAGCCAGCCGAACCCGAACGGGTTGGCCGAGGCCTTCATCATCGGCGCCGATTTCGTCGCCGGCGGCCCTTCGGCCCTGGTCCTGGGCGACAACATCTTTTATGGCCACGGCCTGCCCGAGCTTTTGCACCACGCCACGGCGCGCGAGACCGGCGCGACCGTATTCGCCTATCACGTCACCGATCCGGAGCGGTATGGCGTGGTCGCATTCGACAGTGGGATGCGGGCCGTCAGTATCGAGGAAAAGCCGGCAAAACCGCGCTCGAACTGGGCGGTGACCGGGCTCTACTTCTACGATGCCGAGGTCGTCGACATCGCCGCCAATCTCAAGCCGTCGGCGCGCGGCGAGCTGGAGATCACCGACGTCAACCGGACCTATCTCGAACGCGGCCAGCTTTCGGTGGAACT
>CAZKTH010000328.1:0-3459 GCA_964555575.1 uncultured Devosiaceae bacterium | reverse complement strand
TGCTGCTGAACCAAGCCGGCGGCACCCTCGACGACCTGATGATCGCCCGGGCCACGGATAAGGCGGGCACGCTCTACATCGTCGTCAATTCGGCGACCAAGGAGCAGGATTTCGCCCTGATCGCAAAGGCGCTCGGCGACAAGGCCGAGCTGATCCGCGCCGACGAGGACGCCCTCATCGCCCTGCAGGGTCCGGAAGCGGCGGCGGTGATGGCCGATTTCCTGCCTGCGGCGACCGGACTCGCCTTCATGAGCCATGGCATCTTCGAACGGCAGGGCATGCGCATGTTCGTCTCGCGCTCCGGCTATACCGGCGAGGATGGCTTCGAAATCCTCGTCCAGTCGCAGGACGCCGAAACGGTCTGGACGGCGCTGACTTCGGACGAACGGGTCAAGCCCGTCGGTCTCGGCGCCCGCGATTCCTTGAGGCTCGAGGCGGCACTGCCGCTTTACGGCCACGAGCTCGATGAGACCATTTCGCCGGTCGAGGCGGGCCTCAACTTCGCCATTTCCAAACGCCGTCGCGCCGCCGGCGATTTTCCCGGCGCTTCCCGCCTTCTCGGTGAACTGGCCGATGGCACCTCGCGCATCCGCGTCGGCCTTCTGGTCGAAGGCGCGCCGGCGCGCGAGGGTGCCGACATTCTCGATGCCGACGGCAATCTCGTCGGCAAGGTCACCTCGGGCGGCTTTTCGCCGAGTCTTTCCCGCGCCATCGCCCTCGGCCTGGTGCCGCCTGCATTCGCCACGCCCGGCACGATGCTCGGCGTCTCGGTGCGCGGCCGTGTCCAGAAAGCGAGCGTGACCGAGCTGCCTTTCGTCCCCCACCGCTATTTCAGATAAGCCGCCGAGTGAGGCCCAACATGACCACACGCTACACCAATGACCACGAATATATCCGCATCGATGCCGATCTCGGCATCGTCGGCATCTCCAATCATGCCCAGGAGCAATTGGGCGACATCGTCTTCGTCGAGCTGCCCGAAATCGGCAAACAGCTGAAAAAGGGCGACGAAGCGGCGGTAATCGAGTCGGTCAAGGCTGCCTCCGAGGTCTATGCTCCGGTTTCCGGCGAAGTCGTCGAAATCAACGAGGCGCTGTCGGGCACGCCGGAACAGGTCAATGCCGAAGCCGAGGCCGGTGGCTGGCTGTTCAAGCTCAAGCCGTCCGATCTTTCGGAGCTCGATGCGCTGATGGACGAAGCCGCCTACAAGGCCTTTCTCGACGAATAGAGGTGTCGATGCGCTATCTTCCCATCGGGGCGGCGGACCGGTCCGCCATGCTCGCGACCATCGGCGTCAGATCCGTCGATGCCCTGTTCGCGCCGGTACCGCCTTCGCTTTACAAGAGCGCCGATCCCGGCCTGCCCGGTCATCAGCCGGAATATCAGGTCGAGGCGCATATGCGTGCGCTGGCCGCGAAGAACCACGCGGCGGGCGACGGGCCGTTCTTCCTCGGTGCCGGAGCCTATCGCCACCACGTCCCGGCCTCGGTCGATCATCTGGTCCAGCGTTCGGAATGGCTCACGGCCTATACGCCCTATCAGCCGGAAATCTCGCAGGGCACCCTGCAGATGCTTTTCGAGTTCCAGACCCAGGTGGCGCGCCTGACCGGCATGGAGGTCGCCAACGCCTCGATGTATGACGGCTCGACCGCCACCGCCGAGGCGGCTCTGATGGCGCGACGGCTGACGCGGCGCCACAAGCTGATCCTTTCCGGCGGCCTTCATCCGCATTATCGCGAGGTGGTCCGGACCTATGCCGGCGACGAGCATCTGGTGCTGCTGCCGGCTTCGGCCAAGGGGCAGGGGGACATCACCGAGCATATCGACGCCGACACGGCGGCGATCATCGTCCAGACCCCGGACTTTTATGGCCATCTGCGCGATGTCGAACGCCTCGCTACCGCGGCGCATGCGCAGGGGGCGCTGCTGATCGTCGTTGTCGCCGAGATCGTCTCGCTCGGCCTCATCGAGGCACCGGGCGCGCTCGGTGCCGACATCGTCGTCGGCGAGGGCCAGTCGCTCGGCAGTCCGTTGAGCTTCGGCGGGCCCTATGTCGGCCTGCTCGCGACCCGCGAGAAATTCATCCGCCAGATGCCCGGACGCATCGCCGGCGAGACGGTCGATGCCGAAGGCCGGCGCGGTTTCGTTCTGACCCTTTCAACCCGCGAACAGCATATCCGCCGCGAAAAGGCGACCTCCAACATCTGCACCAATTCCGGACTCGGGGCGCTGGCCTTCTCGATCCACCTGTCATTGCTTGGCGAAACCGGCCTGGTCCGGCTCGCCCGGCTCAACCATTCCCGGGCCAGCGCCCTCAAGGCGGCGCTCGAAAAGGTCGACGGCGTCGTGGTTCTCAACGAGACCTTTTTCAACGAGTTGACGGTTTTCCTGCCCAAGCCGGCGGCGTCGGTGGTCGAGAAGCTGGCGACACGCGGCATTCTCGCCGGCGTGCCGGTTTCCCGGCTCGAACCGGATCTGCCCGATATCCAGAACCTCATGGTGCTGGCCGCGACCGAACTGACCACAAACGCCGACATCGCCGCCCTGGTCGCCGGCCTCGAGGAGGTGACGAAATGAGCCTCAATTCCCAGGGCCGTCCGACCAATCCGGGCGAGGGCGATGTGATCGCGAAGGCAGCACTATTGCCCGACGAAAAGCTGCTCTATGAGATCGGCGATATCGGCAAGACCGGCGTCGATCTGCCGGAAACCGAAATCGACGAACAAAGCCTTGGCGGCTTCGCCCGCAAGACACCACTCGATCTGCCAGGCCTCAGCGAGCCCGAGGCAATGCGGCACTACGTGCGCCTGAGCCGGCTCAACTATTCGATCGATGGCGGCACCTATCCGCTCGGCTCGTGCACGATGAAGCACAATCCGCGCCTCAACGAAAAGACGGCGCGCCTCAACGGTTTCGCCGACATCCATCCGCTGCAACCGGTTTCGACGGTGCAGGGGGCGCTGGGTGTACTCGAGGAATTGTCGACCTGGCTCATGGCCCTGACCAATATGAGTGCGGTTGCCCTCAGCCCCAAGGCCGGAGCACATGGCGAACTCTGTGGCATGATGGCGATCAAGGCGGCGCAGGAAGCGCGCGCAGAGGGGCATCGCGACGTCGTGCTCGTCCCGGAGGCGGCGCACGGCACCAATCCGGCGACGGCAGCGTTCCTCGGCTACAAGGTCCGGGTGGTGCCGGCCGAGGGCAAGGGCACGGTCTCGGCCGAAGCGGTACGCCGGGCGCTCGGCCCGGACGTGGCGGCGATCATGCTGACCAACCCGAACACGGCCGGCCTGTTCGAACCCGAAATCGTCGAGATCGGGGCGGCGGTGCACGAGGCGGGGGCGTTCTTCTACTGCGACGGCGCCAATTTCAACGCCATCATGGGGCTGGTCCGGCCCGGCGATCTCGGCATCGACGCCATGCACATCAATCTGCACAAGACCTTTTCGACCCCACATG
>CAZKTH010000327.1:0-3473 GCA_964555575.1 uncultured Devosiaceae bacterium | reverse complement strand
CTGCGAAGGCTTCATCGGCAACCGCCTGCTCAAGCGCTACCGCGCCGCCGCCGAAGCCCTTCTGGCGACAGGCGTGTCCGTTGAGACGGTGGACAGGGCGGCCCGCGCCTTCGGCTTTCCCATGGGCCCCTTCGAGGCCCAGGATCTCGGCGGGCTCGACATCGCCTTCCGCCAGCGCGAAGCGGCGCGTGCCGACGGAGCAGAAATTCCGGAATCCATCGCCGACGCCCTGTGTCGTGCCGGACGGCTCGGCCAGAAGACCGATGGCGGCTGGTACGACTACGTCCCCGGCGAGCGCACGCCCAGACCCTCTGCCACCGTTGCACAATTGCTCGAGCAAAGGGGCATCGCCCCCGTGGCGGACGAACGGGCCGATCTCGCGGCCCTGGCACAAAGCCTGCTTCGACCCATGATCGCGGAAGCGCGCCTGATCCTCGCGGAAGGCGTCGCCGAGAGCCCCGATGCCATCGACCTTGTGGAAATCCATGGCTACGGGTTCCCGCGCTGGCGCGGCGGGCTGATGTACTATGCTATAAATCCTGACAAGGAGAGTTGATGATGTCACGCGTCAGGGCCGAGGACTACGACGACAAGCGCGAAGCGATCCTGCTGCGCGCCGCCCATGTCTTTGCCCATTCCGGCACCGAACGGGCCTCCATGTCCGGCGTCGCCGACGCCTGCGGTATTTCCAAGGCCTTGCTGTATCACTACTACGACAGCAAGGACGCCCTGATCTTCGACATCATCTCGACCCATCTGTCCGGCATCGAGAACGCGCTCCTCGGGGCGCCGCGCGACGGTGCTCCCGAAGTCTATTTGCGCAATCTCTGCCAGGCGCTGCTCGCCCAGTACGAGAATGCGGACGATCTGCATCGTGTGCAACTGACCTCGCTCGAAACCCTGCCCGAGGACAAGGCCGCCGAGATCCGCGAGAGCGAACGGCGGATCGTTGCCGTCTTCGCCAAAGCCATCGCTGCTCTCGACGACAGGCTCGCCAATGACCGCAGCCTGCTGATCCCGGTCACCATGTCGCTTCTCGGCATGCTGAACTGGGCCTTCATGTGGTTCCGCCCCGGCCGCGGCATGACCCGCGCCGAATATGCCGATCTGGCGGCAACGCTGACCATCGAGGGCATCAAGAAGCTCGACTGAGCGGTTTTCGCGCCAGCGGCCGCGGCGCGGAAGGTGCATTCCCCTCTTCCTTCGGGGGAGAGGTGTTGGCGATCGCCGAACCGGTTCCGTCAGAACGCGAAGCCGTCCGGTTCAAAAAAACCAGTTCAGGTCGCCAGGGACCTGTCTTCGTCCGGAAACGCCTCGGGCAGATCGTCGAAGCTTGCATAGTTGAGGCTGTAGAGCTTGGCGTAGAGTCCCTTGTGCTTGATCAGTTCGTCGTGGGTGCCTTCCTCGATCTTCTGGCCCTGCTGCAAAACGACGATGCGGTCGGCATTGCGGATGGTCGCGAGCCGGTGGGCGATCACCAGGCCGGTGCGGCCCTCGAGCAGACGCTGGAGCGCCTTCTGGATCTGCATTTCGGTATAGCTGTCGATGCTGGCGGTCGCCTCGTCCAGCACGAGGATCCTGGCATCGACCACCAGTGCCCGCGCGAAGCTGACGAGCTGACGCTGGCCGAGACTGAGATTGCCGCCGCGTTCCTCGAGCATGGTGTCGTAGCCCCGGGGCAGGGCCATGATGAAGTCGTGGGCGCCGACCGCCTTGGCCGCCTCGACGACCGCGTCGTCGGTCGCATCCCTTGTGGCATAGCGGATGTTCTCCATCACCGTGCCGGTGAACAGGAACGGCTCCTGCAGCACCATGGCGATATGGCGGCCAAGGCTCTCCTGGGTGACGGTGCGCACGTCCTTGCCGCCGACCAGGACGGCCCCGTCCTGCACGTCGTAGAAACGGTGGATGAGCGACATCGCGCTCGACTTGCCCGACCCCGTCGGCCCGACCAGTGCCACCGTCTCTCCGGATTTGACGTTGAAGCTGACGTCCTTGAGCACGGGGTTCTTGGGATCGTAGCCGAAGGTAACGTTGCGGAAGGTGACCGCGCCGCCGTCCTCGGAGGTGAGGGGGACGGCGTCCGGCGCATCTTTGACGCTGACCTCGACATCGAGCACCTCGGTCAGACGATGCCCCGAGGCCATGGCGCGCTGCATGACCGAATACTGCATGGTCAGGGACCGGATCGGGTCGAAGAAGCGCTGGATGTAGAACAGGAACGCCACCATCACGCCCACTTCGAGGCGACCCGACACGACCATCACGCCGCCGCCGACAATGACCACGGCCATGGAAATGCCGGTCAGGGTATCGACGATCGGGATCATGATCTGGGCAAGGCGCGAGGCCCTGAGCTGAGACTGGTAATTGTCGGTGACGAGCCGGCCATAGAGTTCGTCGTTGAGCCCGGCCCGGTCCATGGCCTGCACCGCCCTGACGCCGTTGATGGCCTCGGCCAGGGCACCATTGGTCACCGAATTGGCCTGATGCGCCGCCATGAAGGCGTCGCGGGCCGGCCTCAGCCAGAACAGCCGGACGATGAACAGGACCGGCAGGGCGATCAGCACCAATGCCGCCAGTTGCCAGTTAAGCCAAACCATAACGCCGACGATGCCGATCAGCAGGGCAATGTCGCCGACCGACATGATCGATGTCTCGAGGAATTCCTGCATGGAATTGACGTCGCCCTGCAGCCGTGACATCAGCCGGCCGACCTCGGTCTTGTCCATGAACGACAGCGACACGCGCTGCAGATGGGCGAACATCTTGCGCCTGATGTCGAACAACACGTTTTCGGCCATGCGGCCGGTCACGCCTTCCTGGATGCGTGAGGCGATGTAGTTGACGGCGATGGCCAGCGCGAACAGCGCCATGATGCCGAAAAGAGCGCTTTTGGGCGCGCCCGGCGCCATGCCGTTGTCGATGGCGTAGCGGATTAAAAGCGGAATGACCAGTTGCGCGCCAGTGAAGGCCAGCACCGCGATGACCGCGATGACGACCTTTTTTCTGTAAGGCAGAACGAACTGCCAGATGCGCGAGACCACCTTGCCGTCGAAGGCACGGCCGAAGATTTCCTCCTCGATGCGGGTCGATCCGACCACCGCCCGTAAACGTGGCCGGCCGTCCACGTCCGGATCGCGCGGCTCGCTCGATTGCAGACTGGTGCTCATTGTCGGCCTCCTGTCTCGTCGAGCACGTCGCTTTCGGGGCGCATCTGCAGATCGTACAGGGCCCGGTAGCGGCCGTTCTGGGCCAGAAGGTCCTCGTGCGATCCCTGCTCGACGATCCGGCCATGCTCGACAAAAAGAATCCGGTCCGCATGCATGAGGCTGGCCAGGCGATGGGCGATGATCAGGGTCACGCGGCCCTTGGCATAGTCCTTCATCGCCGTGCGGATGCGGCTTTCCGTGCCGGCATCGATGGCCGCGGTGGAATCGTCGAAGATCAGGACCGCCGGCTCCGTCATCAGC
>CAZKTH010000326.1:0-3490 GCA_964555575.1 uncultured Devosiaceae bacterium | reverse complement strand
GCGCAATAGGGCGGCTCGCGGTTTCACCTTTGCCGCCACCGGAAAACTGCCGGTCGGCGCGACGGTTCACCTCGCGGGCACGCGTATCTGGTCGTGTCGACGGCGACGCCGTCTCAGTCGATCGCCGCGAATCCGGCCAGCACCGTGTCGATCTCGGCCATCACCGCGGCGGGCAGCGAGCCCTTCTCGGCGGCGCCGAAATTGTCGCGGACCTGCGCCTCGGTCTTGAAGCCGGGCACCGGCAGCGCTACCGGCGATTTTGCCAGGATCCAGCCGAGCGCCCCCTGAGCCAAACTCCGCCCGTCCGTCTGCAGCAACTCGCGCAGCGCCCCGAGCCGTTCGAGATAGGCAGCGTTCGGCTTGCCATGCTTGAAGAACCGCAGCCAGTCATAGGCCTGGGCCCGTACGTCATTGCTGTTCAGCGTCTGCTCCGGTTTGAACTTTCCAGTCAACAACCCCATGGCCAGCGGCAGGCGAGACAGGGAAATCTTGCCCTTTTGTTCGGCCAGCGCCATCAGCTCCGTTGCTGGCGTGAAGACGTTGTAGTCGTTCTCGAAGGCGACAAAATGCGGATAGTCGACCGCCGACAGCGCCTGTGGCATGAAATCGGTGCTCCAGCCATAGGCGGCGATCCAGCCCTTGTCGACCAGCGTTTCGAGGGTGTCGAAAACCTGCTGCGTCAGCGCCGGATCCATGCCGTTGAGATGCAGCAGCGCCAGATCGAGTCGGTCGCGCCTAAGGCGCCTGCGGCTGCCATCGATGGTGTTGCGGATGCCCTCGGGCGTGACATTGTCCGCCCCCTTGATGCGCTTCTCGTCGTCGACGTCATAGCCGAACTTGGTGACGATCACCGCATCCGCATGATGCGAGATTTCCTCGCCGATCAGCATCTCGGAATGTCCGGCGCCATAGCCGGCCGCAGTGTCGAACACGCGCGCGCCGAGTTCGTAGCCCAGGCGCAGCGCCTTGCGCGAGTTGGCGTCATCGACCGTACCGTAATTGGTCGAAGGACCGTCATTGGCGGTCAATCCACCGATCGCCCAACAGCCCATGCCGACACGCGGCACGTCGGCGCCGGTCCATGTCTTCATCTTCACTGTCATTTGTTCGCCTCCTCCGTCTTGAATCCGAGAAGCATAGCGTCGATTTCGGCCATTACCGAGGCGCGCAACGGAGCTTTTTCGTTGCTGCCGAAATTGTTCCTGACCTGCGCCTCGGTGCTGAGGCCGGACACCGGCAGCGCCACCGGCGCATGCACCAGAATCATTCCTGCCGTCACTTTCCCCGTGTCCTGGTCCAGTCATTGGGCCCGCCATTGAAGGAAGCGTCCCAGGGATTCCTGCTGGTCTCGATCCCCATATCCTCGCGCAGGTGCGGGTCGAGATGAGCAATCGCGCGCACGGTCCGCCAGCGGTCGTGCATGTGGGAGAAAACCGCAAAAAGAGAACGCAACATGATGTATCTGTTCCTTTCGAAATTGAAACGCCGATTGCGTTCCAGGCGCGGAAATAGCAAAATGTCCCGTCTATCTGATAGAAACGAGTTTGAAACTGGTATTTCATTTTTGAAATGAACATGAACTGGGACGATCTGAGACTGTTTCTCGACGTGGCCCGCATGGGCGGGCTGAACGCCGCCGCCCGCGCCACCGGGGCCTCTCCGGCGACGTTGGGGCGGCGCATCCTCGCGCTTGAAACCGCCATCGGCGAGCCGCTGTTCGTCCGCTCCGCCTCCGGCTACCGGCTGACCGAGGCGGGCGCGGCCCTGCGCCAACACGCCAGCGAAATCGAATCGGGCTTCACCGCCCTTTCTGCCTGGCGCAAGGAGCGGCACGGCGAACGCACCATCCGCATTTCGGCCGGACACTGGACCGCCTCGTACCTTTCGAGTCGCATCGCCCATCTGTGGCGGCCGGAGGACCGTTTCCGCATCGAGTTCGTCACCGCCAACGAGAAACTCGATATCGGCCGGCGCCAGGCCGATCTTGGTCTGAGGAACCAGCGACCGACCGAGCAATGGCTGGCCGGACGGCTGGTCGGCCAGACGACATTCGCCCTTTATGCCGGCCGCAAGCTGGTTCTCGGCGTCGCCGCCGGCATGTTCGTCGGCCAGTCCGGCGCCCTGGTCACGCCCTCGGCGCGCTGGCTCGAAGCCCATCACGCCGACCGCATCGGCGTCAGGGGCAACGATGCCGCCAGCATCCGCGAACTGGTCGCGGCCGGGGCGGGCCTGAGCGTTTTTCCCTGTTTCGTCGGCGACAGCGATCCGCGCCTGGTCCGTGTCGCCGCGCCGATCGCCGAACTGACCTCGGAAACCTGGCTGGTCTCGCACCACGACGAGCGCCACGCCCCACAGGTCAAGACGGTCGCCAACCGCATCGCGACGCTGATGAAGGACGAGGCCGCCCTGTTCATCGGGGAACAGCCGCAACCGGGCGCCACATCCTGAGCGTCTTCCGGAGCGGTCTGCGACCGCGGGTCACGCCGCCTTGCAATTCACCGGAGGCAAACCGATGTCATCGGGACCTACCGACATCGTCAGGAGGCCCAAATGAAACGGGTGCTTCAAACCTTCTTCGCGATCATTGTTCTCGCCGCCATGATCTTCGCCCTGGCGGGAAGCTGGGACTGGTGGCCGGGCTGGGGCTTCCTCATCCTGGTGGTTGGCGCAATAGGCATCGAAAGCGTCATTCTCTATCGCCACAATCCCGACCTGCTCGAAGCCCGGTCGCGCTTCGGCAAGGGCACTGAGGCGACGGACTATCTGTTCCTTGCCATTTTCACCCTCGCCTTTTTCGGCGTACTGATCGTCGGCCCGCTCGACGCTGGGCGTTTCGGCTGGGCGCCGCTGCCGGCCTGGAGCTTCATCCCGGGTGCGCTCCTGTACCTTGCCGGCGAGGCGTTCGTCGGCTGGTCCATGTACGAAAACAGCTTTTTCGAAAAGACCGTGCGGCTACAACCCGAACGCGGCCAGCGCGTCATCACCACCGGCCCCTACGCCTTTGTCCGCCATCCCGGCTATATCGGCTTTTGCATCGGCTACGGCATCGGCTACCCGCTCATGCTGACCTCGGCCTGGGCCTTCGTGCCGGCGGCGGTTGCGGTCATCGCCGTCATCGTCCGCACCACATACGAAGATCGATTCCTTGCAGACAAGCTCGACGGCTATGCCGAATACCAGCAAAAGGTACGTTACCGGCTGATTCCGGGCCTCTGGTAGCAGCGGGCCTCATGCGCGCTCCGGCCTTTCGGCGAAGCCGAATGTTTTTTCCCGGATTTCAGATTGGCGTCAGACTGGGAAGACAAGTTGGCCCCGTTGAAACGTCAAACAACGGAACTCGCAATGAACCGCCTTCTTCCCCTTGCCGCCTTGTTCGGTCTCGCCATGACCGGCGCCGCCGCCGCCGCGACCGCCGAAGTCTCGGTCACGCCGGTCAATGGTACCTGCCCGTCCGGATTCGATCTCAGCAAATCCGGCTCCGGCGCCGATG
>CAZKTH010000325.1:0-3498 GCA_964555575.1 uncultured Devosiaceae bacterium | reverse complement strand
CTGGTGCCAGCGTGCCTGCACCCCAAAATTAGGTTTGGAATACCGACCGGCAAATGTCCGATCGGCACGAGTAGGATAGCGAACGGACTGAGGCAGCCGGACTCTCCGAACGGTGCATCAGCCCACGCCGGATCGGGATAGTTGCCGATTGTTGCAGCATTGTCTGCAATGCCGGATTTGTAGAATTTGCCCGGGGGATTCCGTTGCCCTTCTCAGGCAGTGACTCCGCTCAGAACTGTGCCTGAATCCACAGGGCCAGTGTCAGCAAGATCCCCACATAGTGGTTGGCCTTGAACCGGATGAGGCAATTGTCCGGATTGGCGGGATCGAGGGTGATCACCTGCCAGGCGAGCAGAAGCGCCGCCGGAATGGACGCGATGACGAAGATCGGCCAACCGGTAGCGGCGATGCCGGACCACAGCCACAGGGCGAAGGCGCCGGCATAGAACAGCGCCACCATCAGCCGCGCATGCTTGCCGAACAGGCGGGCGGTGGAGCGTACGCCAATCAGGGCGTCGTCCTCGACGTCCTGCAGGGCGTAGATGGTATCGTAGCCGATCACCCAGAGGATCGAGCCGAGATACAAGAGATAGGCCGGCAGGTGCAGGGCGCCGAGCTCGCTGCTCCAGCCCATCAGCGCCCCCCAGGAAAAGGCGAGGCCCAGGAAAAGCTGGGGCCACCAGGTGATCCGTTTCATGAACGGATAGATGGCGATCAGCACCAGCGAGGCGACGCCGAGCCCGATCGAGAAGACGTTGAACTGGATGAGGACGACGAAACCGACCAGCGACTGGATGACGAGCCAGGCCCAGGCCTGTCGGACGCTGACGCGTCCGCTGGCGATCGGCCTTAGCCGGGTGCGGGCGACGCGGGTGTCGTAATCGCGGTCGACGATGTCGTTATAGGTGCAGCCGGCGCCGCGCATGGCGATGGCGCCGATCAGGAACAGGATCAGCGACCCGTAATTGAAGGCCACCATCGGCCGGGCCATGGCGGCGATGCCGAGCGAGAAGGCGCAGGGCCAGAACAGCAGCCAGAAGCCGATCGGCCGATCCCAGCGCGCCAGACGCGCATAGGGCTTCAGCCAGTCCGGGGCGAAACGGTCAACCCAATTGCCCTTGCCGGCATCGGCGATGCGGCCCTGTGGCTGTTCATTCGTTTGCATGATCTGTTGCCCCTGAGTTATGCCGACACTAGTTGCGAGGAACCCGAAGTCAACAAACCATGCCGCGATCCCACGCCACCCTGCCGCGCCTTCATGTCGACATGCCGCTTGCGGACGGAGTGGAGCTGACGCTCGGCAAGGATCAGGTGACCCATCTGGTTTCCGTCCTGAGGCGAACGGCCGGCGACAGGGTGGTGCTGTTCAACGGACGCGACGGCGCCTGGCTTTGTCAGATCGCCGCGGCGAGCCGCAAGACGGCCGGGTTGATCCCGCTCGAACGGATCGCGGCCCAGACGCCGCCCTCCGATCTCTGGTACGGCTTTGCGCCGCTGAAGGCGGCGCGGCTCGACTACATGATCCAGAAGGCGACGGAGATGGGAGCCGGCATCATCCAGCCGGTGATCACCCGCCGCACCCAGATCAGCCGCGTCAAGCTCGAGCGCATGCGCGCCAATGCCCTGGAAGCGGCCGAACAGTGCGAAGTGTTGAGTCTGCCCGAAATCCGTGACGAGATCGGTCTGGAGGCACTGATCGCCTCCTGGGCGGAAAACGAGGGCGACCGCGTTCTGGTCTTTGCCGACGAATCGACGCCCTCCGGTTCGCCCGTCGACGCCTTGCGCGCCGTTTCGGGTCGGCGGATCGGATTGCTGATCGGGCCGGAAGGCGGGTTCGACGAAAAGGAAAGGGCGCTTCTGATGCGGCAAGGTTTCGTCCTGCCGATCTCTCTCGGCCCGCGCATCCTCCGGGCCGACACCGCCGCCGTCGCCGCTCTCGCCGCAATCCAGTCCATCATCGGCGATTGGCGATAAGAGCATTGCTTTCGGCGCGGCGGACGCTATGGTCGCCTCCGCGCTGACCGCCCCCCCCAAATTCCGGTCACGCCCGTCGACCAAAGGAGTCCCGCCCATGTCCATGGCCACTGACGATGGCGTTTCGCCGCCTATCGAGTCGCGCGCCGACCTGATCGAAGCGCTGGCGAAGGGTTCCAAGCCGAAACAGGACTGGCGGATCGGCACCGAGCACGAGAAATTCGCCTTTTTCCGCATCGAGAACAGGCCGGTGCCCTATGAGGGCGAGCGCAGCATCAAGGCGATCCTCAAGGCGATCATCTTCAACGAGGATTGGGTGCCGGTTCTGGATGGCGAGAACCTCATCGGCCTCAGATGCTCGGAATCCGGGGCGGCGGTCTCGCTCGAGCCGGGCGGTCAGCTCGAACTCAGCGGTGCGCCGGTCAGAACGATCCATGAAACCTGCCAGGAGATCAACGCCCACCTCAAGATTTTGAGACGCATCGCCGACCCGATGCGCATCGCCTTTCTGGGCCTGGGCGTCGCGCCGACCTGGAGCGTCGCGGACATGCCGCAAGTGCCGAAATCGCGCTACGCCATCATGAAGCCCTATATGGAAAAGAAGGGCACGCTCGGCACCTCGATGATGTTCCGCTCCTGCACCGTGCAGGCCAATCTCGATTTCGGCGACGAAACGGACATGGTGAAAAAGTTCCGGGTCAGCCTGGCCCTGCAGCCGATCGCGACGGCGCTGTTCGCCAACTCGCCCTTTTCCGACGGCAAGCCCAACGGTTTTCTGTCCTTCCGCTCGGAAATCTGGCGCAACACCGATCCGGATCGCACCGGCATGCTGCCCTTCGCCTTCGAGGACGGCATGGGCTTCGAGCGCTATGTCGATTATGCCCTCGACGTGCCGATGTATTTCGTCCGCCGCCAGGGCAGGTACATCGATGTCACCGGCGAGAGCTTCCGTGCCTTTCTCGAGGGCAAGCTCGAGCAGATCCCCGGCGAGAAGCCGACCAGGGCCGACTGGGACGACCACCTGTCGACCATCTTCCCCGAGGTGCGGCTCAAATCCTTCCTTGAGATGCGCGGCGCCGATGGCGGGCCGTGGCAGGATATCTGCGCCCTGCCGGCCTTCTGGGCCGGACTCCTCTACGACCAGAGCGCCCTCGACGCCGCCTGGGACCTGGTCAAGGACTGGACCGAGGAAGAGCGACAGACCATGCGCAATGGCGTGCCGCGCCGGGGCCTGAGGATGCCGTTCCGCGACGGCACCCTTTTCGAAATCGCCCGCCAGACCGTCGACATCGCCCATGCCGGACTGAAGGCGCGCGCCAATCTCAACTGGGAAGGGGCGGACGAGTCGGTCTATCTGAGCCCGATCGAGAATACCCTGACCCTGTGCAAGCCCCGCGCCCGCCGCCTGCTCGATCTCTATCACGGCGCCTGGTCCGGCGACATCGCGCGCGTGTTCACCGACGCGGCCTATTAGAGCATCGTGCGCAAAAGTGGGTCCCGGTTTTGCGCAAAAAGCGATGCGAC
>CAZKTH010000324.1:0-3501 GCA_964555575.1 uncultured Devosiaceae bacterium | reverse complement strand
AGCAGCGGAATCATAATCCGCGTGTCGGGGGTTCAAGTCCCTCCTCCGCTACCACTTAATCTGCCCGAAAATTCTATCTGAATATCAACAGGTTATCGCCAAAGTGGTAGCCCGTGGCCGGATACGTATCACCTTCAGGTACACCCTGATCTGTGGAAAACCGGTCATGAGCCTTGCTGCTTACATTATCCGAAAAGACGGGCGATACTTTTTTCAGAAGCGATTCTCCCGTCGTTTGGTCGCCACCCGCGCCTATCCGAGTCATTTCCGCATCGCTTTGCGAACCAGCGACTACCGGGTGGCCAGGAGGCGAACCGCCCGGGGATTGCCGGAGGCCGGTTGATGTGAGTTACCCGCCATGGTCTGGTCGTCCAGCAAGACGTAGTAGCGTTGTTCGGCTTCGGTCGGCGGGATGTTGCCGATCGGCTCGAGAAGGCGGCGGTTGTTGAACCAGTCGACCCATTCGAGGGTGGCGAACTCGACGGACTCGAATGAACGCCAGGGTCCCCGCCGGTGAATGACCTCGGCCTTGTAGAGGCCGTTGATCGTCTCGGCCAAGGTGTTGTCGCAGCCGTCGCCGACGCTGCCCACCGAAGGCTCGATCCCGGCTTCGGCGAGGCGCTCTGTGTACTTGATGGACACGTATTGAACCCCTCCTCCATCGGAATGGTGGATCAGGCCGCCGCCGTGAGCGGGACGCCGAACCCTTGTTGTGCAGGACCGATATCCATTCGACCGCCGAGCCGCAGGGACGGCGGCGAGGTCCGATCGGGTGTGTTTTATCGCAACGAGCGCGGCCTGCAGCGATGTTGTCAGGCGTTGAGAAAGAGAGATATATGCTCATGACACAACGAAAGAAAACGAAAGTCGACGAGCGATGCAAGCGGCGCGTCAGCAAGAGATAATCGACCTCGCGCGCAAGACCGGCCGCGTAAATGTCGAAGATCTTTCATCTCATTTTGGCGTATCGCCGCAAACAATCAGAAAAGACTTGAAAGAACTCGGCGATCGTCGGCTTCTGGACCGAGTACACGGTGGCGCCATAATAGCGTCGAGCGTCCAGAACCTCGCCTATCAGGCGCGCCGTTCGATAGCGGAGATCGAGAAGAGGGAAATCGGGCGGGCGGCGGCGGCGCTGATTCCGAGCAATTCGTCGCTTTTCCTCAACATCGGCACAACGACAGAGGAAGTCGCACATGCCCTGATGCACCACACCGGGCTCTTGCTGATCACCAACAATCTTCACGTGGCCTCGATGCTTTATCCCCTCGAGGGAATCGACATCGTTATTGCCGGCGGTCCTGTTCGGCGATCGGATGGGGGGATCGTGGGCTCGCTTGCGGTCGACATGATCCGCAATTTCAAGGTCGATTTTGCCGTCATCGGTGTTTCCGCAATCGATGCGGATGGCGCCTTGCTCGATTTCGACGTGCGCGAAATACAGGTCGCAAAGACGATCATCGCCAATGCGCGAACCGTTATCCTCGTCGCCGATTCGAGCAAATTCACCCGCAGAGCGTCAACGCGGATCGGGCACCTCAGCGAAATCGATGTCTTCGTGACCGACAAGGTACCGTCCCAAGCGTTCAGGGTGCTGTGCGCGCGCGAAAAAGTCCAGCTCATCGAAACCGCAGCCGACCGGGAGTCGGCTCAATCCCAACAGCTCAACCCGGCGGAACCCGACGGCGCGGAGACTGGCGACACCGACGATTAGGGCGCGTCATGTTTTGACGCAGGCACTTTGGCGGCGGTCCTGGTTGAAGCCGCAGAGCCGGGTCAGACCCCCCGGAACGGACGTCTACATCCTCCGGTCGGAGGAATTTCGCCGATGGTGAGACTGAAAGTCGCGCCGCGCCGTTCGGAACCACTCCCGAACGTATGAAGTCGACCTCGGCCGGTATCCTGCCCTTGTTCCGATGAAGCGATACCCCGTATGCCGACCAGTCGGCTGCAAGTCTCTGAAATCGCATGGATTCCTTAACCTGCATGCCCCTTGATCGTCTGCCCTGTTTTCCGCAGGCGTATCGACGGCGCTCGGTCGCCACAAAGCCGCAAACCTGATGGAAGCGTGGTTGACGCTCGCCTATTTTCGTTGTGATTTCGATTGTGTTGATCTAGTTTCGTTATTGATGGAAATCGAACATTCAGAAACTGAATGCGATAGTTTCCGCGAGTTCGAGCCGAGGTCGTACGCCGCTTGGTGGTTGCCTCGCTCGCGGTCACAGGGGAATTCACATGCTTGAGGCATTTGCTTCGGGTCGGCTTCCGAAACAAGCGGATGTCGTGGTGATTGGCGGCGGCGTGGTCGGGTGCGCCATCGCGCGCGAATTGTCCCGCTATTGCCTCAGTGTCGTTTTGCTCGAACGCGCCCCCGACGTCGCCATGGGCACCTCCAAGGCCAATAGCGGCATCCTGCATGCCGGGTTCGATGCCGAACCGGGAACCTGGAAGGCGCGCCTGAACGTGCGCGGCGCCCGCCTCTACCAGACGATCAGCGAGGACCTCGGAATCCCGCGGCGCCGGACCGGATCGCTGGTCGTGGCGCTCGACGAGACGCAGCGCGACTCTCTGGAGGCGCTGCGCCGTCGCGGCATCGAAAACGGATTGACCGGCTTGGCCCTGTGGGGGCGCGACCAGGTTCTCAAGCACGAGCCCAACCTGTCGCCGGATGTCACCGGCGCGCTGTGGGCGCCGACGGCCGCCATCGTCTGCCCGTTCACGGCGACGGTCGCCTTCGCCGAAAACGCCATTCTCAACGGCGCCCGCATCATCACCGAATGCGCGGTCACCGGCATCGATGTCGAGGACGGCAAAGTGATCGCCGTCACGACCACGCTCGGACGCATCGCCACGGGTTTCGTCGTCAACGCCGCCGGAGTCCATTCGGGCGAGGTCGCGGCGATGGCCGGCGACACGAGCTTCACCATCACGCCGCGGCGCGGCGAATATGTACTTTTCGACCACTCCGTCAGCGATCTGGTGAACACGGTCGTCTTTCCGACCCCGACCAGACTGTCCAAGGGGATCCTCGTATCGCCGACCGTTCACGGCAATGTCTTCATCGGCCCGAACGCCAGCGAGATCGACAATCCGGAGGATCACGAAACCACCCGCGGCGGATTCGCCGAAATCATCGCGGGCGCCCGGCGCATGGTGCCGAACCTGCCGCTCGGCAACGCCATCACCGAATTCGCCGGTATCAGGGCCGTCGCGGGCAAGGATTTCGTCATCGGTCCGTCGCCCGTCACAAGCGGGCTGGTGCACGCCGCCGGCATCCAGTCGCCGGGCCTGACCGCCGCCCCGGCCATCGCCGAAACCATCGTCGAATCTCTTGCCGAAGCCGGTTTGAAACTGGTGCCGGACCCGACCTACATGCCGGTCAATCCGGTCCGGCCGAAATTCGCCGAATTGAGCGCAAACGAGCGGCAAAGGCTCATCGCGGCCAATCCGCTCTATGGCCGGATCATCTGCCGCTGCGAGTCGATCACTGAAGGCGAAATC
>CAZKTH010000323.1:0-3527 GCA_964555575.1 uncultured Devosiaceae bacterium | reverse complement strand
GACCGTGGCAAACAGCTTGACCTCCAAGACAGTCGCTCCCCATCAAGGGGAGGGAGAAAGGTGGCAATTCCGTCAAAAGCTGATCCGCTCTAGGCGCGCAAACGGCTCGAAAAATCGATACAGACCTACGGCGTCGCCGGCGCGGCATGGGCCGGTGCCGCATCGGTCGTCGCCGGCGTACCGGTCGCGGCCGGCGCGGTGTCGGTGGTCGCGGCCGGCGGCGGAGACCAGACCGCCATCACCTCATCGAACAGGGCGCTGGCCTTGTCGTCCTTTTCCAGGGTGAGGATCGCCTGCTTGCCGGTCGAATAGATGATGGCCAGATCCATCCATTTGCGCGACCTCAGCAGTTCTTCATTGCTGGTGACGTCCTGGCGGGCGGCGCTCAGGGCGAACAGGAAATTGTTGCCAACGACCCGCGCCGACGCCCCGACCAGCGGCACGCCCTGGACCAGTTCCTCGTTCTTCATCAGGATGCCGGCGATACGGGCGATGCCGCCGCCGATGAAACTGTCGGAAACCTTGAAGTCGATTTCGATCAGATGACTCGCCGGCAGGCTCGGATCGGAATTCTTGCGGATCAGGAGGCTGACGCTCATGTTGCGGGCGGGGATATTGGCCGTCGCCTGAAGCGTCGGCTGCCCGAGTTCGTCGACGCCGCGTGTCCATTCAACCGTTCCGGAGAACGGCACCGCTCCGGCATTGGCTTGGTCCGAAGCTTCGAGCAGAAGCGACTGGCTGCCCTCGGCCATGGCTTCCGCATTCGACGTCGCCTGATTGTTGCTGTCGGGCGTCGCCGCGTTTGCCGCGTCGGCAACCGGCAGACGGTCCTCGGTCTTGTCCTCGGCGGCTGGTTCGGCAACGTTGGCAGCGGCGTTGGCGGCTGTGGCGGCATCGGCGGCTCCGCCGTTCGTCGTGGCGGCCGGCGTCGTGGTGTTGCCGACCGTACCGCTGCCTTCATCCATGGCCGGCATGGTGGCGCTGCCGGTATCGGTCGGCGCCAGGGCGAGCGCGTCGCCATTTGCCGCCGCAGCGGTTCCGGTCGTGTCGGTTCCAGTCGTGTCTGCCTGCTGCAACCCGGTCGCCGGCGTTTCCACCACATCGGGCGTCGCCGCCGTGTTGCCCGGTCCGCTTGGCTCGACCGTCTCGGTGCCGTTGGCGGCAGACGCCGCCGAATCGATCTGACGGATCGGCTCGGTGGGCGGCGTCGAAGCGGTGCTGTCCGGCGCCATCGCGGTCTGGCTGACCGTGGCGGCCGTATCGCCGCCGAACAGATTGGACAAGTCGAGATAGCCCTCCCGCCAGGCCCAGTAGCTGGCGCCACCGGCACCGGCCAGAAGCAGCAGCACCAGAACCAGGAAGATGGTCAGCGCCGGGCTGCTGCCGCCTTCGTTCTCGGCTTCGGTGCGGGCGAAACCGAGATCGGCAAGATCGGGATCCGTCGTCTCGATGGTGGCTTCACTCAGCGCCCCGCCGCCCGCCTCGCGGTCGAGAACGGCGATGGCGTGATCGATCGCGGTCTGCGGATCGCCATCGAGCTCGACTTCGCGTTCGCTCGACATGGCCGGTTCCGCCTTCACCGCCGGCGATTTGCCGCCGGATTCGGCCGTGGCAGGTTTCGAGGTGAAGCGCGACCAGATCGCATTCTGCTTTGACGCAGCGGCGGCGGCGTCGATGACGGCAGCGGCTTCCGCCACATCCGCCTCGACATGCGCCGACGGCGGCGGTACCGATTCGAGCGTTTCCGCCGGTTCGGAAGCTTCTGGCACCTCGATCTCGCCTGCGGCTGCTTCGGCCGACGGAGTCTCGTGCACCTCCTCAGGCGTTATGTTTTCCCCGGCGGGCGCCGCCGCCGTTTCTTCGGACGCCGGATGCCCGTCTTCGGCTTCCGGTGCCGGGATGGATTCCGCTTCCGTTTCGGACTCTGCCCCGGACTCGGCTTCAGCCGGCGTACCGGTCTCTGCCGGCTCCGCTTCGGCCGGAGCCTCCTCGGCTGGTGCCGGTGGCTCGACATCCCCGGATTCGGCCTGATCCTCTGCCGGCTCCCCGGGCATCGACGTTGCCGCAACCGGCTCGGGCGCTTCCGTTTCGGCCGGCGCCAGGTCGTCCGATGTCGAATCGGTCAGTTCGTGGCCGTCATCGATTTCGGGTTCGGGTTCCGGCTCCGCCAGGCTGACTTCGGGACTGGCGAAATCCTCGGGATCGAGTTCGAGTTGCGACAATCCGGAAAGGATGCGCTCGGTCGCTTCCTGCTCGACCTCGCGAATGCACTCCTCGAGCTGCAGGCGGTGATGAGTCTTTTCGCGGCTCGGCAGTTCCGGCTGAATGGCGTCAAGCTGTTTGCGCAATGCCGCCCTCGCCTTGTCATAGACCTGGCGACGAGCATTGCCGTTGTTTTCGGGCAGGGCCTCAATGGCCCGGCGCAACAAGTCCCTATAGTCCGCCATGCGCGACGAAGCAGCTCACTCTTCAGTAGCGGTCTTGTAGCGAAAAAAACTCAATCTTGGAACGGGTCGTGGACCATAATGGTGTCAGCACGTTCCGGACTTGTGGACAAAAGCGCCACGGGTGCCCCGATGAGTTCCTCTACATACCGCACATATTTCACAGCCTGCGCCGGCAACTCCGCCCAGCTGCGCGCACCTGCCGTGGTTTCACTCCAGCCTTCGAGCGTCTCATAGACGGGTTCGACCCGGGCCTGTTTGCCCATAGACGCGGGCAAATAGTCGATAATGTGGCCGTCAAGCCTGTAGCCGACACAAACCTTGATTTCCTTGAGGCCGTCAAGCACGTCGAGCTTGGTCAGAGCGATGCCGTTGATGCCCGAGGTCTTGACCGTCTGGGAAACGAGGACCGCGTCGAACCAGCCGCAGCGGCGCTTGCGGCCGGTGTTGACGCCCCATTCCTTGCCGGTTGCCCCGAGATATTCGCCCGTCTCGTCGAACAGTTCGGTCGGGAACGGGCCTTCGCCGACACGCGTGGTGTAGGCCTTGGTGATGCCGAGCACGTAATCGATCGCTCCCGGTCCGAGGCCGGAACCGGCCGCGGCGTTGCCGGCGACGGTGTTCGAGGAGGTAACATAGGGGTAGGTGCCGTGATCGTTGTCGAGCAGCGCCCCTTGCGCCCCTTCGAACAGGATGCGGGCGCCTTCGCGGCGCTTTTCGGCGAGAATCCTCCAGACCTGCCCGGCAAAGGGCAGAATCGCGTCCCTGACGCCCATCAGCTCGTCGAAGATGGTCTGCGGATCGATTTCCTTCAGGCCGATGCCGCGCAGCAGCGCATTGTGATGGCTCATCAGCCGCTGCACCTTGGGCATCAGCTCGTCCGGCTCGGCCAGATCGGTGAGGCGAATGGCACGGCGGCCGACCTTGTCCTCATAGGCCGGGCCGATGCCACGCTTGGTGGTGCCGATCCTGAAGCCCTCGGTCGCCTCCTCGCGCAGGGCATCGAGCTCGCGGTGAACGGAAAGGATCAGCGGCGCGTTGTCGGCGATCCTGAGGATGTCCGGATCGATGGTCACCCCCTGG
>CAZKTH010000322.1:0-3568 GCA_964555575.1 uncultured Devosiaceae bacterium | reverse complement strand
TTCCTGACATGATAGAAGCCTTCCTCGGTACGCTCGCCGGTCAGGAACGGCCGATTGCAGTCGTCGACATCCGAGGTGATCAGCGTCGCCGCCTCGGCGTCGGTGCGGGCCATGATCAGGGTCGGCACCCCCATGACGTCGGCGGCCAGACGGGCCGAATTGAGCGTCTTGATCTGCTGGGAGGTCGGCACCAGCACCTTGCCGCCGAGATGCCCGCACTTCTTTTCGGCCGCCAGCTGGTCCTCGAAATGCACCGCGGCGGCGCCGGCCTCGATCATCGCCTTCATCAGTTCGAAGACATTGAGGGCGCCGCCGAACCCGGCCTCGGCGTCGGCGATGATCGGCACGAAGAAATCGATGTCGGTGGTCGCGAGCCCGTCGAGCCGCTCCATGGTCTGGATCTGGTCAGCCCGCTGCAGCGCCTTGTTGATGCGCTTGACCACGGCCGGGACGCTGTCGACCGGATAGAGCGACTGGTCCGGATACATGTTGCCCGAGGAATTGGCGTCGGCCGCGACCTGCCAGCCGGACAAATAGATGGCCTTGAGACCGGCCTTGACCTGCTGCACCGCCTGATTGCCGGTGAAGGTGCCAAGGGTCGGCACGTAATCCTCGGTGTGCAGCAGTTGCCAGAGCTTTCTGGCGCCGTTCTCGGCCAGGGTGTGGCGGATGGGCAGCGAGCCGGACAGGCGAGCGACATCCTCCGGCGTAAAGCTGCGGGCGATGTTGTCCCAGCGGTTCGGGGCCCAGTCGGGCGTGGGGAATTCGGTCGGGCGGTTCGGCGTACGTTCGAGCATGTCAATCTCCGGAATCGGCATAAGGGGGTTGCGTGTCGGGAGCGGACGGAGCCGGCTGCCCGAAGCGAATGGGGTTCGTCTGGGGTTTGGTACGTCGCGCGCGCCCCTGCGGACGGCCGACGCGGGTCGCGTTTTAGGCTGCGACGCGGCGCATGAAGGTCGCGGCCAGCATCGGCTTGCCGCCGAAAAGGTGATGCACGCCGGTGGCGTCGGCCATCTCGAAGCGATGGCGGTCGATGCGGCCGGTGATGGTATAGCCTTCGGCATCAAGACCCTGGGTCTGGAACTGGCGCATGACCTCGCTCATGGATGGGCCGATAATGGTGACATATTCCTCCGGATGCGGCTCCGGGCCGATATTGGTATGGCGTTGGCCGGGCATTTCTTCCTCCGTGCAAAATGCGTAATGTAAAGGTTTGACATTCGCCGATGATTGGCAAGAATAATCGCCTCCGGCGCCTGTAAAGGTGTAAATCCCTGCAAGGGCCGGATTGTCGAGTTGTAAAGTTTGAAAATTTTCATGCGGAGATATCCGGCAGGAAAAGGCGGACACCAATTTGGTTGTGTCAGGTGGTATTGCGCTGCGGGAGACAGGAATGCGCGACGGGGAACATCTCAAGATCGGCGGCAAGATCCGGCGTTTGAGGCGGCAGCGCCACATCACCCAGGCCGATCTCGCCTCGGCGCTCGGCATTTCCCCTAGCTATCTCAACCTGATCGAGCACAACCGCCGCAACGTCAATGTTTCGCTGCTTCTGACCATTGCCGGCTATTTCGGCGTCGAGGCTGGAGAGCTGGCCGAAAGCGACGACGCGCGCCTGGCCGGCGACCTGATGGAAGTGTTCGGCGACGAGGTCTTTGCCGACGAGGACCTGACCAATCAGGACGTCCGCGAATTCGCCCGCACCAATCCGGCGGTGGCCCGTACCGTGTTGCGGCTTTTCGACAAATATCGCGACTATCGCGAGCGCGGCCAGATCGGCCTCAACACCGAGACGGCCGAACGGGTCTTTCACCGTGCCACCGACGCCATTTCCGATTTCCTGCAGGAACACGCCAATCATTTCCCCGAAATCGAGGAAGCGGCCGAACGGGTGCGGCACGACATCGACAATTCCTCGAACGTGTTCGAGATCGGCTTTCGCGCCTGGCTGCAGAACGTTTTCGGCATCGAATGGCACTACGTCTCGCTGCCGCACGGCATGGCGCTGAGGCTTGGCGATCACGGCCGGATCATCGAGGTCTCCGACCTGCTGTCGGTCGAAAGCGCCCTGTTCTCCGTGGCGCATCACACCGCCCATCTCGTCGCGGCGCAGGCGATCGACGAAATCGTCTCGGCCCGCTTTTCCGAGGACAGCGACGCCCCGGCCCTGGCCCGCAACGTACTGGCCTCCTATTTCGCCGCGGCGCTGATCATGCCCTATCAGCCCTTCCTTCGCGCCTGCCGCGAGACGCGCTACGACATCGAGCGGCTGATGCGGCGCTTCTCGGCCAGCTTCGAGCAGGTCTGCCACCGCATGACGACGCTGCAGCGTCCCGGCGCGCAGGGGATTCCGCTGCATCTCATCCGCACCGACATCGCCGGCAACATCTCCAAGCGCTTTTCCCTTTCGGGCATCCACATTCCGCGCCATGCCGGCGCCTGCCCGCGCTGGAACGTCTATTCGGCCTTTCTGCAGCCGGGCCAGATCAACGTGCAGATCTCCCGCATGCCGAACGGCGACACCTTCTTCTGCATCGCCCACGCCTTCGAAAAGGGCGGGCACCGCTACAATTCGGTCCGGCGGCACATGTCGATCGGCCTGGGCTGCGACATCGCCTTCGCCCGGCAGATGGTCTATTCGGACGGGATGGATCTGACCAATGAATCCCTGGCCGTGCCGGTCGGGGTTTCCTGCCGCATCTGCCCGCGCATGGACTGCGAACAGCGCGCCCACCCACCGGCCAATCACCGCTTCCGCATAGAGGACGATCTGAGAGCCGAGAGTATTTACGGGCATATGAGATAGCAGTCGGCTTCCTCTGCCGGCGGACATCTGCGCGACTTTGTCCGGTCCTATTGCGCCTGTCCTGTGCCTTCGTTGGACGAAAACACATCGATGATTTGCTGCCAGGCGTCCGGTGTCAGCGCATAAGGTCCCACCGCCCCGGCGTGGAATTTCTTCCAGATCGCCGGGTGGATCAAGGTTGCAGCCAGCGCTACCATCAGCGGAAGTGCAGCCGCCGGATCACCACGCACAGGGGTCAGTTCCTCCGTCGAACCGAGATAGGGGCCCTTTGCGCGGATAGCGTTCCATGCCTCGCGGATGATTGCGCGCCTCGGCCCGTCATCGCGGGCCGCCCCGAGCACGGCAAGCAGTGTCTGGCGGGTACGGACACCAGCGCGACCCGTCAATGCGCTGTCATCAGGAGTTGCGTGATCGAGCGCGAGCATCGCGCCGACCAGATCCACGCCGGATGCCAATGCGTTCCCCGGCTCCACGAGGCGCGGATTCACATCGATGACGACCGGACCACCCGGGGATAGAATGACGTCCATCGACAGGCCGCCGTGCCAACAAAGATGAGAGACGAGCCGGGCAACGATCTGCAGCAAACCCGGCACGAAGATGCTTTCCTTCAGCGACGCACCGCCCCCAACGCCTTCCCGAAGACGGATGTTGGCATGCAGCGCAACCAGTCGCCCTCTATCGGCGACGGCCTGCACCATCGCCAAGGGGCCGGAAACGGCTGTCTGAACAACGAGATCGGTCCTGCCAAGATCGAATGCA
>CAZKTH010000321.1:0-3579 GCA_964555575.1 uncultured Devosiaceae bacterium | reverse complement strand
GCCTCGGGCATCGGCGTCTGGGGCTGCTCTACAGTCTCCTCGTCGACCTCGAAGACGATGAGGCGGAGGGTGACTTTGAGCGGCGCAGCGAAAGTCATGTCGCGCTGCCGGCATTCCTCGACGTCATATTTGGGCAGCTCGAATTCGTAACGGACGAATTCGAGGCTGGCGGTGTTGGAGAAATCCGAGATCGGGAAGACGGACTTGAAGACCGCCTGCAGGCCTTCGTCGTGGCGTCCGCCCTTGGGTTCGTCGACAAGCAGGAACTGATCGTAGGAGGCCTTCTGCACCTCGATCAGATTGGGCATTTCCGTGACTTCGCGAATGCTGCCGAAGGACTTGCGTACCTTCCGGCGGCCGTTGAAAGTGGTAGCCATAAAAGCTCCTCGGATATCAATGTCAGGAAAGCAATTGTCCGAAAAACCGACCATCCGCCGTCGGCCCTTGGGACAGGTGCCCGTTCCCAGCTGTTGTTCGACACCTGCATTGCGCTGAATCGCCTAGCAGGTTCCGATTCCCTATTTGCGTCAAGATCATGGCGGACCCGAAATCCGCAACCGATCCTGTATGCACCGCAATTTGCGGCATCCGGCCTCGCGATCGAGGCGGAGTCGGGATCGGCGGTTTGCCGTCGATCCCCCGATTTGCGGTCCCCGGATCGCGGGGATTTGAACGTTTCGATCCTCGGGTCGCGCTACGCTTGCCCGAGGATTTCGTTCAAGCAAGCCCTGCCTACTTGAGCTCAACCTTGGCGCCAGCCGCCTCGATCTTGGCCTTGAGTTCTTCGGCCTCGGCCTTGGAGACGCCTTCCTTGATCGCCTTGGGAGCGCTTTCGACCAGCGCCTTGGACTCGGCCAGGCCGAGACCGGTGATGGCACGCACTTCCTTGATGACGTTGAGCTTCTGGGCGCCGATTTCCGCCAGGACGACGTCGAATTCGGTCTTTTCCTCGACGGCCTCGGCCGGCGCTGCGCCGGCAACGGCGGCGATGGCCACCGGAGCCGCGGCGGAAACGCCCCACTTCTCCTCGAGCATCTTCGACAGTTCGGACGCCTCGAGAACGGTCAACGCCGACAGATCGTCAACGAGTTTTGCAAGATCAGCCATTTTTCTACCTTCAGATTTGGGTTCGGTTCGATATGTGAAAAGGGTCGCGAAGCCTTATGCCGCTTCACCCTTGTCCGAATAAGCCGACAAGACCCGGGCGATCTGGCCGCCGGGCGCCTGCAGGACGGATGCGATCTTGGTTGCCGGCTGTTTGACAAGGCCGGCGAGCCTTGCGCGCAATTCGTCGAGCGAGGGCAGTTCCGCCAGCGCCTTGACGCCATCGGCGTCGAGTTCGGTCCGACCCATGGCGCCGCCAAGAATGATCAACTTCTTGTTCTTGTCGGCGAACTTCACCGCGATACGAGGCGCGGTGATCGGGTCTTCCGAATAGGCGACAAGCGTCGGACCAGTGAACAGGCCCGAAATGTCCGCATTTTCGGTTTGCTTAAGAGCGAGCTTGGCAAGGCGGTTCTTGGCGACCCTGACCTGAGCGCCGGACTGCTTCATCTGCACGCGCAGACCTTCCATCTCGGCGACGGTAAGACCGGCATAGTGAGCCACAACGATCGCACCCGAGCCCTTGAAGGCCTCGGCCAGCGAGTCGACGAGCTCCGCTTTTTCCGCTCTATCCACTGCTTCTCTCCACATCTGCATCCAGCCCGGAGGCCCGATGCGCTCCAATTGCCGGTTCGTTTGCCGGAGCATCCGGCGACAGGACCGACGGTTCAGTGCCTGTCAACCGGCCCCGGATGCCCAAAAGGGCAGCGCGGCAATCGGTTCGGATCGAACCGAAACCCCTGGCCGGCAAGGCCGGCCGGAATTCCGTTTCTCTCCCCGTCTATTGCAGGCCCTTTCGAATTAAGAGCGGGCCCAGGGCCCCTCGCCTGCAGTCTCGGACAGGTCTTTTCCCTTCGGGCCGGAGCCTTCCGGGCTTGCCGGACGGCCCGAAGGCCGTTCGGAAACGCAAAATCCCCAGCGCCTAGTTCAGCACGCTCGAGGGATCGATATGGACGCCGGGGCCCATGGTCGAGGAGACGGCGACCTTCTTGATATAGGTCCCCTTGGCGCCAGACGGCTTGGCCCTGTTCACCGCGTCGGCGAAGGTCTTGATGTTCTCGACAAGCGCCTCGTCGGTAAAGGACGCCTTGCCGACGCCGGCATGCAGGATGCCCGCCTTTTCAACGCGGAACTCGACGGCACCGCCCTTGGCCGCCTTGACGGCGCCAGCGACATCAGGGGTCACCGTGCCGACCTTGGGGTTCGGCATCATGCCGCGCGGGCCGAGGATCTTTCCGAGGCGCCCGACGATCGGCATCATGTCCGGAGTGGCGATGCAGCGGTCGAAATTGATGTTGCCGGCCTGGATGTCGGCGGCGAGATCGTCGGCCCCGACAATGTCGGCGCCGGCTTGCTTGGCCTCGTCAGCCTTGGCGTCCTTGGCGAACACGGCGACGCGTACCGTCTTGCCGGTGCCGTTCGGGAGGTTGACGACGCCGCGGACCATCTGGTCGGCGTGGCGCGGATCGACGCCGAGATTCATGGCGATCTCGACCGTCTCGTCGAACTTGGCATTGGCGCGCGCCTTGACCATCGGCACGGCCTCGGCGATGGCATAGAGCTTCTTGCGGTCGATGCCCTCGGCGGCAGCCTTGATACGCTTTCCGATTTTGCTCATCGTCTAGCCCTCCACCTGGATGCCCATGGAGCGGGCGGAACCGGCAACCTGGGCCATGGCGGCCTCGACCGTATCGGCGTTGAGATCCTTCATCTTCTTTTCGGCGATGTCGCGCACCTGCGCCGAGGTCAGCGTGCCGGCGATCTCGTGCCCCGGCCTCTTGGAGCCGGAGGTCACGTTCATCGCCTGCTTGATGAGGAAGGTCACCGGCGGCAGGTTCATCTCGAAGGTGAAGCTCTTGTCGGCATAAACGGTGATGCGGGTCGGGATCGGGGTGTTCTTTTCCTTGTCCTGCGTCGCCGCATTGAAGGCCTTGCAGAACTCCATGATGTTGAGACCGCGCTGACCCAGGGCCGGGCCGATCGGCGGCGACGGCGTGGCGGCGCCGGCCGGCACATGCAGTTTGATATAGCCTACGATTTTCTTGGCCATGATCGTCCTTTCAGTTTGCCCCGAGGGGCGGTTCAAGGAGGCGTGGTCCGAGCTCAAAGCCGGCGATATGGCGCTCGCCGCCCTCTCCCACGCTTTACCGAAGCCCTAGGGCTCCACCCCGGCAATCCGGGGCCTGGCCGGGTCTAGACTTTCTCGACCTGACCGTATTCCAGCTCGACCGGCGTCGGCCGGCCGAAGATCGACACCTCGACCTTGAGGCGGGCGCGCTCCTCGTCGACTTCCTCGACAAAGCCGTTGAAGCTGGCAAAGGGCCCGTCGGCGACGCGCACCTGCTCGCCGACCTCGAAGGTGATCGAGGGCTTGGGATGCTCGACGCCTTCCTGCACCTGATGCAGGATCGCCTGCGCTTCCGTTTCCGAAATCGGCATCGGGGGCGCCCAGTTTGGCATCCTCGACTATATGGG
>CAZKTH010000320.1:0-3630 GCA_964555575.1 uncultured Devosiaceae bacterium | reverse complement strand
TGGAGGCGACGGGCACGAGATCGGCGACCGGGCCGCCGAGTTCGGCATCGACCTTCAGTCCATCGCTCGCCCGCGTCAGCTGAGCCGTGCCGGTGAGGGCGCGCTTGCCGCCGACGTCGAGGTGCATGTCGGTCTTGAGGGAGGAAAGCGGCCCCGAGCCGGCAAGGCTGAGGGAAAGGCCCGGCTTGCCCTCCATGCCGAGCACATTGACGATCAGGCCGTTGGGCGGCTCGTTGAGTTTGAGATTGATGTCGGCATTCTGGCTCTGCCGGTCATATTTGAGCATGAGGGCCAGGGTGCCGCCCGGCCCGTCCTTGCGGGTGATGTCGAGCTTGGTGGCGAGCGACCCGTCGATGAGTTGCAGGCTGCCCTGAAGCGCGAGTTCCGAGCCGAGCCCGAACACCTGCTTGCCGAAAGTGACGCGCGGCACCGAGAGATCGTTGAGGACGATGGCAACCGGAAACTGCGGTATTTGGGGTGGCTGCGCCTCGGGCGAGGGCAGGCCGATCCCGCCGGACGAGGGGATGGCCGGCCGGATATAGTCGATGCTGTCGGCGCTCAGCTTGTTGATCTGCAGCCGGCCGGTGAGCAGGGCACCCTGATCCCAGTTGAGAGATGCGTTTTTGATCCTCAGCCAGACGCCCCTGGAATCCGAGACGGTGATTTCGGGAATGGTCACGTCCGAGGAAAGGATGCCGTCAATGCCCGAAATGGAGATCTGCCGGTCGGGCGCCGAAAGCTGGCCTTCGACGAACTGGATGAACCAGTCCTTTGACTGGCCGGCAGTTTCCTGGGCGATCAGCGGCACGGCGACGGCGCTGGCGACCAGTACCAGGATGAGCAATGCGAGCCGCTTCAAAACGCCTGTCCTATGCCGGCATAAAGGGCGAAATCGGCATCGCCCGGACGTTTGTTGAGCGGCACGGCGAAATCGAGCCTGAGCGGCCCGAAGCCGGTGTAGTATCTGAGCCCGACGCCGACGCCGACGCGCGTGCCTTCACCAAGGCCGACGAAATTGTCGGCGGTGACGTAGCCGGCATCGGCGAAACCGACCACGCCGTAGGTGTCGTTGAGCTTCAGGCGCGCCTCGAGGGAGGCCTCGGTCAGGAACTTGCCGCCGGTGACGGTACCGCCCGGCCCGGCAACGCCGATGGAGCGGTAGGCGTAGCCGCGCACCGAGCCGCCGCCGCCGGCAAAGAACAGCATGTCCGGCGGGGTTTCGGCGATGGACGGCCCAAACAGCAGACCGGCCTTCAGCCGCCCGGCCAGCACGAAGCGGCCGCCGTCGCCGAAGCCGAGATAGCCACGGGTCTCGCCCTCGAGCAGCAGGGCGGGGTTGCCGTATTGGGCTTCGTAGAAAGGCTCCGCGGTCAGGCTGGCATAGATGCCCTTGGTCGCATCGGTCGGGTTGTCACGGGTGTCGTAGGTGACGCTGCCATAGGTGCTGAAGACGGAAAAGTCCCGCGTCCCGTACAGCGTATCGTAGAAATTGCCCTGCTTGAACTCGATGCCGGCCTCGGCGCTGAGCTGTTTGGAAAAACGCTGCGACAGTCCCAGCCTGCCGTCGATCGAGGTTTCGGTATAGTGGGTCAGCACGGTGCGCTGGGCCGTGAGGTCGGCGACAAGGTCGGTGTCCGGCGTGATGATGCCGGGCTTGGTGAAGGTGCCGCCGAAATAATAGTCGAAATCGGCCGAATTGACCGGATAGGCGATGCCGGCGAGCTTGGCGGTGAGCTTCAGTCGCTCGCCCTGACCGAAAAGGTTGCGGTGCAGGAAATAGGTCTCGAGCCCGAGCCCGTCCGTGGTCGAGAAGTTGGCGCCGACGCCGATCCGCCGCGGTTTGCGTTCCTGCACGAGGATGGTCAGGGGCAGGGTGCCGTTGGCGTCGACCTTGTCGGCCTCGGCGATCTTGATCGAACTGAACAGGTCGAGCCCGGCCAGCCGCTCGCGGGCACGGACGATGCTGCCCGGATCAAAGGGTTTGCCCGGAACGAGGCCGGCCTGTCGGACGATGAAACCGGTATCGACCGTCTTGGCGCCGTCGACCGAAAGGACACCGATCACCGCATAAGGGCCGGGCGAGACGGTCAATACCGCGTCGAGCCGGTTGGTCCTGTGGTCGGCAACAATCTGCTGGCTGGCGACCTTTGCCTTCGGATAGCCCTTTTGCCGCCACGCCTCGACCGCGATCAGGGCGGCCTGGCGCACCGTGCCGGCGCGGGCCACCTTGCCGGCGGCAAAGCCGATGCCTTGCAGCGAGCCCATGGCGCTGTCGGTGCCGGCCGACACCGGGGCGGCATTGACGATTTCCGCCTTGCCGAAAAGGAATTGCGGCCCGGTCGCGACCTGGATCGCGACCTTGATCGGATCGGCGAGGGTGCTGTCGGGTGCCAGCCTGGCCGCCTCGCTGCCATCGACGAGGATCGAGATGGTGCCCCCGTAATAGCCGGCGTCATAAAGCGCCGCCTCGATACGGCGATAGTCCGAGCGGGCCGTTTCCAGCAGTCCGGCGGCGCCCGAGGCGGGGGCATTGCGGCCCTGATAGAGCGCCGAGGCGTTGCTGATGGCGTCGGCAAGGCCCTGGTCGCCGGTGACGGAGACGGTGACGGCATAGTTGCGCGGATCGGCGATCACCGCCTTGGCGGCGGCCTGGCTCTGGTCCTCGAAAAGCGTCAGTCCGAACAGGGAAAAGGCGCGCGCTTCCGCGACGGAGCCCATCACGACGGCGGCGGCCACCACAAGGGCCGGAAGCAAGACTTGGAAACGCTGCGCCGTCACTGAGGGAACCCCGTTCACTCACATACAGTTTGGGGAAACACCAACCCATTATGTTGGTGCAAAGATGTCCATCCATTTAATCCTCAGGCGTTCCACGTCAAATAACGAAAAGCGGCGATCCGGCACGCATCCTAGGCAGCCAGGGGGCGACGATTTCGGAACGGTGCTGTTTGTTCCGCCTTTTTTAGCCGGCTCCGCGTGGTTGACCCGTTCGTCGCGCGCCTGCCGGGCGCCATATGGCATTGTCACCTGATTCCGCCGGCGCAGGACCCGTCTGCCGGAGCAGGCCGGCAACTTCTATCCAACTGAAAACAAATGGACTTCAGTAACAGGGTGCGCATGTCGGGATCCGCTGCATTCCGCTTTGCAAAAATACCCATATAAGACCAATTAGCCGAATGCACGGAGTAGATTGACCAAAGGTATTTGATTGGTTATATTCTGCGTTAAAGCCATTCTTCGATGCGGTGCAGGACCATGGAGCGTTTCGAGGATCTCATCGCGGCGACCAGGGCGCGGGTCGAGCGGCATCAGGACGGCTATGCGCCGCTCTATCACCGCATCCAGCGCGCCATTCGCGACGCCATTGCCGAGGGCGAACTCGGCGAGGACGACGTGCTGCCGCCCGAGCGCGATTTCGCCCAGGCTCTGGGGGTTTCCCGTGTCACCGTCCGCAACGCCATGAGATCGCTGGTCAACGACGGACTGCTGGTGCAGCGCCAGGGGGCCGGCACCTTCGTCACCCGGCGCATCGAGATGCCGCTGACGGTGCCGACGAGCTTTTCCGAGGAAATGAAGGCGCGCGGCATGGCGCCGGAATACAGGATGCTCGACCGGCATACCGGGCCGGCC
>CAZKTH010000319.1:0-3642 GCA_964555575.1 uncultured Devosiaceae bacterium | reverse complement strand
TCAGATCGTGCCACCGGCACGATCTGCCCCTTCGGGTCGGTCCTCGGTTGGCGCAAAACCGGGACCCACTTCGCCTGAAAACGCTCTGGATGTGAGCTTTCAGGAGGTTGTCCATGCGGACCGGACCGGGAAAGACCGGAGTTGCCAAGCTTCAATCCCGACAGAGAGGTCCGTTTCGGTCACAAGCGGACAGCTTGGCCAAGCCCGGGTCAGGCGTGTCCATGGGGTTTCAGCCAGGATCGCCCGGCGCCGGGCTGCGCGCCGCAGGGCCGAAAGGCGGGCAGGCATGGCGGATCGCTCGTCCCGGCCGCGTCGCGGCGCCGGCATCTATCTTCGGTTGACGATCGCGATGCTCATCAAGCTGTCGCGCTTCGCATCCGTCGATTGCGTGTTGGACCCCGGAGACAGATCGATCTCCTCGACAACCCGCTCGTTGCGTTCGTTGAGGCACTGAACGCGATAGACAGCGGACCCGCGTTCGTAAGGCAGGCAGGCAAGAATCTTGCACGGACCTTTCGGACGATTGCTGTGCAGCGGTGACGAAGACAGTTCCAGCGTCTGACCAACTTTGAATTTATGCGGCACGATCTACTCCTGTTGCCACCGCCGGAGGGTACATGACTCTCCAAAGTGCGGCGCCTAATCTTCGAATTCACCTGGTGCAGCATCCCGGCATGACCGGCCTGTTCTGGCCGAATGTCCGGGGTTCGGCACAGCAAGGTCAGCGCAGCCGGGCGCCCAAACCGCATCCGCCAATCCGATCCCATTGATGCGGAAACGCAAAGGCACATGCCGGCAAAGCCAGTCGATTCAGAGGCTTCGACGTCGGTGCGGTCGAAAGGAGATCGACCAGCTCCGCAGATTCATCAATGACCGATCGCGCCAATAGCCGGGAGGGCTTTGACCGCGTCGAAGAAGGAGGAAATCTGGATCTGGACATAGGAATTCCCCGAGACAGATCTGTCGCATGCCTCCACCAGTAGAGTCGCATCGATTTGGACGGTTGCATAACCGGCGGCCCATCCGGAAATGCATCGGAAGGTTATCACATCGGGCCGCAGGTGCCTAGTTTCAAGAAAGCGGCCATCGGAACAGCGACCCATGCTCCAAGCCGGGATTGTCCGCGTCCGGGCATATGTGGATCGTCGGCCACAACGATACCCCATCGTCATTGGGCTGCCGGTTCCGCATCCTTCGGGACACGCGCCTTTCGACCGCATCGCCAAGAGCGCCCCGATCTGCTCGATTGCGAGCCTGGTTCATGACGCTGCTCCGCAGACCGGGCACGCGCAGAAGACCTTCAGGCCCAAGTTGCGTATTGCGGTCCCGGACTTGGTCGTCCTAAAAGCATCAACATAATTGTGAGGTCAGGGCCTGATGGCAAAGGACGGATCGCGCAAAAGCCGGGAGAAGCGCGCGGGTCGACCTACAATCTACGACGTTGCGCGCGATGCGGGCCTGTCGGCGGGTACCGTGTCCAATGTTCTGCGCGGCGTGCAGACGGTCAGCCCCGAAAACGTCGAAAAGGTGCGGTCCTCGATCCAGGCTCTGGGCTACAGGCGCGATGTGCTGGCGGCACATTTCCGCCAGGGGCGCCGCACCCTGATGGGGCTCATCATCCCGGATTTCGTCAATCCGTTCTACAGTGCGTTGGTGGTGGCCTGTGAGCGCGCGGCGGAACGGCATGGCTACAGGCTGGTCACGGTGAGCAATCACGAGAACCTTGCCGCCGAGGAGCGCCATATCGAGGAGCTGATCGGTATCCGCGCCGCCGGCATCCTGATCGTGCCGAGTTCGGCAAACCTGCCCGCCGTGGCGGCCCTGCGCGACGACGGCATGCCGACCGTCGTGCTCGATCGCGTGATGCCGGACTGTCCGTTCGACAGTGTCGGCATCAACAATGCCGCCACCGCGACGTGCATCGCCCGTCCGTTTTTCGAGGCCGGCCACCGCACATTGACAGTCATCGCCACCTCGCTGGCGCTGCCCAACATGGACGCCCGCCTCGCCGGCGTCATCGCCGCCGCCAGAGAATATGGCGCGACACAGGGAATCGAAGTAGTGCGATGCGGACTCGATCTGGAGAACGCCTCGGCGGCACTCCGGCATCGGTTCGAAACCGGCAAGCCGCCCAAGGCCATCCTGTCGCTGTTCATCCAGGGCACGCTGGCGGCGCTGCAGCAGATCTCCCGAGCCGGCCTGGCCGTGCCCGGGGATATCTCAATCGCCGGATTCGATGACGTGGAATGGATGCGCGTGATGCCCGTGCCGATATCGGCAGTGAACCAGCCCATTGCCGCCTTGGCCGAAACGGCGGTGGCGATGCTCGACGAACGGATCGCCGGGAACGACGCGCCGCCACGTGAATCACGGCTCGAATGCAGCCTCGAACTGCGCGGATCGATCCGCGATGTAAGCCGCCAGGACTGACCAAACCGCTTGCCGAATCAAGGTGCTAACCAACCATATCCGGTGCAATAAATCGATATATTGACAACCTAGCGGCTTAAACGGAATATCAGCGATATCGGGAACCGGAAAACCGGCCCGACATAGGGGACCGCAGGCCCTGTCCCGCGGTTGAGGAGAGGAGATAGCTCGTGAAGTTCGCGCTGCTTGGCGCCGGGCGCATCGGCAAGGTGCATGCCCGGGCCATTTTTGGCGACCCCGATGCGGAGCTCGCCGTGGTTTACGATCCCGATTCCAGGGCGGCGGAGGCAATTGCCGGACAATATGGCTGTGGCATTGCCAGCATCGACAAGATCGCGGCCGACCCTGCGATCGAGGCGGTCGCGATCTGCACGCCGACGGACCTGCATGCCGACCTGATCGAGCGCTTCGCCCGCGCCGGCAAGGCGATTTTCTGCGAGAAGCCCATCGATCTGAGTCTGGTTCGGGTGCGCCGGTGCCTCAATGTCGTGGAACAAACCGGCGCCAAGCTGATGATCGGCTTCAACCGTCGGTTCGATCCGAGTTTCGCGGCCCTGAAAGCGGCCATCGACGCGGGCGAGATCGGTGCGGTGGAGATGGTCAACATCACCTCGCGCGACCCGGCGCCGCCGCCGGTGTCCTATGTCATCCACTCCGGCGGCATTTTCCGGGACATGTCGATCCACGATTTCGACATGGCGCAATGGCTGCTGGGCGAAGCGCTGGTGGCCGTGTCGGCCCATGGTGCTGCGCTGGTCGACAAGCAGATCGGCGCGGCCGGGGACTATGACAGCGTCAACGTCCTGCTCGAAACCGCATCGGGCAAGCAGGCGGTGGTATCGAACTCGCGCCGCGCAACCTATGGCTACGACCAGCGCATCGAGGCGCTCGGCGTCAAGGGCATGATGGCGGCCGAGAACCAGCGGCCCGTCACCATCGAGCATGCCGATGCCAGCGGCTTTCACCGGCCTCCGATCTACGATTTCTTCATGAGCCGCTATGTGGCGGCCTTCGCGGCCGAGATCGCCGGCTTCATCCGCATGGTCAAGGACAGGACGGCGCCAAGTCCCAGCGGACAGGACGGACTGTTGGCCCTGGCCATCGCCGATGCGGCGGTGCGTTCGGCGGCGGAGGGGCGCAAGGTGACTATTGCGGAGGTTCTGGACGAAGCGGACCAGTCGGCCTGACAGGATCGAAGCAACGATTTTCCAG